>NZ_JALLGL010000018.1 GCF_023072675.1 Streptomyces sp. XM83C
GGGGCTCGGGAATGTTTAAAAGAGACGTGTCCTGATCCGCCCCGACGGCTACGTCGCCTGGACCTCCCCCGGCACCACCGACGACCTCACCCAGGCCCTGGAGCGCTGGTTCGGCACCGCCCGCAGCGTTCTCTAGGCGCTCTCGACCGGGGGGCTGGGCCCCCCGGCGAGACTGCCAGGGCCTGCCCCGGCGCCGGTCGGCGGCGCCGGGGCGGCCTCTGACGACACTAACCGCGAAGGATCTGGTGGAATGGCTGACACCGAACAGGATCAGGTGAGTGGAAAGCCCCATGTGGTCGTCATCGGGGGTGGCATCGCGGGACTGGCGGCGGCGTTCCGGCTCCGCGACGAGCCGGTCCGGGTGACGGTCCTGGAGGCGTCGTCCCGGCTGGGCGGGAAGCTGTCGGTCTCCGAGGTGGCGGGCGTCCCCGTCGACGAGGGCGCCGAGTCGCTGTACGCCAACCGGCGCCGGACCACCGGGCTGATCGCGGACGCCGGGCTCGGCGAGAAGATCATGTCCGCCGGCGTCACCGCGTCGGCGATCTGGAGCAGGGGCGAGGTCCGGCACCAGCCGGACCGTCAGTTCATGGGCGTGCCCTGCGACATGGACGACCTCGCCCGGTCGGGCGTCGTCTCCGCGGAGGGTGTCGAGCGGGCCCGGCAGGACCTGGTGCTGCCGTCGTTCGACCTGGAGGGCGACGTCTCGGTCGCGGACTACGTCGGTGGCCGCTTCGGCCAGGAGGTCGTGGACCGCCTGGTCGAGCCGTTCCTCGCCGGGGTGTTCGCGGGCCGTGCCGCGGACCTGTCGTTCGAGGCCACGCTGACGCCGCTGGCCAAGGCGGCCCGTGCGCACGTCTCGCTGGCGGACGCGGCGGCCTCCCTGACGCCCGTGCTCGCCGAGGGCCAGAAGCCGCCGCCCGTGCGGGTGGCGACCCTGGACGGCGGTTTCGGCTCGCTGCCCCCCGTGCTCGCGCGCGAGGTGCTGGCGGCGGCGCCCGACGCGTCGGTGCGCACCGACGCTCCCGTCCGCGAGCTGACCCGCGGCGCGAACGGCTGGCGGGTAACCGTCGGCACGGCCGCCGCCCCGGAGCACATCGACGCGGACGCGGTCGTCATCGCCGTACCTGCGGGCCCCGCGGGCAAGCTGCTCGCCCAGGTACCCGGAACCACCGCCGCCGTCTCGGCGTTCGCCGAGGTGCCGTACTCCAGCGTGGCGATGGTGACGCTCGCCTACCCGCGCTCGGCGTTCCCGGCCCCCCTGGCGGGCCGCGGTTACGCCGCCTACCGGGTGCCCGCCCCGGAGGGCAAGGCGGTCAAGGAGGTCACCTTCACCACCGTGAAGTGGCCGCACCTGGCCGGCGAGGTGGAGATCATCCGCTGCTCGATCGGGCGGTTCGGCGAGGAGCACCTGCTGGGACGCGACGACGCCGACCTCGTGGCGCTGGCGACGGCCGAGCTGGCCGAGGCCATCGGAGTGCGCGGCGCCCCGGTGGCGAGCCGGGTCAGCCGCTGGGCGGACGCCCTGCCGCAGTACACCGTCGGCCACTTCGAGCGGGTGCGGCGCATCCGCGAGTCGGTGGCCGCGCAGCCCGGACTCGCCGTCTGCGGCGCCCTCTACGACGGTGTCGGCGTCGGCGTGTGCATGGCCTCGGCCCGGCAGGCGGCCGAGCAGGTGCTGGACTGGGTGCGGCAGAACGCGCCGGCCCGCTCGGTGGCGGTCGGAGCCTGACCTCCCTCACGCAGAAGCGGCCGTGCCCTTCGGGGCACGGCCGCTTCTGTCTGTCTGTCGTGGTGTCAGCGGTCCAGCACCGCGGCGAACACCTGCGCCAGGGTCTGCTCGGCGTCCTGGCCTGCGCCCGTGCTGCGCCAGGCGACGTGCTGGTCGGGGCGGACCAGGAGGGCACCGGCGTCGGTGATCCCGCGGACGGCCTCCCAGCCGCCCTCGGCGTCGGCGTACTCGCAGCCGGCGCCGATGCGGACGGTCGCGATGGGCACGGAGAACTTCTCCGCCACCCGCGCGGCCGCCTCGCACCACGGCGTCCCCTCCGGACCGGTGATCAGCGTGAAGTCGCACCGCCCGGTGAGGTCCAGCGTGGACAGCCGCCGGTCGCCGGCGGTGATCCAGGCGTGCGGCAGCCGGTGCCCGGGCCGTGAGGTGGGCCGGTGCTCGTTGCGCATGGGGACGCGGGCCGGCGGCTCGCTGCCGTCCGGGACGAGCGCGCCGTCCTCGTAGTGGAAGCCCACCTCCATGTCGAGGGACTGGCAGCCCCCGCGGTGGGTGTGGAAGATCTCCAGGGCGCGCGCCCGCACGGTGTCGCCGAGCGGCGAGGGGTCGAAGTACGCCTCCAGGCGCTGCTTGCGGCGGCCCGCCGGGATGTTGTGGCCGGCGCCGATGGCGTCGATGACCGCCTGGTGGTGCACGGCGGCGGAGACCGCCCAGTCGACGTTCTCCCGGCCCACGGGCCGGCGCTCCGCCTCGTAGCTGTCGATGAGGCTGTCGGACGCGCGGCCGCCGAGCACCGCGGCCAGCTTCCAGGCCAGGTTGTGCGCGTCCTGGATGCCGGTGTTCAGGCCCAGGCCGACGGCGGGGGGCTGGCGGTGCGCGGCGTCGCCGGCGATCAGCACGCGGCCCACCCGGTAGCGGTCGGCGAGGTGCGCGTGCACGATCCAGTCCGTCACCTTGTGCACCGTCACCTCCAGGTCCGGGATGCGCAGCAGCTCGCGGATCCGGGGGACGACGTTCTCGTTGTTCCAGCGGCCGGCGGGGCCGGGGGCGAAGTGCAGGCCCCACTGCTCGCACTCCTTGCCCCAGCGCGGCCCCATCTCGATCAGGTTGCTCGACAGGTCGGGGTCCTCGGGGCTGAGGAAGTGCGTGATGAGCGTGCCCTCCTCCCACCACTCGGACAGGTCGGCGGAGAAGTACACAGTGGTGGTGTTGACCAGTCCGGGCGGGCCCTGCATCTCGATGCCGACCTCGGCGCCGACCGTGCGGCCACCGTCGGCCCCGAGCAGGTACTGCGCCTTGACGGTGGTGATCTCGCCCGTCTCCAGGTCGCGCACCTCGGCGAGCACGTGGTCGCCCTCGTCGGAGAACGAGGTCAGTTCGTGGTGGAACAGGATCCGCCCGGGATTGCGGTCCTCGGCATGCCGGCGCAGGATCGGCTCCAGCCACATCTGGGGCAGCTTGGCCGGCAGGACGGGCCCGGCCGCCGCGTAGGTCTCGCGCAGCGCACCGCCGCCGAAGGCGTCCATCTCGTGGATCAGGCGCCGGTCCAGGGGCCCGTCACCGGCGAGTGTGGTCTGCCAGCGCACCTTGCCGAACTTCTCCAGCGGCGCCGCCTCGGCGAGCACGTCGTCGGCGACACCGTGCTGCCGGAAGATCTCCATCGTGCGCTGGTTGAGGTAGTGCGCCTTCGGAACCCTCGATGTGTCCGGGTGCCGCTCCACCAGCAGATGATCGACGCCCTGGTCGGACAGGAAGACGGAGGCGGACAGACCGCATCCGCCACCGCCCACGATCAGAACCGGAACCTCGATGGCTCCCATATTCGCCCCTTAAGGATCGACCGATGCGTTGCCAGTCGCAGCCTGGCAAAGCCGTCTTCAGAAGCGGTCAAGCACGACTGGACCGCGCCCGCGCCGGGCGGTCACGCGGGTGACCGGCCGGCGCGGGCGGGGTGGTGTCGTCCCTGGCGGGTCAGCCGAGCCAGGCGCCGTCGCGCATGAGGTCACGTCCGGCCAGCTCGTTCGACTCCCGCCAGGCCTGGACGCGCCGGGGCCGGATCCGGAAGTACTGGTAGGGCTCGTCGAGCTTGCGGGGGTCGAACCCGGTCCTGGCCGCGAAGGCGTCACCCAGTTCTTCGCCCAGCTCGGTGACGTCCACCGGCTCGGCGACACCGTCGATGAGCACGACGTCACGGGTCGGCCCGAGGCCGAGCCGGACCCGCCCGTCGGCCAGCAGGTTGCGGCCGGTGACCGAGTCGCGGGGCGTGGAGACGAGGATCGCGTTCCCGTCCCAGTGGTAGGACAGTGGGATCAGGTGGACGCCGCGGGAGGCACCCGCCGTCGCCACCCACAGATCGACGTCGTTCTCCAGTCTCGCCCGAGTGTCCCGCAGCCGTTCCTCGAGTCCGCGCGCGGGTGGCTTCGTCGTCATGTCTCCTCCGTCAGTGCCGGGGGCGAGCCCCCTCCGGGTGGTCCTGGGCCGCCGGCCGGGCCCGGACACGGTGGCCGCGACGGCCGCCAGCGCCCGGACGGCCGCGCGTACCCCGATCATGTCGTGTGCGCGGTGGGTCACGAAGCGCACATGTCCGTTCGGCAGTGGCAGGACGCGCACGCCGTGGCCGGCCAGGCGCTCGGCGCACTCGTCGGCGCCCAGTCCCGTCAGCCGTGCCATGACCATGTTGGTCGGCCGGGGCGGGCGCATCACCTCCGTGCCGGGCACCGTGGCGAGCCCGGCGGCGAGCGCCGCGGCCGTCTCGTGGTCGGCGGCCAGGTCGGGCAGGCGGTCGAGCGCCACCAGGGCGGGCGCGGCGAGGACGCCCACCTGGTGCAGGGAACCGCCCAGCCAGCCCCTCAGCGCGCGAGCGCGGGCGACGTACTCGCGTGTTCCGCACAGCAGCGCGCCCGCGGGGGCACCGAGCCCCTTGGAGACGGAGAAGGTGACGCTGTCCGCCGGCCGGGCCAGGTGCGCGGGCGGCACCGCGAGCGCCACGGCGGCGTTGGCGAGCCTCGCGCCGTCGAGGTGCAGGTGCGCGCCGTGCCGGTGGGCCAGCGCCGCCACGGCGTACGTCGCTTCGGCGTCCAGGGCGTTGCCGGAGTGCATCATGGCGGTGTTCTCGACGCAGACCACGGCCGGCCGGTCCGCGCGGGCGGCGAGCAGCGCGGCCAGGGCGTCGGGGTCGGGCAGGCCGTCGGGGCGCTGCCGCACCGGCAGCAGCTCGATGCCGCCGAAGCGGCGCAGCCCGTCCGACTCCAGGAACGCCATGTGGGTGTCCGCGCCGGCGATCACCCGCGGGGCGGGCGATCCGGGTGGGCCGGCCGCGGCGAGCGGGGCGAGCAGATTGGCCATCGTGCCGGTGGGCGTGAACAGTGCGGCCTCGGTGCCGAGCAGGTCGGCGACCCGCTCCTGCAGGAGGGCGACCGTCGGGTCGTCGCCGTAGACGTCGTCCCCGACATCCGCCGCGGCCGTCGCCCGGCGCATCCGCGCGTCCGGCAGGGTGCGGGTGTCGCTGCGGAAGTCGAGGTGCGGGGGGCCGGTACGTGCCACGGTGTCACCGCCCCGGCCGGTGGGCCACCCAGACGGCGCGCGGCCTGGTGTAGCCGTCGACGGCGTGCAGGCCCAGCTCCCGGCCGTATCCGGACTGGCCGAGACCCCCGACGCTGACCGTCTCCTCGGTGTCGCCCCAGGTGTTCACCCAGACCATGCCGGCCCGCAGGGCCCGGGCGAAGCGCTCGGCGCGGTGGGCGTCCGAGGTCCACACCGACGCCGACAGCCCGTAGTCGGTGTCGTGCGCGAGGGCCAGGGCCTCGTCGTCGGTGGCGAACGACGCGACGGACAGCACCGGCGCGAAGATCTCCTCCCGCCAGGCGCGGCTGTCGAGGGGCGCCCGGTCGATGATCGCGGGGTGGACGAAGAACCCGCCGTCGAGGTCGTGCAGGACCGAGGAGCGGCCGGGCGGGAGGATCACCCGGGCACCGCGCTGTGCCGCCTGCGCGACCACCTCGGCCGTGCGGTCGGCGGCGGCCCGGCTGATCAGCGGGCCGAGGTCGGTGCCGGGGTCGGCCGGCCTGCCGACCTCGAGGGTGGCCGCGTAAGCGGCCACCCGGCCGACGAACTCCTCGTGCACGGCCCGGTCCACGACCAGCCGTGAACCCGCGACGCACACCTGGCCGGTGTTGCCGGTGAAGCCGGTGACGACGGCGTGAGCCGCCGCGTCGAGGTCGGCGTCGCGGAAGACCACGACGGGGCTCTTGCCGCCGAGTTCGAGGGAGACCGGCTTGAGGCCGTCCGCGCAGCGCCGCGCGACCTCGCGCCCGGCCCCCGTCGAGCCGGTGAAGGAGACCATGCCGACGGCCGGCTGGTCGCACAGCAGCCGGCCGGTCGCGGCACCGCCGTAGACGGCGGTGAGCACGCCGTCGGGGAGCACGTCGTCGGCGCGGCCGACCAGGCGGCGGATCGACAGCGGTGTCTCGGGCGCCGGCTTGACGACGACCGTGTTGCCGTGGGCGAGGGCGGCGGCGATCTTCCATACGGCCAGCAGGAGGGGGTAGTTGTTCGGCGCGATGGCCGCGCACACACCGACCGGCACCCGGTCGGTGTAGGTGCGCATGCCGGGGCCCGCCGGGTGGGTCTCCCCCACCGGGTACCGGGCCGCCGCCGCGAACCAGTCGACCACCTGGGCGGCGAAGTCGACCTCTCCCAGGGCGCGGGCGGTGGGCTTGCCCGTGTTCAGCCGCTCCAGCGCCGCGAGTTCCGTGCGGTCCTCGCGCAGCAGCTCGCCCAGCTCCCGCAGCAGGCGCGAGCGCTGGGCCGGGGATGTGTCGGCCCAGCCCTTGTCGAACGCCGTCCGGGCCCGGGCCGCCGCGGCGGCGACGCCGGACGCGTCGGTGTCCGGGACGTGGGTGACGGTGCGGCCGGTGGCGGGGTCGAGGACCGCACGGCCCGCCGCGGTCATCCGAGCACCGTCGCGTGGCCGGCGAGCCGGAGCCCGCGGTCGATCTCGGCGGCCAGACCGTGGAACTCCTCCGGGCCGAGGCCCGCTCCCGCGCTGCCGAGCAGCCGGAGGTCGTATCCGTCGGGGTGCTGCCACCAGGCGTCGCAGGCGCCGTACCGTGTGCTGAGGTGGCCGAGGTGGAGCGGACGGCCGCCGAGGTCGCGGATCTCGGCGGTGGCGGGGTGCTTGTCCCGCTGCGGGGGGAACGCGAGCCGGCCGCCGCCGGTGCGCTGCGCCGTCAGACGCAGCTCGTCGCCGGACGGCGAGGAGTAGACGACGTCCAGTTCGCGGACGGTGCTGCCGTCGCCGAACGTGGCGGCGCTCTCGGCGCGGAACTGCCCGGCCGCAACCGGCACTCCCTGGGCGGTGAGGAAGTCCACCACCTGCTCGGAGGGGACCCAGTCGCCCTCGTGCTCGCGCTCGGTCCGGTGGAAGCGGAAGACGCCGGTGGGCACCGACACCATGGCGGCCGGGTGCCGGGCCCAGTAGCTCAGGTCGGCGAACGGGGTGGCCAGCACCCTCGGCACGGCGTCCGGGACGGCCGGGCGCAGCGCGGCGAACAGCGCGACCAGCTCGTCGTCGTCGAACTCGCCCTCCAGGACGGACAGTTCGACGGTGGTGCGGGCCAGCCTGGCGCTCGCGGCGCGGTGGCCCAGGTAGTCGGTGCCGAGCCAGACGACGCGGCCCTCGCCGATCTCGGCCGGACGGGTCTCGCTGCCCCACAGGCAGGGGTGGTCGGCGGCGGGGAACGCCCAGTCGTAGAGGAACTGCTTCAGGCGAAGCCGCCGTCCCCCGCCGGAGATCTCGGTGCGGTAGCCGGCGGGGTTGGCGTCACTCCACGGGGTGCGGCCCTCGGCCGCCACCCGGCCGGGGGGTGCCTCGCGGCGCAGGGTGCCGACGCGCGTGTCGCATCCCGCGGGCAGCCGGGACGGCCGCCACAGCACGAAGTTGCACCAGTCCTGGGCGCGGGTCTCCTCGATCGCCGGGGGCACCGGGTCAAGATCGGCCGCGCGGTCCAGGACCTGCCAGCGCCACGGGGGTACGGGACTGCTCACCTTGACTCCTCGGGTGGGTGCGAAGCTCCGCGAGGTGGCCGAGCCAGGCGGAGGTCGAAGCAAGGAACATCCATTCGCCGACGCCCAGTTCGGCCCGGAGCCCGGCGGGCAGCGGCGGCAGGCCGAAGGGGGTGCCGAGCCCGTCGGCGAGGTCGGCCAGTCGGCGGACGTAGCCGGGGTCGGTGGGGGTCGGGAAGCCCTGTTTGGGGCGGTGGCGCACCGAGTCGGGCAGCAGGTCGGCGAGCGCCTCCTTGAGCAGGCCCTTGTGGCTGCTGCCGGGCTCGCCGGAGTCCTTCAGGTGCTCCGGGCAGCGGAAGGCCAGCTCGGCGAGGGCGACGTCCTGGAAGACGGGCCGGTCCTCCAGGGTGAAGGTCGCCGACGTGGCGTCGACCATGTCGTTGACGTAGACCAGGAAGCGGCGCAGCAGGTGGTGCCGGCCGCGTTTGAGCGGGGACGCGGTCTTGATCGCCCGGTACTCCTCCATGGTGCGCTCCCACACCAGGTCGGTGACGGTCGTCATGTCGACGCCGAGTTCGCGGGCCATCCAGCTCACCAGCCGGGCCCAGACGGGCCGTTCGTCGGAGTACAGCTGGTGGGTCAGGTAGTGGCGGCCGTGGATGAAGGTGGGCGCGTAGGGGTCGACGATCGGGAAGTACCGGCCGGCCTGGTAACCCCACAGTTCGTCGGCGCCGTGGCCGGAGTAGACGACCACGTTGCCGTCGCGGGCGATGGCGCCGTAGAGGTGGTGCATGGCGAGTTCTGCGCCGTGCAGCAGCGGTCGCATCAGCCGGGTGGGCAGGACGGGCACCAGTTCGGCGGCGCTTCGGCGGTCCAGGTCGCACACGGTCAGGGGTACGCCCAGACTCTCGGCGGCCTCGGCGGCGTGCGCCACGTCGTCGCCCGAGCCGCCGATGCCGTCCTGGTAGCGCAGCACGTACCCCTGGACGGGAACGTCCAGCGCGGTCAGGGCGGCCACGGCCGCCGTGCTGTCGACGCCGCCGCTGAGCACCGCCGCCCGCGGGACGTCGGACACGGCCCGCTCCGCGATCGCCCGGTCGAACGCCTCCCTGATCTCCTCGGCGGTGACCAGTCCGTCCACCGGCGTGGGCCGCCAGTAGCGGTGGGTGCTGGTGCCGGGGCGGTCGACCGACAGGTACTCGGCGGGCTGCAGGGCCCGCACGCCCCGCAGCCAGGTGTGGTCGTCGGCCGCGTCCATCCGGATCCAGGAGCGCAGGACGTACTCCTCGGGATCCACCTCGGGGGTCACCAGGCCGGTGCGCAGGAGCACGCCCGGCTCGGAGGCGAAGAGGAGCCCGCCGTGGGCGAAGGCGTAGAAGAGGGGTTTCACGCCGAAGTGGTCGCGGGCGAGCACGACGCGGCCGGTCCAGGTGTCGTGCCAGGCGAGGGCGAACATGCCGGACAGCGGCTGCAGGGCGGCGGCGGGATCGTCCTCGCGGCACACCTGCTGCAGGACGAACTCGGTGTCGCAGGTGGTGCTGCGGGGCCACAGCGGCGCGGCGGGCGAACGGGAGCCGTACACCTCGCCGTTGTGCACCAGGACGATGCGTCCGGTGGGGTCGGTCATCGGCTGGTCGCCCGCCTCGCTGCGGTCGCGGATCGCCAGGCGCGTCGCGCACAGCATGACGGTGCCGCACGCCGAGACGTACGGGGCGCGGGCCGCCTCGCCCCGGTGCGCCATGGCGTCGGTCATCGTGCGGCCGAGCGCGTCCATCCAGTCGGTGTCGCGCCGTCCCTCGAAGCTGATGAAGCCCGCTATGCCGCACACGCGCCGGCCTCCTTCTCCCCCCACACCCGCCACAGCTGGGCCAGGGCCTCGGTGAACACGTGCTCGATGCCGTGGTGGCCGCCCGCGTGCTCGCGGTAGGCGTGCGCGACGCCGTGTGCGTCGAGGGCGGCGTGCAGCGCGCGGACGCCCCAGTGCATCCCGTAGTCGTCGCGTTCGCCGACGGTGAGGTGGAGGAGGCCGAGGGCGGCGAGCCGGCCGGCGTGGGCGGGGAGCATGCGCACCGGGTCGTGGCGCAGCCACCGCTGCCACACCTCGTCGCGGAACAGGCCGGTGACGGGGTCGCAGGGCAGCGCGTCGGCGGGCGCGGTTCCGGGGGTGTCGGCGTAGCACATGCCCATCGCGACGAGGCTCATCGCCACCATGAAGGGCACGTCGTGCGGGCCGGTGTCACGGCGGGCCAGCAGTGCCTCGACGCCGCCGGCCGCCCGGACGGTGTCCAGCGCGGCGGGCAGCAGCGGCAGGTAGCAGTGCTCGAACCCGGCGTCGGGCGAGAAGGCGAGCACCGCCGAGAACAGCCCGGTCGTCATGCCCGCGACCAGGGCGCCGTAGCCGCCGCTGGACTTGCCCGCGACGGCGCGCCCGGCGGGCCCCGGCAGGGACGCGAACCGCCGGTCCACCTCGGCGACGACCTCCGCCAGGTGGCCGGCGTAGCGCCCGCAGGCGGCCGAGTCGATGTACTGCGAGCCGCCGTAGGCGGTCGTGCAGTCGGGTACGACGAGCAGTGCGGGCGGCACCCGGCCCTCCGCCATCGCCCGGCCGAGCCGGCCTGCGACCGAGTCGCCGAAGGCGAGCGGCCGGTGGGTGAGACTGGGCCGGGCGCCGAAGCCCGGCAGCCAGTACACCACCGGGTACCGGCGGACACCGTCGTACCCCGGCGGGAGGTGCACCTCGACGCTGCGGCGGTGCGGGTCGCCCAGCGGGTTGCCGCGCAGACAGGCGCTGTCGAGGTCGAACAGGACCGGCTCGCTCATGGCCTGCTCTCCTGGCGCAGCGCGCGTTCCACGTGGCGGGTGTAGAACGACGGGTGGTGGAAGACCGCGGAGAGCAGCACGCCGTCGCTGGCCCACAGCCCGAAGGAGCTGCCGAACAGCAGGTCGGCGCCGAGCATGGCCTCCAGGGTGGAGGCGGCGATCTCGGTCCAGCCCTCGCCGCCGGTGAGGTGGCCGCGGGCCGGTCCGGGGCCCAGCCGGGTGATCCGGCCGGTCACCGGGTCGAGCAGGAAGGACGTCTCACTGCCGTCGTCCTCGTACAGCGAGACGACGTGGCGGCCGGCGCCATGGTCCAGTGCCCGGTACCAGTAGTCGGTCGCCACCAGCCGGTCCAGCAGCTCGCGCAGCATGTCCTCGGCGTCGCGGGTCTGACGGCCGTACCGGTCGCGGGAGGCGTCGAACGGCGGTACGGGGGTGTCCGGGTCGAGGGTCACCGCGGCGTAGACCTCGTCGAAGTCGTACGCGCCGGGCGGCACCGGTCCGTCGGCCAGGGCGGCCTTGCCGTCCTTGACCTCGATCACCTGTCCGGGACCCCACAGCAGGCCGTCGCGGCCCAGCTCGTCCAGGCGGCGCAGTGCCTGGACCGGGGTGAAGGGGAAGATGGTGCGGTTGCACCAGTCGTAGTCGGACGTGCCGTCGCCGCTGATGCGCCAGCCGAACGAGGAGGGCACGGTCAGGGCCGCGGGGAGCGCGTCGATGTACCGGTCGAAGTTGGCGACGGCGCGGGCGCGCACCGCGTCCGGATCGGTCAGCGGGCGGCGCTCGGTGAGCACGCCGGGCGGCGAGATGCTGTGCGCGGGGACGAGCAGGACGTCCAGCCGCGGCGCGTCGGCGCGGCGGAAGGCCGCCACGGTGTCCTCGTGCAGGAGCGCGTCGCCGCACAGCATGACGGCCGCGTCGTCGGTCTGCACCAGCACGCTCATCTCGGGGAAGGACACCGCCGAGGGGAACGTCCGCAGGGTCGTCCGGCCCAGGGTGAGGGTGTCGCCCGGGGTCACCGGCTGAAGGTTCTCGTAGCCGAGGCGGCGCAGGGTCCAGGCGATGGCCTGGTGTCCGAGACCGGACGCGGTCAGTTGCGGCGGGACCGGGCCGGTGGGGTAGACGCAGGTGACCTCAAAGCTCTGGCGCGGGCTGTCGTCGAAGTCCACGTCGGCGCCGTCGACCAGGCGCAGCAGCGAGGGGAAGTGGTGGTGGTCGAAGTGGTGGTGGCTGAGCACCACGTAGTCGACCCCGTCGTCGAGGACCTCACGGACCAACCGGTCCGGCACCGCCGGGTGGTGTTCCCAGAAGCGGTCCAGGCGCTGGGTGAGCCAGGGGTCGAAGAGGATGCGTTCCGTCCCCGTGTCGACGAGGACGGCGGCGTGGCCGAGGGAGATCAGTCGCATCAGTCGCTCGCTTCGTACACGCAGCGGAAGCCGACCTCGTTGTGCCGGTCGGTGATCAGGTCCTTGCCCCGGTAGAACGTGGTCAGGCAGGACCGCGGGGAGGTCCAGGTGCCGCCGCGCAGCACGTGGAAGGCTTCCTTGCGGTTCATGAAGTCCAGCGGGTGCCGGCCCTTGAAGAAGGGGTCCATGTCGTCGCCGGTGTAGTAGTTGGTCCGCGTCAGCTCCCAGACGTTGCCCGACATCTGCAGGGCGCCGTAGGGGCTGGCGCCCTGCGGGAGGGCGTCGGCGGGCAGCACCGGGTGAGCGGGGTTGTCGCCCTGCGAGACGGTGACGAGCAGCGCCTCCAGGGAGTCGAGGTCGGCGACCTCCTCGCCGAAGGACCGCTCCACGTAGTTCACCCGGTCCGGGTCCCACTCATCGCCCCAGGGGTAGCGGCGGCCGTCCACGCCACGCGCGGCCTTCTCCCACTGGACCTCGCTGGGCAGCGAACCGCCGGCCCACTTCGCGAAGGCGTACGCGTCGTACCAGTCGATGCCGACGACCGGCAGGTCGGGGGCGTTGAACCGCGGGTCGTGCCAGTGCGCCGGGCGGTGCGAGCGCTCCAGCGGCTGGTCCGGGTGGTCGAACTCGCCGGAGTCGCCGACCTCGTCGAGGAAGGCGCGGTAGCGCGCGTTGGTCACGGTGGTGCGGTCGATGAGGAACGCGGGTACGTCCACGGCGCGCAGCGTGCTGTCGTCCTGGGCCATGCGGAAGGCGTCGGGCTTCTCGTCGGCGCCGATGATGGCCGGGCCGCCCGGCACCAGGACGACGTCGGTGTTGCGCCGGGGACGCTTGCGCGCGGCCTCGATGCGTGCCCGCATGTCGGAGAAGTACTCGTCCTCCAGGCGGCGCAGTTCGGCCGGGTCGCGGGTACCGAAGACGGCGATGAGGGCCCGCTTGGTGAGTGCCGCGCCGCAGCCGACGGGCTTGCGCGTCCAGTCGGGGCGGGTGAAGTTGCTGGGCCAGCCGGAGATGCGGATGAGGTCGGGTACGGCGGCGGCGATCCGGTGCTCCGCGATGACCTTCAGCGCCGTGAAGGCGACCCAGTCGACGGTGTCGTGGGTGGCGGCGGCCACGGCGGTGTCGGCCGCCGGGTCACCCGCGTGATGCCTGGCCAGCAGGCGCACCGCACCGGCTCGCACCGGCCATTCGGGGTGGGTGACCGCGACAGACGCCAGCAGCGGTATCCCGTCGGCGGCCCGCCCCCGGTCCTCGGCCAGCGCGACGACGCGTTCCACCGACGCCCAGTAGCGCTCGTCGGTGGAGTCGTCGATCTCCAGCAGATCGGCGGGAATGTCGATGACTTCTGAAACGCGATTACCTACCATCTCAGCCTCTCTCGGACGACGCGCCGCCCGCACAGATTTGGAATTCCATACGGGCGGCGCGTTTCGCTGGTCAGCGGATTACCACTTGCTGGTCTCCTGCTCAGCGTCACGGGTGTCGATGAAGTCGCGGTCGCTCATTTGTCACTCCTTCCTCCGTATCGGTTGCCGTGGGCCGGATCGGCCGCACGGCCCGGAAGCATACGAAGAGCACGGAAGGCGCGGCAACGGCCTTGATACGCGGACGTTGAACATGAACATTTCCGTGGTAATGGCGGGTCGGCCGGCGGCGATCCGAGGCGGGACGTGGGGACGAGGAGAGAAGAATGAACGGCACGCATTACCGGGAAGTGCGCGACAACGGATTCATGCGGCTCGACGGGCTGGTGGCGGGCGAGGCGCTCGCCCGGCTGCGCGCAGCGGTGGCCGACCTGGAGGAACTGGCCCGCGACCGCACGGTCTCCGGCGGGAACTTCGTCCTGGAGGCCCCCGGCATCGGCGGCTGGGCGGCCTGGCAGCAGGGTGCCGAGGCCCTCCCCGGGGTGCTGAGGTCGGCCGACCGCATCCACGAGCACGTCCCCGAGTTCGCGGCCGTCCAGCGGTCGCTGGACCTGGCCGGCGGGCCGGTGGCAGGGGCCGCCGGGAGCCCGGGCACCCTGGTCAACGCGTTCCTGTGGGCCAAGCCGCCGGTGGTGGGGTCGGCCAAGCCCTGGCATCAGGACATCGCCTTCGCGCCGCCCTCGTTCGGCGCCGAGGAGCACGGCATCGTGACGATCTGGATCGCGCTGGAGCCGGCCACCGTGCGCAACGGCTGCCTGGAGTTCATCCCCGGCTCCCATCTGCTCGGGCTGTTCCCGCACACCGGGGACCCGGAGCGTCTGCCGGGCGAGCCGCCGCGGGCGGGCGCGGTGGAGCCGCACGTCGCGGACGGGCACCTGCCGCGCACGGCCGACCCGGTCGCCGTACCCCTCGATCCCGGTTCCGCCGTGATGTTCGACGGCCTGGTGCTGCACCGTTCGGCGCCCAACACCACGGCGGCGGAGCCGCGTACGGCGGTCAGTTTCGTCTACCGGGTGCCGCGGCCCTCGTGGACCCGGATGGAGCCGGCCGCCGTGGTCCGGGCCTGACGTTCGACCGCGGCGGATCCGCAGTCGAACGCGGGCGTCAGGAGTCCGCCCCGCCGTCGAGGCGGTAGAACGCCTCGCCGTCGAGGTGGCGGATCGTGTTCAGGTCGCGCTGCACCACCTCCTCCAGGTCGTGCAGCAGCCTCACGACGAGCGGATAGGTGAGGTCGTCGACCGTGCGGCAAATCCGCTGACCCGGTTTCACCAGCGTGATCAGGCTGTGGAAGCTCTCCAGCCGCTCGATCTCCTCGATGCCCCGGTACTCGCCGAGCACGCCCTCCACCGGCGAGACCATGCCGAAGATCGCGCTGTACCGACGCACCCGGTACGGCGTTCCGGCGCGGGCGTGGAACCGCTCGGGCCGCAGGTAGGCGTCGACGGTCCACTCCAGCTGGGACTCGCCGATGCCCAGGCCGGCGCAGTCCGGGATGCCGCCGCCGGCGATCCGGGCACCGACTTCGACCAGGCACGGCCCCTGCGGGGTCATCCTGATCTCCAGGTGTGCCGGGCCGTGGCGGATGCCGAGGGCGTCGAGCACCTGGAACGCGTAGTCGCGCAGCGGCTCCACGACCCGGCTCGCCGAGTCGGTCAGCGACAGGGCGTCGCAGAGGTCGACGACCCCGTTCGCGGTGAGGCGGCCGGTCCGCCAGACGTCGCACAGGTGGTGGCGGCCGTCCCGGCTGACGGTGTTCACCATGTACTCGGTGCCCGGCAGGTACTCCTGCGCCACGGCCCCCTTGTTGGGCTGGGAGAAGATGTTGTCGGCATCGGCGATGGAGCGGAACGCCGCCACCGACTCCTCCGGGGTGTCGCAGAAGAAGACGCCCCGGCTGCCCGCGCTGCGCGGCGGCTTGACGACGACGCGCCCGCCCAGTTCGCGGTGCCAGGCGGCGAGTTCGTCCGTGTCGGTGACGCGCAGCTGCCGGGCCGCGCGCAGTCCCGCGGCGCGCACCGCCTCGACCATGAGATGTTTGTCGCGCCGCGCGGCGCTGAGGGCGGTGCCGTTGCCCGGCAGGCCGAGCCGTTCCGCGAGCAGGTCCGCGAACTCCACCCCGCTCTCCCCGCCCGCGACCACCGCGACCGGCGCGAACGCCTTGACAGCCGCCACCGTGGCCTCCAGGTCGCCGTCGTGCACGATATCGGCGACGAAATCCTCCGGGACGTAAGGCGATGCGCGGTACAGGTACGGAACGTCACGAGTGCTCTGCACCCGGACAATGGAACTTCCCTGTTCCAGGAATTTCAGGACGAGTGAGCGGGCCGCGGCCCAGGCGTCCACCATCACGATGCACGGGCGTCCATCCAATGCTGCTGTCATGTGTTCAAAGTAGAGAGATCGATTCCTCGCCGAAAGACGTTCAACTCTGGGATCCTCCCCCTCGGAGGAGTGCCTGATGACGTCTTTTCTCGCAGGAGTGCGCTCGCCGCACTGCACCCCGGTATTGCTGTTCGTCAATACCTTCGGCAGTTTTCTGGTCCTGGTGAGCCTTTCCACGCTCGTGGGGTCGGCCACCGGATCGGGGCTGCTCGCGGCGGCCGTGCTGAGCGCGCCGTGGCTGCCCGCGCTGCTGCTGGCCGGACCGCTCAACCGACTGCTCGCCCGGCACGCCCCGGAGCGGCTCGTGCGGCTGGCCGAGGCGGCGAGCCTGGGGCTGACCGCCGCGGCGCTCGTCGCCCCGCAGCGGGCGCTCCTCGCGGTCGCCGCCGCACTCCTGCTGGCCCGTGGGTACTTCGAGGCGGTCACCCGCTCGGCCACCGCGCTCGTGCTGCGCGGCACGGTGCCGGAGCAGCGGCTGGACCGGGCGAACACCGTTGCCGAGATCGGCAAGCTGACCGGCCTGAGCGTCGGCGCGGCCCTGGCCGGCCCGGCCGCGTCGGTGCTGTCGCTGCGCGGACTGATCGCGGTGAACGCGGCGACGCTGGTGCTCAGCGCGCTGCTCGCATGGGCGCTGCCGTCCGCGCCGAAGCAGGCCGCCCCCGCGGACGATGCCAAGGCCACCGCCCGGCCGCGGGTCGTCGATCCCGTGCTGCGCCGGCTGTTCGCCCGTTTCCTGCTGGTGTCCTTCTGGCAGGGCTTCCACACGGTGGCCGTCACCGTCGTCCCGATGCAGGTGCTCGGCGGCGGCACCCGCCTGGTGGGTGTGTTCGTCGCCGTCTCCTCGGTGGCGCTGTTCACGGGGTCGCTCGCCGCCCTGCCGGCCCAGCGCCACCTGACCCGGGTGCCCTCGGCCGTCTGGGCGGTGCTTCCCATGGCGCCCCTGCTGGCGGCGGTACTGGTCGGCCGTACGGTGCCGACGCTTGTGCTGTACGCGCTGTTCCTGGTCCTCTTCGAGGTGGCCTACCTGCACTACAACAACCGGCTCCTGGGCACGGCCCGCCCCGCCGACCTGCCGTCGGTGGTGACGCTGCGGGCCACCCTGCTGCCCTCGGGCGTGGCGGTCTCCATCCTGGCGCTGGGTGCGCTGTGCGACCTGGTGGGGCCGGTGTCCACCGCTTCCCTGGTGGCCGTCGTCACCGTCCTGGTCACCGCCTCGACCGGCACCGCCGGGCCCGCCTGGCGGCGACGCGTGCAGGACGCCTGACCAGGACGGCGAGGGCCGCGCGGGCCGGGCAGTGCGGCGTTCGCCCCTGACTCCCCGTTCCCGACTCTCAAGGAAGTGCCATCGTGCGGGTCCTCGTGGTGCCGTTTCCCTGGAAGGCTCATGTGTTCAATCTCGTGCCGCTCGCCTGGTCGTTGCGGACGGCCGGGCACGAGGTACGGGTGGCCTGCTGGCCGAACCTGCTCGACGTCGTCGCCTCGGCCGGGCTGACGGCCGTGGGCGTCGGTCCCGGCGAGACACCGGAGGTGCGCAGACAGCGGGACCGGCGCCAGACGTCCGAGCGCGCCGCCGCGGCGAAACGTGCCCCGCAGCAGGGGCTCGACCCGCTGTTCGACATACGGCCGGATCGCGAGCGGCTGGACTGGGAGCAGGCCTGCCGGGTCTTCGACGACCTGGTGCTGCCGCAGGCACGGCGCTCCAACGACTCGATGATGGACGACCTGGTCGCCGCGGCCCGCGCCTGGCGGCCCGACCTGGTGCTGTGGGGCGCCAAGGCGTTCGCGGGCGCGGTGGCCGCCGAGGCCGTGGGCGCGGCGCACGCCCGGGTGCTGTACTCCGTCGACGTCTACACCCGGATGCGGGAGGACTTCCTGCACGCCCGGGCGCAGCAGCCGCCGGAGCGGCGCACCGACGCGATGCGGGACTGGCTGGCCGGCTGGGCGCAGCGGTACGGCGTCGCGTTCTCCGAAGACCTGGTCAACGGCCAGTTCACCGTCGCCCCGCTGCCCGAGGCGTTCCGGCCCGATCCGGGGCCGACCGTGCTGCCGGTGCAGTTCGTGCCCTACAACGGTCCGGCCGTGGTGCCCGGGTGGCTCGCCGGGCCGCCGCCGGCGCCGCGGGTGCTGATGACGTTCGGCGACTCGGTCGACGACCGGCCGACCCGGCTCCCGCTGCCCGTGGAGGGCATCCAGGACATCCTCGGCTCGGTGGCCGGCCTGGAGATGGAGCTGGTGCTGGCCGTGCCGCCGGAGGTCCGCCAGGAACTGCGGGAGGTGCCGGCCAACACCCGCCTGGTGGAGTCCGTCCCGCTCGCCGAGGTGCTGCCGACGTGCTCGGCCGTGGTGCACCACGGCGGCACCTGGTCGTTCGGCTGCGCACTGCGCCACGGCGTGCCCCAGCTGCTGATCAGCCGGGCTTTCGACGCGCCGCTGAAGTTCCGGTGCCTCCGGGCCGCGGGCGCGGGGCTCGCCATGACGCCCGCCGAGGCGGACGGGCCGGCGGTCCGTGCCGCCCTCGTCCGCCTGCTGCACGACGCGGACCTGCGGGCGAACGCGGTGCGGCTGCGGGAGCAGATGCTGGCCCTGCCCGCGCCCAACGACCTGGCGCGGACGCTGGAGACCCTGACCGCCGCCCACCGGGCGGGGCCGGTGCCCGCCCTGCACTGACCGGCGCTGACCGGCGCGGGCCGGCCCTGACCGGCGCGGGCCGGCCCTGACCGGCGCGGGCCGGCCGGGCGGGCCGGGCGGGCCGGGAACGCGGACGGGCCCCGCGTGCTCCACACGGGGCCCGTCCGCCGGTTGCGTCAGGACGCGGGGACCGGGTCGGCCGACGCCTGGCAGACGGCGTCGATCCCCTTCTTGGAGGCGGGACGGGTGCCGTCCCGGAAGAAGTCCCCGACGTACTTGTTGAGGCAGGTGTTGTTGTTCGCCGACAGCGCCGCACCGACGTTGTGGCCGCCCCGCTCCAGCACCAGCCGGGAGTTGGGGAACAGCTTGTGCGTCTCGACGGCGCCGAGGGTGCCGTGCGCGGTGTCGAACTGGGGCTGCACCAGCAGCACGCTCACGTGATTGTTGCCGACCGCGAACGGCTTGTTCCGCGCGGGCTGCGGCCAGAACGCGCACGGCGCGTTGTACCAGGCGTTGGGCCAGGTCAGGATCCGGTCACCGGCGTTGTACTGGCGCCAGTGGTCCTTGCTCCAGCGGTTCCAGTCCCGCGGCCAGGGGCCGTCGAGGCAGTTGACCGCGTTGGTCATGGCGTGCCGGTTCTGGTGCGGGAAGCCCGGCGGGGAGAAGGCGGCCCGCAGCGACGCCGGGTCCTTGCGCACCACCCAGTCGGAGAGCACCTCGGCCCGCGAGAGCCAGGTCCAGCTGCGGTAGACGACCGGCTCGAAGATGTCCGCCCACTCCATCGGGCCGATCTTGCCGTCGAGGGGCGCCGTCTTCAGCGCGTCCCGCCCCTTGTAGTAGTTCGCCTTCACCTTGTTCGCGGTCGTGCCCAGCCCGTAGACGGAGTCGTACTTGGCGACCCAGGCGAAGAAGATGTTCGCGTTGCGCTCGAACAGCTCGTTCTTGCTCAGGCTGTTGCGGTAGCCCACGGTGCTGGGGCGCACCACGCTGTCCAGCACCATCCGCTTCACCCGCTGCGGGAACAGCGTGGCGTAGACCGAGCCGAGGTAGGTGCCCCAGTCGGTGCCGAAGTAGGTGATCTTCTCCTGGCCGAGGGCGATCCGCATCCGGTCCAGGTCGCGCGCCGCGTCCTCGGTGCTCAGGTGGCGCAGCACGTCGCCGTACTCCGCGCCGCAGCTGTCGGCGTAGGCGCGGGCCCGGTTCACCCACTCCTGCTCGGCGGCCCGCGTGCCCGGCACCGGGTCCGGCTGCGCGTGCCCGGGGTCGATGTAGTCGACGTCGCAGACCACGGCCGGCTCGCTGGCGCCGACGCCGCGCGGGTCGAAGCCGATCCAGTCGTAGGCGGCGCCGACGTCCTGGGCCAGCCCGGTGGTGCCCTGGGCGTACCGGGTGGGCAGGTCACGGCCGATGCCGCCGGGCCACTGGCCGCGGTTGAGGATGACGACGCCCTTGTACTCGCTGTCGGGGACGGTGTGCTTGGCCCGCGTCAGCGCCAGGCTGATCTGCCTGCCCTCGGGGGCGTCGTAGTCGAGCGGCACCTGCACGGTGCCGCATTCCAGGCCATCGAGCATGTCGCCGAGGACCGGATCACCGCCCGCACACGGCACCCAGTCGACGCTGCCGGTGGCCGGCCCAGCCGCATCGTTCGCCACCGCGACCGGGGTGACAGCCGTACCCACCAGCGCGGCCGCGACCGCCGGTATGACCCACTTTAGCTTTCTCACGAAATTCCCCTCCTAGTTCAGCGCGCTCGCAGCCTGGCACCGGTCCGTCGGTTCAGGCTCAAGAACGCCTGGAAATCGCCTTGAGGCGACAGGGGGGAAGATGCAAGGGGTTTCACCATTTCCCTAGCATGGGGCGACGAAATTCCTGACCCCCCGGGAGCGAGAATGGCTGACGCAGCCGTCCAGGGAATCAAGACCGTGCTGCACCCCGTGGCGGACGTGGCAGCGGCCAAGAAGCTGTACACCGCCGTGTTCGGCATCGAGCCGCAGACCGACTCGGAGTACTACGTCGGGTTCGACGTCGCGGGCCAGCACATCGGGCTGGTGCCGGCGGGCGCGCAGGGCATCACCGCGCAGGTCGCCTATCTGCACGTGGCCGACCTCGACGCGAAACTGGCCGAGATCACCGCCGCGGGCGGCACCGTGAACAGCCCCGCCAAGGAGGTCGGCGCCGGCCGGCGCGTGGCGACCGTCACCGACCTCGACGGCAACGTCCTCGGACTGCTGCAGGACAGCTGACGCAGCGTCCCGGCCCCGCGTCCCCGGCCGCCCCGGAGCCCGTCGAGCCCGTCTCGAGAAGGCTTCGAGGGCGGCCGTCCAGTCTCTCCCCCGCAGGGTGGGTGGAGACCGCCCGCGTCACCCGTCCCCCGGGCACCGGCCCGGCGCCGACGCGCAGCGGCCCTCGAGGGAAGCCACCCCCAAGGGAAGGGAAAAGGACATGCTTCGAGCGCGGAATTCCGGCTGCGACGTGATCGCATGAAAATCCTCGTCACCGGCGGCGCCGGATTCATCGGCTCGCACTACGTACGGACCATGCTGGACGGGGGCTATCCGGGATTCGAGGACGCCCACGTCACGGTCCTGGACGCGCTGACCTACGCGGGGAACCGGGACAACCTCCCCGCCTCGCACCCGCGGCTGACCTTCGCACACGGGAACATCCTCGACCGGGAGCTGCTGCGTGACCTGCTCGACGGCCAGGACGCGGTGGTGCACTTCGCGGCCGAGAGCCACGTCGACCGCTCCATCGTCAGCGG
The DNA here is from genome assembly GCF_023072675.1 of Streptomyces sp. XM83C. Classification (GTDB taxonomy): domain Bacteria; phylum Actinomycetota; class Actinomycetes; order Streptomycetales; family Streptomycetaceae; genus Streptomyces; species Streptomyces thermocoprophilus. Next base: position 21,148 of record NZ_JALLGL010000018.1, read on the forward strand.
CGCCGACTTCGTCCGCACCAACGTCGAGGGCACGCAGGCGGTGCTCGAAGCCTGCCTGGCGGTCGGCGTCGAGCGCGTGGTGCACATCTCGACCGACGAGGTGTACGGCTCCATCGAGGAGGGGGTGTGGACCGAGGAGTCCCCGCTGCTGCCCAACTCGCCGTACGCCGCGTCCAAGGCGGCCGCCGACCTGATCGCCCTGGCGTACTTCCGCACCCACCGGCTGAACGTGTCGGTCACCCGCTGCTCCAACAACTACGGGCCCTACCAGTACCCGGAGAAGTTCATCCCGCTCGCCGTCACCAACCTGCTCGAAGGGCGCCCCATCCCCGTCTACGGGGACGGCGGGCAGATCCGCGAGTGGCTGCACGTGGACGACCACTGCCGCGCCGTGCAGCGGGTCCTCACCGGCGGCCGGGCGGGCGAGGTCTACAACATCGGCGCCGGCACGGCCGTGCCGAACCTGGAACTGGCCCACCGGCTCGCCGAGCTGTGCGGGGCGGGACCGGAGATGATCCGGCACATCACCGACCGCAAGGGCCACGACCGGCGCTACGCCCTCGACCAGGGCAGGATCGAGCGCGAACTCGGCCACCGGCCGCTCACCGCGTTCGACACCGGACTGGCCGAGACCGTTGCCTGGTACCGCGACAACCCCCGCTGGTGGAAGCCGCTCAAGAACGGCGGGAACCGGCCGTGAGCGCCCCCGTGCAGCTGGTGGCGCGCACCGGCGCCGACGTCGCCGAGCGCCTGGCGCGGTCGGCCGCGGTCGCCGAGGGCGCGCACACCGCGACGTCCGAGGTGCCGGGCTGGCTGGACCTGCACCGGCGCCTGAGCGGGACGGTCATCCGGCGGATACCGTTCTCCGGGCTCGACCACTGGTCGTTCGCCCCGGACACCGGGAACCTGCGGCACAGCAGCGGACGCTTCTTCACCGTCGAGGGACTGCACGTCAGCGGGCCGGGCACCGAGTGGGAGCAGCCGATCATCGTGCAGCCGGAGATCGGCATTCTCGGCATCCTCGCCAAGGAGTTCGACGGCGTCCTGCACTTCCTGATGCAGGCCAAGATGGAACCCGGCAACCCCAACCTGGTGCAGCTCTCCCCCACCGTGCAGGCCACCCGCAGCAACTACACCAAGGCCCACGGCGGGACGGCGGTGAAGTACCTGGAGCACTTCCTCGCCCCGCGCAGGGAGCAGGTCCTCACGGACGTCCTGCAGTCCGAGCACGGCGCCTGGTTCTTCCGCAAGCGGAACCGCAACATGATCGTGGAGGCGGACGGCGACGTCCCCGTCCACGACGGCTTCTGCTGGCTCACCCTCGGGCAGATCCTGCGGCTGCTGCGCCTGGACAACATCGTGAACATGGACGCGCGCACCGTCCTGGCGAGCGCGCCGGCCCGCCACGACGAGACGAGGGCGCTGTCGTCGGACGCCGGCCTGCTGGCCTGGTTCACCGGGGAACGCGCCCGGCACGACGTGCGCGCCCGCCGCGTGCCGCTGCGCGGCATCGCCGGCTGGCGGACGGACGCGCACTCCGTCAGCCGTACCGACGGCAGGTTCTTCCGGGTGGTGGCGGTCTCCGTCGAGGGGGCCGGCCGCGAGGTGGCCGGCTGGACCCAGCCGATCATCGAACCCGTCGAGCGCGGCGTGGCCGGCTTCGCCTGCCGGTTCTTCGACGGCGTCCCGCACCTCCTGGCGCACGCCCGCGTCGAGGGCGGCTTCCTCGACACCGTGGAGCTGGCGCCGACCGTGCAGTGCGTGCCGTCGAACTACGCGCCCGGGGACCGCCCGCCCTTCCTGGACGTCCTGCTGAACGCCTCGCCCGACCGCGTCCTCTACTCGGCCGTGCACAGCGAGGAGGGCGGTCGCTTCCTCAACGCGGAGAGCCGCTATCTGATCGTCGAGACCGACGAGGCGACGACCCCCGCCCAGCCGCCCCCCGGCTACCAGTGGGTGACGCCGGGCCAGCTGAACTGGCTCGCCGGGCACAGCCGCTACGTCAACGTCCAGGCCAGGACCCTGCTCGCCGTCCTCGGCCCGGCGCTGCGGGGCGACGGCGCGCCCTGACCCCGAGCGGGTGCACGCCCCGCGTCCGCCGACGGCACGAGGCCCTGCCCGGGAGGTGATCCCCGGGCAGGGCCTCGTTGCCGGAAAGGACTACTGCGCCGCGCTGAGCCGGCTGGTCATCGGGGTCCACTTCTTGGGGTTGATACGCCAGTCCACCGCCTCCTGCCTGGTGGCGACGTTGACCCGGTTCCACAGGTTGACCAGCCCGATGTGCAGGACGACGGCGGCCAGCTGCACCTGGGTCCAGTGTTTGGCGGCCTCCTCCCAGACCTCGTCCGACACCGGGTCCTCACGGCCGTCGATCCTCGTGGCGGCCTCCGCCAGCGCCAGCACCGAGCGCTCGGCGTCGGTGAAGCAGGTCTGCTCCCGCCAGGTCTCCACCAGCGGCAGACGGCGGTCCTCCTCCCCCGCCTCCTCGAACTCCTTCGGCTTCATGGGCAGGTGGACCGTCCGCCCGTTGATCTGGCTCACCCTGAGATGGATGAGCACGAGCGTCTGCAGCGGCACGCCGACACTGTTGACGGCCTTGACCAGCGCGCGCATGGGCGGAAGAACATCGGGAACCACCAACGAGGGGTTGGGCATCCGCGGCGACATCATTCTCCTTCGTAGGGGGATCGAAAATCGGTCTGCTCCCGGCAACGCCTGTTTCTCAGGGAATCGGAACTGCGTCGGCCTGCTCTATGCGGAGGCGTTCGCGGGCGGCGTGCGCGAGTGCTCGGTGAAGTCGTCGGTCGGCCGTGTGCCCGGATTCCCATTGCACGCCGATCGCGAAGGGGTGGTCCGTGACTTCCACGGCCTCGACGGTTCCGTCGCCGGCCCGTCCGGTGACGGTGAGGCCGCTGCCGATGCGGTCCACCGCCTGGTGGTGGTGGCACGCCGTCTCCGGCTCGTCCTCGTCGAGGATGCCGGCGATCCGGCTGCCGGACAGCAGCTTCAGCGGCTGACGGCCCAGCGTGAAGTTCTGCGTCCGCGGACGGTGGCCGTCATGCCCCGCGACGTCCGCCAGGTGCTGGTGCAGGGTGCCCCCGTGCAGCACGTTGAGCAGCTGCAGGCCGCGGCAGATCGCCAGTACGGGCAGGCCGGCGTCCAACGCGCGGCGCAGCAGCGCCAGTTCGACGCGGTCCGCGTCCGGGGTCACCGCCCGGGTCGCCGGGTGGGCCTGCGCCCCGTACAGCGCGGGGTCCACGTCGGGTCCGCCCGGCACCAGCAGTCCGTCGAGCCGGTCGACCAGGTCCTCCGCGCCCGGCAGCAGCGGCAGCAGCAGGGGCGTGCAGCCCGCCTCGGCCAGGAAGTCCACGTGCGACTGGAGGGCCAGGGCGACGACCAGGTCGCTGCCCTGGAGGGTGACCGGCGCCGTCCGCGCGCAGATCCCGATGACCGGCCGCCGGGCAGGCTCCGGTCCGTTCGTGACTGAATTCATGACCACCCTTGATTCCGGGTTCAACTGGGGAAAGTAAGCAGATGAAACACGTGCTTCCCCGGACAGACGGAGCTGCCAAAATATCCGCGCCGTGATGCCGCGGACCATCGTTCACGGTCCGCTCCAGGCTGCGACTACTGAACAGATAGCGCTCCTGCTATCACAAGTGGCCGGGGAATTTTGCCCCCAGCGGAACTCTCGCAGGCCATTCAACCGAGGTGACCATGATCGAGGCCAAGAACCTCACCAAACGCTACGGCGACAAGACCGTCGTGGACGACCTGTCGTTCACGGTCGAGCCCGGCCGGGTCACCGGCTTCCTGGGTCCCAACGGCGCAGGCAAGTCCACCACCATGCGCCTGCTGCTGGGACTCGACAGGCCCGACGCCGGCGAGGCCACCGTCAACGGCGTTCCCTACCGCGAGCTGGACCGGCCGCTGAGCGTCGTCGGCGCCCTGCTGGAGGCCCGCGCCGTCCACACCGGCCGCAGCGCCTTCAACCATCTGCTCTGCCTGGCGCAGACCCAGGGCATCGGCCGGCGCCGGGTCGAGGAGGTCATCGAGCAGGTCGGGCTGGCCTCCGTGGCCCACAAGCGAGCGGGCGGCTTCTCCCTCGGCATGGGACAGCGGCTCGGCATCGCCGCCGCACTGCTCGGCGACCCCGCCGCGCTGGTCCTGGACGAGCCCGTCAACGGCCTCGACCCCGAGGGCATCCTGTGGATCCGGAACCTGATGAAGTCGCTCGCGGCCGAGGGCCGCGCCGTCTTCGTCTCCAGCCACCTGATGAACGAGATGGCCGTCACCGCCGACCACCTCGTCGTCATCGGCCGCGGCCGACTGGTCGCCGACTGCTCCACCGAGGAGTTCATCGAGCGCAGCACGGAGCGCTCCGTCCTCGTCCGCACGCCCGACGGGACGCAGCTCGCCGGGCTGCTGCAGCGCGAGGGCGCCACCGTCACCCGCACCGCCGAGGGCGACCTCGACGTCACCGGGATCGAGGCCCCGCGGATCGCCGAACTCGCCGCCGCCGACGGCCTGGTGCTGCACGAGCTGACCACGCGGCGCGGCTCCCTCGAGGAAGCTTTCATGGAACTGACCAGGGACGCCGTCGAGTACGACGCCGACGTGCCCGCCGCCGGAGGTGTGAAGTGACCGCCACGACCGCGTTCGCCACCGGGTCCCGCCCGGTCTCCGGGGGCCGGGGTCCTCGCTTCGGGAACCTGATGCTCTCGGAGTGGACGAAGATCCGCTCCGTCCGCTCCACCGTCTGGTCCCTCGCCATCCTGGTCGTGCTCACCCTGGTGTTCACCGCGCTGTTCATGCAGATGGGCGTCTCGAACTGGGACAAGGCCGATGCCGCCCAGCAGGCGGAGATGCGCCTGGACCCGACCGGCACCATCCTGGGCAGCGGCATTCTGCTCAGCCAGCTCGCGGTGTGCGTGCTGGGCGTGATGGCGATCGCGTCCGAGTACTCCACCGGCATGATCCGCGCCAGCCTGCTCGCCGTGCCGCGGCGGGTGCCCGTCCTGGCGGCCAAGGGCGCGGTGTTCGCCCTGCTGGTCCTGGCGGTGGGCGAAGTGACCGCGTTCGGCTCCTTCTTCCTGGGCGCGCCGATCCTCGACAGCAAGGCGCCCGTCTCCCTCGGCGACCCCGGCGTCCTGCGGGCCGTCGTCGGCTGCGGCCTCTACCTGGCCCTGCTCGGACTGTTCGCCCTCGCCGTCGGCGCGATCATCCGGCACACCGCGGCCGGCATCACCGTCGTCGTCGGGTTCGTCCTGGTGATCACCCCGATGGCGGGCCTGCTGCCCGGCAGTGTGGGCGAGCACATCCACGCCTGGCTGCCCACCCAGGCCGGCTTCATGATCACCCAGCAGCACTCCCGCGCCGGCGATCTGCTGGGGCCGTGGGAGGGGCTCGGGGTGCTCGCGCTCTGGACGGGCGTCCTGCTGGCCGTCGCGGCGGTGCAGATGCGGCGCCGGGACGCCTGATCCCCTCGCGGGTGTCCGCCCGGCGGGCACCCGCGGAGCCGTGTTTTGAGAGAACGTCGACCTGCTCTCCACTGCGGCTGGAGACCCTCCTGCGACCCTCGTCGGCAGCGGCAGCAGAGAGGGAGTCACAGGGATGTCTCAGAGCAACGCGCAAGCCGTCTCGATAACGAGTGCGTTCAGTGCCGTCCGCAGGGAGAGCGTCGGAGCGTCGGCGCACAGCGAGTTCGACCTGAGGAATTTCGAGGAAATCCCGGCCCGTGAAGTCCCCCTTTCCGCTCTCTCCCCCGGAGTTTCCCTGCGCCAGGGCGGAACGGACCCCGCTCATGTCCGGCTTCTCGTCGACGCCGCGGATTCGGCGGAACTCCCTCCCATTCTCGTCCAGGTGGACGGCTGCCGTGTCATCGACGGGCTGCACCGCCTGGAGGCCGCCCGGCTCATGGGCGCCGAGAGCATCCGGGCCCGTTTCCTCGACTGCTCCAACTCCGAGGCCCTCGTCATCGCCATGAAGGCGAACGGCACGCACGGCCTGCCGCTGTCGCGGGCCGACCGCGTCGCCGGCGCCCAGCGGGTCCTCAACTCCCACCCCGACTGGTCCGACCGTGCCATCGCGGGCATCACCGGGCTGAGCGCCAAGACCATCGCGTCCCTGCGCGCGCGGTCGGCGATCGCAACGCCCCTGGGCGGCAAGCGCATCGGCCAGGACGGCAGGCGGCGTCCGGTGGACGCCGGCGAGGGCAGGCGGCGCGCCGCCGAGTACATCGCCGCCCACCCGGACGCGCCGCTGCGCCAGGTCGCCAAGGCCACCGACGTGTCGCTGGGCACGGTGCACGACGTCAGCGCCCGGCTGCGGCGCGGTGAGGGGCCCGAACGCAACGGGCGCCGCACGCACGCCGCGCGACCGCAGCACGTGCGGCCCGTCCAGTCCGTGCCGGCCGCCGACGAGGTGACGGCCCCGGCCGGGCCGGACACCGACGGGCTGCGCCGGGTGCCGCTGCGGGTGGCCGGGGGCGCCGAGGCCGCGCCGCCGCAGCGCAGGAACCACTCCGAGCCGGCGCCCACCTGGGCGGCGGTGGCGGCCAAGATGGCCACCGACCCTGCGGTCCGCTACACCGCGGACGGCAGGGAGTTGCTGCGCTGGATGCAGTCGCAGGCCACCGAGCCCGGTGAGGACTGGCGGCGGCTCATCGACGCCGTGCCGCCCCACTGGCTCGGTGTGGTCGCCCCGATCGCCGAGCACATCGGCAAGGAGTGGTGTCTGCTCGCCGAACGGCTGAAGGCCCGTCAGGAGCTGTGCCGCAGACTGTCGCCCTCGGGTCCCTGACCACCGCTCGCACGCTCCTGACGCCACCTCGGATCCGCGACCACCGCTCCTGCGCTGCCGGCGGCATCTCGGGCCCCTGACCACCGCGTCTACGCCCCTGGCGGCACCGGTGCGGCGGGCACCAGCCGTAGCCGGCCCGCCCCGGCCCGCTCCCGCTCGAGTGCGGCGGCTGCCGGGGTGGTGGCGGCGCACCCGGGGTGCGGCACGACCGTCACGGGCGGTTCGAGTTCCGGCAGGGCGAGCAGCACCGGCGGATCGACCGGGCCAGGACGCCGCAGCCGTACCGCCGCGCTGGTGACGGCGTCGGCGGTGACGGTCACCGTGGTGGTCGCTGTGCCGTGGCCCCCGACGAGTCCGGTCCGCACGGCGTGCGGGTCGTGACCGGTACCGGCCGCCACCGCCACCGCGAGCAGGTGCCAGCGCCCCTCGGGCACGTCCCGCAGCAAGTAGCAGGACGGCCGGTCGCTCGGCACGTCGACGACCGCCTGGGCGACGGCCGGGTACTGGACGACGGCCGTGGCGAAGGCCCCCAGGAACACCCGCGCGTTGCCGTGGCCCGGTGGCAGCCTGACCGTGCCGGCGACCGATCCGGACCGCGGCGACGGTCCCGGGTCCGGCGCCGGCAGCCCGCCCCCCTGCGCGCGGCACAGCCGGCGGAACCGGCCGGGCGAGAGACCGACAGCGGCCGTGAAGGAATGCGTGAACGCATTCAGGCTGTCGTAGCCGACCTCGCCGGAGATCTCCGCGAAACTCATCGAGGTGTTCTCGATGAGTTTCTTCGCTTCGTGAATGCGGACCGCGGCCAGGAATCTCCCGGGGCTCACCCCGGTCTCCTCCCGGAACAGGCGCGAGAAAGGGAAATGGCCGAGCGAGGCGCTGTGCGCGATGTCCGTGACGGTCAGCGGATCCCTGAACCGCTCGCGCATACAGGCGACCGCCCGCTCCACTGCTGCATCCATGGCCCACCCCAGGTGTGTCGTCCCACTCGACAGGGTGGCTCGTGCGCGCGGGGCCCCGCTCGAGTCCCGCTCGGGGTCCGCTACAGGATCGGTCCGGACGGGGACGAGGCGCCGGCGATCGAGCACGAATGGAGAAGCCTTCGGCAAACGCCCGCGGCTAGCGTGAAGTCATGAGCTTCCTCGCATACGTCACCCTGGAGGTGGCCGACCTGGCGGCCGCCGAACGCTTCTACTCCGACGCCTTCGGGCTGGGCCCGCGGGTACGTCTGCGCACCTCCGAGGCGCCGACGAGCGGATTCCGCGGATTCACCATGTCGATCACCGTCTCCCAGCCGGCCGACGTCGACAGCTTCCTCGGCTCCGCCCTGGAGGCCGGCGCCACCTCGCTGAAGCCGGCCGCGAAGTCCCTGTGGGGCTACGGCGGCGTCGTGCAGGCGCCGGACGGCACGATCTGGAAGGTAGCGACCTCCTCGAAGAAGAACACCGGCCCCGCCACCCGCAAGGTCGACGACCTCGTCCTCCTGCTGGGCGTCGAGGACGTCAAGGCGAGCAAGCAGTTCTACGTCGAGCAGGGGCTGTCCGTCGCCAAGAGCTTCGGCGGCAAGTACGTCGAGTTCGCCTCCGACGACGCCTCCGTCAAGCTGGCGCTGTACAAGCGCCGGGGCCTGGCCAAGGACGTCGGTGTGTCCGAGGAAGGCAGCGGCTCGCACCGCATCGTGCTCGGCGGCACTGCCGGCTCCTTCACCGACCCGGACGGCTTCGCCTGGGAGGCGGCGTCGGTGTCGTCCGCCTCCGCCTGAGTCCGGCGTGCGGCGGCTGCCGGAACACGAACGCGCCCACCGAGCGGTGCCATGGGCCGGCACCGCTCGGTGGGCTGCCGTCCTCACGGACCTGGTGCCTCAGCCGAAGGAGATCTCGGTGCCGACCGGGCCGGTGGAGGCCAGGTAGGCGACCAGCTGGCACTGCTGCACGGCGCAGTCGACGGTCACGGGCGTGCCGGTGCCGGTGCTCCAGTCGGTGGCGCTGAACTGCTTGTGCACGGTGTAGGGCACGCTGAAGGTGCCGTCGGACCCGACGGTGGCCGTGGCCAGCGTGTCGGTGCAGGTGGTGCTCTCCCGGCACTGCGAGACCGCGATCTCGGCACCCGCCTGGTAGCCCGTGCCGGACACGGTCACGGTCTGTCCGTCGGCCAGGCCGCTGCTGGGCGAGGCGGTCACCGCCGGAGCCGCGGAGGCCGGGGCGGTGGCCAGGGCCAGGGCCGCCACGGCGGCGGAGCCCAGCATGCCGGCCTTGGTCAGACGCGAGCGGATCTGCATGTTCGTCTCCCCGAAGAATGCGGATAGCGGAAGTGGAACGGCGCGTTCTGAAGATCACGCCTCACCCAGAGTCGACCGGAACACATGAGACCGGCTCGAAACCGCCTCGAAGCCCGCTGGAACCGCCCTGCACGTCCAGTTGATCCCCGCACGGGGCGGCGCGCGGTGGACGTCGTCCAGAAGGCACACGTCGGGCAGGCCGGACCGGCCGGAGGCGGTGCCGCAGGCGTGTGCACAGGAGGGGACGCGTCGTGAGCTCAGGGGTTGCCGAGCATGAAGCCGACGCCGCGGACCGTCACGATCCAGCCGCTGTCGCCCAGCTTGCCACGCAGGCTGCTGACATGGGTGTCGACGGTGCGGCGGGACCAGGAGTCACCCCAGACCTGCTGCAGGAGCTGCTTGCGCGGGATGACGGTGTCCGGGTGTGAGGCCAGCAGGCACAGGAGGTCGAACTCCTTGCGGGTCAGGGCGACTTCCTCGCCGCCGACCAGGACCTCACGGGAGCCCACGTCGATGTGCAGACGACCGTGCCGGATCTCGCGGGCCGCGGCCGGCTGCCACTCGGCGCGCCGCATCACGGCCTCGATGCGGGCCATCAGCTCGCGCAGGCCGTAGGGCTTGGCGACGTAGTCGTCGGCGCCCGCCTGGAGGCCGAGGACGCAGTCCAGTTCGGAGGCGCGGGCGGTGACGATGATGACGGGCACCCGGCTGACGGAGCGGATGGCGCGGCAGACCTCCAGGCCGTCCAGGTCGGGCAGTTCGAGGTCGAGCAGGACGAGATCGGCGTCCTCGTGGGCGCGCAGCGCGGCCTCGCCGCGGCGCACGCCGAAGGCGTCGTGTCCGTGCCGGCGCAGCTGGGTGACGAGGGATTCGGCGCAGGCGGTGTCGGCGTCGACGACAAGGACCCGGCGGCCCGAGGGCATCGAGACGGCGGCTCGGCGGCCGGCGGCGGCCGTCTCCCGGTCCCCGGCGGGCGGGTGTCGAGCAGCGCCTGTGCCGATGTCACGGTCATGCCTCCCCGGGGGTGCGGTGCTGTGCGCGGGTCCGGGTCCCGCCCTGACCGTGAATCTAGGCAAGGGCGGTCGAGCCCCGGTACAGCCCCGGCTGCCCCTCGGCGGGATGACCCCTACGGGTTGAGCACCCAGGCCGACTCGTGGCGGGTGAACCCGATGTGCGGGTAGTAGTCGACGGCCGCGGGCGCGGACAGCAGCACGAGCTTGGCGTCCGGGGCCTCGCCGCGCGTGGCGTCGATGAGGGCGCGGCCGATGCCGGAGCGCTGGCGGTCCCGCACGACCGCGATGTCCGAGACGTAGGTGACGTAGGAGAAGTCGGAGACGGCACGCACGATGCCGAGGAGCGCGCCCTCGTCGTCGCGGGCGACGAGCACGAGGTTGGCGTTCTCGACCATGGCCGCGAACCGTTCGCGGTCCCCGACCGGGCGCCGCTCGCCGAGGCCCGAGGCGTGGTAGACGCCGAGGACCTCGTCCAGGTCGAGCGCGGCGCCGTCGACGCGGTCAATCTTCCAGCTCATGCAGCTTCTCCAATCGGGTGCGGATCACATCGTGGTGGGTGAGGAAGCGCTCGGGTCCGAGGCCGGCCAGTTCGATGCCCTGCTTGGCCAGGGACGCGCCGAAGTGCTCGCCCGTCGCCAGGGTGTGGTTGGCCGCGGCCTGCACGCTGCGGTAGGCGCGTTCGCGTTCCATGCCGTCGCCGAGGAGTTCGGCGAGGACCGAGGAACTGTAGACGAGGCCGTCGGTCTGGTCGATGTGCGCGCGCATCCGGTCGGCGTCCACGGTGAGCGAGGCCACCAGCTCGGCGGCCTTGGTCACCTGGAAGTGGCCGACGCTGAGACTGTCCGGCAGGATCACCCGCTCCACGGACTGGTGGGCGAGGTCGCGTTCGTGCCAGAGCGCCACGTTCTCCAGCGCGGTGTCGGCGTAGCCGCGCAGCAGACGCGCCAGGCCGCACAGGCGTTCGCTGGTGGTCGGGTTGCGCTTGTGGGGCATGGCGCTGGAGCCCTGGTAGGCGCTGGTGCGCGCCTCCTCGACCTCACGGACCTCGGTGCGCTGCAGCAGCCGCAGTTCCAGGGCGATCTGCTCCACGCAGGCGCCCAGGACGGCCACGGCCTGCAGGAGCTGGGCGTGCCGGTCGCGGGCGACGACCTGGCTGGGCGCGGGCTCGACGGCGAGGCCGAGGGCGGCGCAGACGTGCTCCTCCACCCGTGGGTCGATCAGCGCGTAGGTGCCGACGGAGCCGGAGACGGTACCGACGGCGACGGCCTCGCGGGCGGCTTCGAGCCGGCGCAGCGAGCGGTCCACGGCGAAGGCGTGTCCGGCGAGTTTGTGCCCGAAGGTGGTGGGCTCGGCGTGCATGCCGTGGGTACGGCCCACCATCGCGGTGTCCCAGTGCTCCAGGGCGCGTTCGGTCAGCACGCGGCGCAGCCGCCGGGCGGCGCCGGTGAGCAGGTCGGTGGCCTGCGCGAGGGTGTGGCCGAGCGCGGTGTCGACGAGGTCGTAGCTGGTCATGCCGAGGTGCACCCAGCGTGCGGACGCGTCGGGGATGTCCTCGCAGTAGGCGGCGAGGAAGGACAGCACCTCGTGGTCGCGCTCGCGCTCGAACTCGGCGACCCGCGCCGGGTCGGGGACGCGGGCACGGCGCATGTCCTCCACCGCCTCGTGGGGTACGCGGCCGAGGGCGGCCTGCGCCTCGGAGGCGAGGATCTCCACCCGCACCCAGGTGGCGTAGCGGGTCCGGTCGGAGAAGAGCGAGGCCATCTCCGGCAGCGTGTAACGGGGAATCATGGCGGGCCGCTTTCGTCGGGAGGGGAACGGCAGGGGGGCGTGGGCTCGGCCGAGGTCAGTAGGCGCCGAAGTACTCGCGCTGTTCCCACTCGGTGACCTGGCCCGGGACCGGTGGCGCCTGCACGCACGCGGCCTCGTAGCGGCGCAGCTCGCTCTCCTTGAGCTTGGCCAGGCAGGCGGCGAGCGGCTCGCCGAGCAGCCGGGCGGCACGGCCCGCGCGGAAGGCGTCGAGGGCCTCGCGCAGCTGCTGCGGCACCAGGCCCGCCCCGCCGGCCCCGGTGGTGTCACCGGTGTCGGTCGGCGGGGTCTGCGCGGTCAGGCCCTCCAGTCCCGCGAACAGCTGGGCGGCGATGTTCAGGTACGGGTTGGCGCAGGGCTCGCCGATCCGGTTCTCGATGTGCGCCCCGGCGCCGTGGCCGACGACGCGGAGCATCGCGCTGCGGTCCTCCTGGCTCCAGCCGAGGCGGGTGGGTGCGAGGGAGTGCTCGGCGGACAGCCGCCGGTAGCCGTTGACGGTGGGCACCGAGAGCAGGAACAGCTCGCGCGCCCACGACAGCAGGCCCTCGGCGTACGCCTTGCCCTGCGGGGACAGTCCCCCGGAAGGGCCCTCGGTGCCGAACAGGTTGCCGCCCGTGGCGAGGTCGGTGACCGACTGGTTGAGGTGCCAGCCGCTGGGGTCGGCGGCGTCGAGGAGCGGCAGCGACATGAAGGAGGCGTGGTGGCCGCGGCGGGCGCACCAGCTCTTGGTGACCGTGCGGAACAGCAGCATCGCGTCGGCGGTGTCCAGCGCGGTCATCGGGCTGAACGTCGTCTCGATCTGGCCGGGCCCGGACTCGTGCTCCATCGACCGCAGGGGCAGCCCCAGGGCGAGCAGGTGCAGGGCGAGCGGGTCGGTCAGGGGGGCGGCGGTGTCGTAGTGGGCGTCGAGGTTGAACTGGTAGCCGGCGTTCAGGGCCGCCACGCGCGGCGCCCTGCCCTGCAGGCCGAAGCCGTTGCCGGTGTTGCCGGGCTCGTCGTCCAGTCGCCGGGTGAGGTACCACTCGACCTCCAGGCCGAGGACGGGGGCGAGGCCGTGCTCGGTGTACCGGTCGACGACGCGGCGCAGCACGGCCCGGGACGACAGCGGGTGGGGGGTGCCGTCGCGCAGATACTCGTCGCCGATCACCCAGGCGGTGCGGGCGTCGCCGCCGGGCAGCGGCTGGAAGGTGAGGGGGTCGGGGACGAGGATGAAGTTCCCGGCGCCGGCGATCTCGTCGACACCGATGCCGTGGTCGCCGAGGAAGTCGACGGCGACGGCGTGCCCGGTGTCGAAGACGAACGGGCCGGGGCTGAAGTTCATGCCGTTGCGCAGCACGGTGCGGAACGCCTCGGCGGTGAGGGTCTTGGAGCGGGCCAGTCCGTGCGGGTCACCGAAGACGAGGCGTACGAAGTCGAGGTCGGCGAGGCTCGCCTCGATCCGCTCGGCGGCGGCGGTGCGGGCTTCGTCCCACAGTCCGTGGTCGGCGACGAACGAGGGTCGCCCGACGCTTCCCTCCGCGGCGGGCGAGGACCATGACCTGGCATACATGGGGGTGTCCTTTCCACGTGGCGTGCGTCAGCGGGCGACCGCGGGCTCCAGGGCCTGTGCCGGGGCGGGCGCCGGGGTGGCGAGGTCCGGTTCCAGGCGTGCGGCGAGCGTGAGGACCAGGTCGTCCGCGCCGACGGGGCCGACCAGTTGCAGGCCCACGGGCAGGCCGGAGCGGGTGAGTCCGGCGGGCAGCGACAGGGCCGGCTGCCCGGTCATGTTGAACGGGTACGCGGCGGGCGCCCAGGCCAGCCATCGCAGGTCGCGGGGGTCGGCCGCCCAGGCCGGGCCGATGGCGTCGGCGGCGAACGGCTCGATGGGCACGGTGGCCATGGCGAGCACGTCGTAGCGGTCCATGAGGGCGCGCAGGCCGGTGCGCAGCTCCTGTCGGACCTCCTCGGCGCGGATCACGTCGGCGCCGCTGAGGGTGCGCCCGTAGCGGATGATCTCGAGGCGGCCGGGGTCGGCCCACTCGTCGTGCTCGGGGCGGGCCCCGGCGGCCTCGCAGGCGGCGAGGAGGTCGACGAGCGCGGGGTAGGGGTCGGTGCGGTACGGCTCGACGTCCTCGACCAGATGGCCCTGGCCCAGCAGCGCGAGCCTGGCCTGCCCGGTCACCCGGCGGACCTCCTCGGCGGTGCCCTCGTACTCGATCCAGCCGATCCGCAGGGCGCGGCGGGTGCGCGGCGCGTCGAGGGAGCCGAGGCCGGAGTCCGGGTCGCCGGGGTGCGGGCCCGCCATGACCTGGGCGAGCAGCGCGGCGTCGGCGACGGTGCGGGCGAGGGGCCCCTGGTGGGCGAGCCGGTCGGCGCTGTTGGGGACGTACGGGATGCGGCCCAGGGACGGCTTGTAGCCGACGACGCCGCAGAACGCGGCCGGGATGCGGATCGATCCGGCGCCGTCGGTGCCCAGGGCGCCGTCGCACAGGCCCGTGGCCACCGCGGCGGCTGCCCCGCCGCTGGAGCCGCCCGCGCTCAGGCGGGGATCGTAGGGGTTGCGGGTGGGCGGGCCGACCCGGCTGACCGTCGAGGCGCTCCAGCCGTACTCGGAGGTGGCGGTCTTGCCGACCACGACGGCTCCGGCGGCGCGCAGCCGGGCCACGGCGGGCGCGTCCGCCGGGGGCCGGTCGTTGGGCAGCAGCGAGCCGCGCGCGGTGGGCAGGTCGCGGGTCTGCACCAGGTCCTTCACGGAGACGGTGACGCCGAGCAGCGGCAGGGTCCGCCAGACATCGAGGCCGCCCTCGCGGATCCGCCGGTCGGCCAGTTCCGCGGCGCGCAGCGCCTCCTCGCCCGCGACGGCGACGTACGCGTCGAGTGTGTCCTGTTCGCGGGCGGCGGCCAGGACGGCGGTCGTGTGCTCGACGGCGGACAGCTCGCCCCGCCGCAGCAGTTCCCTGGTGCGGCTGATGCCGTGGGCGGTCATCGCTCTCCTCTCAGGACGCCCGGCGGCCCTGGCCGGCCAGGAGGTCCGAGTCGGCGGGTCCCCGGCCCGTGACGGCCGTCCAGTGCCAGCCGGAGTCGAACGCGGTGACCTCCAGTTCGGTGCCGGCGGCGACGAGGGCGGCGGCGAGCGAGGTGGCGCGGGCGATGAACGCCGACACCCGGTGGGCGGCGAGCAGGTCCTGTTCGCCGAACGGCTCGCCGGCGCAGCGCAGCAGCCGCACGTCCATGAACCCGTCGAACCGGCGCCCGTCGACCTCGACGGCCTGCGGGGAGCGGATCGAGAACCGCACGTTGTTGTTGACGTGCCCGTGGTGGTGCTGGTCGGAGAAGTACGCGAGGTCCGGGATGACGGGCGGCACGAAGTGGTCGCGGGCCACGACCTCGGGCACCCGGGGGAGGTTGCCGGCGACGAAGTGCCAGGAGTTGTACTGCATCCGCGAGGACATCGCCCAGGCGGCGTCGGCGAGGGCGGCCTCGGAGCCGCCGAAGTGGGCGGCGGCCTCCGGGCGCGGCACCACGCAGCAGAAGAAGCGGGTGATGTCCCAGTCGCAGATCTCGGCCCAGTTCTCGCCGCGCAGCGCGCGCACCAGGGCGGGCAGCGAGCGCATGCCGCGGCTCATGGCGAAGTCGGCGCCGAATGCCGTGGCGGTCGCGGCGACGGTCTCGTACACCAGGGACTCCAGGCCGGTGGCGAAGGCGCCGTGCGGCCGGGCGAGCCAGCCGGGCTCGGCGGCCAGGTCCCGGCCGAGGTCGGCGAGGGTGGCGCCGGTCAACGGCAGGCGGGCCCGCAGGTGTTCGGCGACGGCGTCCTCGCGGGCCCGCGCCTGGGGTCCGGGCGCGCCGGCCACGCGTTCCACCTTGTGCATGAGCGCCCCGTGGATCTCCCGGTACAGCTGGGCGCTGCGGCCGACCTCCTGGCGGCGTGCGCGCAGCGCGGCCGCGAGCCGGTCGAGGTCGGCGACGCGGGGCGAGGCGGCGGCGGGCACCGGGTCGGTCCCGCACACGGCGTTGTAGGCGCGCCGCACCCGCTCCAGGGTGTACGCGACGTGGTCGACGGTCAGCTGGGTGCCGTTGGCCTCCTCGACGCGGCCGAAGCCGGCCGAGCGGATGAGAAGCGTGAGGCAGACGACGAGCTGGGTGTCCTGGTCCGTCCAGAGGTCGAGCGGGAGGCCGTGCAGGGCGCTGAGGGCGCAGTCGGGGTGGCCGGGCCACAGGGTCTTGCCGGTCAGGGTGTTGCGGCCGCGGAAGTTCGTGTACTGGGTGTCCTCCTGGTAGAGGACGAAGGGTGCGGTGCGCAGGGCCGCCTCCCTGGCCTGCGCGACCAGCGCGTCCCGGCCTTCGGGGCCCTGCTCGGCGAGCCAGGCGCGGCAGTCGGCGGCGGAGGCGGCCTGCCGGGCGCGGGCCTGGTCGAGTTCGCGCCGGTAGACGTCGAGGACGGCACGGCTCCACGGCACGCGGCGGACGCCGGCGACCAGGTCGCGCGGGTCCAGCGGCGGGGCGCCGGGCGTGCGCAGGACGATACGGCCGCTGGTGCTGAGGCCGATCTCGCCGCGGAACGCGGGCGGTTCGGCGGGCGCGGACGGCACGGCCGGTGCGGAGGGCACGGCCGGTGCGGGGGGCCGGGGGCCGGTCTCCGCGGTCGCCGCCCCGGTGCCGGGCACGGCGGCCGGCCCGTCGGCGCCGCCGTCGGCGTCACGCCAGGTCAGGCCGGCCAGCGCCACCAGGGCGGCCTGCTCCGCGGTGTTCAGGGCGCGCAGCTGGACATCGCGCGGGACGTGCCCGTCGAGGGTGAGCAGCACCTCGAGGGCCGAGCGCAGGTCCGGGGCCCCCGCCGCGCGCCGCCAGACGCGCTTCAGAAGACCGGGGAACCCGGCGTCGGGTGCGGCGACGCGATCCGGTTCGGGGGTGGTCCCGGCGGGGATGCCGAGCCGGCTGGGGCGGCGGCTGATCCGCTTCCTGGCGTGTGCGGCGCGGCGGGATTCCTGGCGCCTTCCCGGGTCCTTCATGCGGCGCCCTCGGCGGTGAGTTCGATGTGGTTCCACATCGCGTCGTCGGTGGGGGTCCAGTCCTCGTCGACGTAGATGCAGTCGACCGGGCACTCCAGGACACAGGTGGGGCAGCCCGAGCACAGCTCGGGGACGATCACCACGTCCAGGCCTCGGTCGAAGATCGCACCGAACTCCCCGGGACAGGAACGCAGGCAGTTGCCGCAGGTGATGCACTCGGACGGTTCGATGCGCCGCGGCGGCTTCTTCCAGTTGTCGGCGCGGGCGCGCCGCGCGATGCGATCGGCGCGCTCCGACAGCGCGGCGGACGACGCGAGCTTCTTCACGGGATCGGCCCCCTCCGGGACTCTTCTCGGCCACGGCCGAGACGGACGGTCCCGATCGTCACCGGGCCGTCTCGACTGCCCCCGGAGCGCGGGTGGGGACCAACTGGAGCCCGGGCGCGCCCCGGTGGGCCCAGGGGTGTCTCGCCCTTCGGCGGTGCGGCGCGGGCGTGACTCCAGCGGCCCGCGAGCGCGGCCCGTCCGCGTCCCCGGAGTCTCGGTGTCCGGGCGCTGTCCGGCGGCCGCCGGCCGGGGACGCGCCGACTTGCCCGCCGCGGGCGGACCACCCGGCCGCTCGCCGCCCACCACGGAGGAACCCATGCCGCTGCCGCCCGCCCGTGTGGTCCGGATCGTCGAAGGTGTGCGCAACGCTCTGCTCGGACTCGTGCGCAAGCTGGCCCCCGCGCCCTTCTCGCTGCTCGAGATGGTCCAGGGCGCCATGCTGAGCCAGGCCATCTACGCCGCCGCGGAGCTGCGCGTGGCCGAGGCGCTCCGCGACGGCCCGCTGCCCGTCGCGCGAATCGCCGAGCAGGTCGGGGCCCACCCGGAGACGCTGCACCGGCTGCTGCGGCTGCTCGCCGCGAACGGCGTCTTCGCCGAGCGCAAGGACGGCAGCTTCGCGCTGACCCCGATGGCGGAGGCGTTGCTGGAGGACGCGCCGATGTCGATGCGCGGCATCGCGGTGCTCATGGGGCACCCGGTCCACTGGGAGGACTGGTCGCACTTCGTCGACGCGGTGCGCTCCGGCGAGCCGTCCCTGCCCAAGCTGCGCGGCATGACGGCCTTCGAGTTCCTGGAGGCGAAGCCGGAGTACGGCCAGGTGTTCTTCAAGGGCATGGGCGCCATGTCCGCCACCGAGACCGAGCCGATCCTGGCCGCGTACGACTTCTCGCGGTTCGGCACGGTGGTGGACTTCTGCGCCGGGCGCGGCGAGCTGCTCGCGGGCATCCTGCGGAAGTCGCCGGGCGTGCGGGGGATCCTCGCCGACCCGCGGGTGGCCGAGAACGGCGCGGCGCAGTACCTGGCCGAGCAGCGGGTCGCCGACCGCTGCGAGGTGGTGGCCGCCGACCTGTTCGGACCGGTGCCCGAGGGCGGCGACGCCTATGTTCTCAAGCACATCGTGCACGACTGGCCCGAGGAGCAGGCCCTGCAGATCCTGCGCAACGTGCGCGCCGCGATGCGGCCCGGCGGGCGGCTGCTGCTGATGGAGATGGTCGTGCCGGACAAACCGAACGCCCCGCACGCCTCGAAGCTCGTCGACCTGTGGCTGATGCTGCTCGTGGGCGGCAAGGAGCGCACGGCCGGGCAGTACGCACGGCTGCTGGCCGAGGCGGGCTTCCGGCTGGAGCGGGTGGTGCAGACCGCGGGCGCGATCTCGGTCGTGGAGGCGAGCGCCCGCTAGGTGGTGTCTTCAAATGTCACGCCCACATCAGGAGCGAGGCGAGGGTGACGGCTGCCTGGTAGGACTCGACGGTCTTGTCATAGCGGGTGGCAATGCCGCGCCACTGCTTCAAGCGGTTGAAGC
>NZ_JALLGL010000190.1 GCF_023072675.1 Streptomyces sp. XM83C
CCAAGGCCCGACTCCACCCGATCGAGTCAGAAACCGACGGCACCACCCTGCCCACCGAACTCACCGCATAGCCTCAAAGACGAGATCACCGAGTGGCCGTCGATACACCACTCCAGCGGACGTGACCTGCTGCGCACCAGGCTTCCGACCGGGACACCTGATGGAAGGATCTTCGCCTACAGCGATGGTGAGTGGCAGCAGATCATGACTGCTTTGCGCCACGACATCCGCACTTGTCGTGACCGGATCCGCGAGGGCCTGAGTCTCCTGGCCGCCTTCCGGTCCGGCGACCTGGAGGCAGGAAGCCGGGAGGAGGACCTGGGAAGGCTGCTGGACCTGTTCGCCAGGACAGGGGACCTCCCGCGGCGCCGGTCGGCTTCCGGGAGGGGAGACCACACGTGGGAGGTCCTGCGCTTGGGCGGCTTCAAGGGGATCAGCCGGATGCTGTGCCTTACCGGGAACGAGTCGACGGCATTTGCGCTGCTCATGTGTGCCCTCACCGCGGAGAACTTCGGCACGGTCAAGAAGTGGCCCGCTGCCCACACGCGGCCCGATGGCGGATTCGGCGCCCTGGCCGTCGCCCTGATCGAGGAGTCGAAGCCGCGGCGCGGACCGGAACACGAGCACATGGTCATCGCTCTGGAGGACCTGCCGTCCTCGCTCCGCGAAGTCTTCGGAGAGCAGAACGCTGACTCGAAGTTGTTCCGCTCTCCTCTGCGGCTGTATGAACTGCTGCTGGAACTTACCCAGGTGGCACGGCAGCTCAGCGGCGAGTCCGCCGCGTTCCTGTCCTACTCGCCGCCCGTTCGGTCACGGCAAGGGCAGTGGAGCACCAGCCCGCATTCCAGAAACTGGGCCCTGTCCCACGGCTTCTCGCCGTCGAAGTACACCGAGTCCGACAAGCCGGCGATAGACGTACGTCGCATCCGCCAGACCGCACTCGAACTCCAGCGCCGGCCGGTGGCGCACACGGCTCGCACCTTGCGCGATCACTACCTCCGGCGCAGTTCGACCGTCCAGGCCCAGGGCCGGGCCCTGGTCGGGCAGGCGCTTCGTGAGCAGGTCGCGAAGGCGCGAGCGGCGGCGGAGGTCCCCGTGTTCACCCCGGCGTTCCTGGAAAGGGCCGCAGCGGACCCTACTGCGGCTGCGGCCGAGGCGGGACTGGAGGCGGAGGTGCTCAAGCGCATGCTCACAGGGGAGCAAGACACCGTAGTGACCGCGTGCACCGACCACCACGACGGCCCGCACTCTCCGCCAGGGCAGCCCTGCACCGCGTCGTTCCTCGTCTGTCTGAACTGCAAGAACGCCCGTGCGCTGCCGCATCACCTCCCGGTCCAGGTCGCGGTCCACGACCGGCTGCTGGCACTGCGGCCCAACCTCGATCCCCACCTCTGGCGCGTCAGGTACGAGACAACGGTCCACCAGTTGCGGGACATCATCGACCACTACACGCCCGCCGAGCAGACGGACGCCCGCGGCCCCCTTCCCCCGCATCAAGAACGCCTGGTCTCAGACCTCCTTACAGGAAGGCTCGACCTGCGATGATCGATCCCCAGCGCGTCGCCACAGCACGGCCCGATTCCACAGGCGAGGACATCGCTTGGCCGACCGAAGACGTGATCATCTTGCGGAACCGGCCGGTTCGTATCGGCACTCCCGCCTCACGCATGTCGCGCTACGCCGACGAGGTCTGGCACATCCAGCCGGCCCACCGAGACGCCCATGCCGCCATCCCGGCCGTGTGGTGGCCCACCTTCCCCCAGGCCCTGCGCCGGCACTTTCGCGCCTTCTTCCTGGCCGCCCTCGACCATCCTGTCCCCGTCGAGCCGAACGGCCGGCAGAGTCCAGGTGAGCAGGCGAGCATCGGAACGTTCCCCTACTGGATCATCGACATGCGGGTGATCGCACGATGGCTGGCCGACCAGGGCTTCGAGACCCTCTCCGACGTCCGGAACCAGGACCTCGACGCCTTCCGGACGTACGTCCTCGACCTCGACCGCACTGACGGCCGGAAAGCTGACCTGATCGGCGCGGTGCGCATCCTGTGGCTCTTCCGCGACCACCTCCCCGCTGAAGGCCGTCTCGGCTGCGACTTCCCCTGGCCCGGCCAAACCGCCAACGAAGTCGTCGGCGCGGTGGTGAGGAAGCGACGGGAGAACAAGACCCCGCGCATCTCGGACGCGACCATGGAGGCCCTCTTGGCCTGGGTGCTGGTGATGATCGAACAGATCGGCCCCGACATCCGGGACGCCTGGCGCGAGTACCAGCAGCTCGAAGCCGGCGAGCATCCCTCACAGACGAAGTACACCGGACCAACGCAGCAGCGGTTCCTCACCCACATCGAACACTGCAGGGAGAACAACATCGCCCTGCCCGGTCAGGTGGGTGAGCACGGCCTGGAGCTGGCCGGCAACCACGTCCTTCGGCTCGTCGGCATCCGGAAGGACCAGCGCACCCGCCTCACCCCGGGGCAGAGGCGGCTCTTCGCCCTCAGCGGTCTACCGATCAGTCCCGCGGTGGGCGTCGGAAAGATCACCGGCCATGTCAACGGCACACCCTGGCGATCGACCCCGATCGATGTCAGCGAACTCCCGACCATGGTGCGGCTGCTCAGTGCAGCCCTGTTCACAGCCATCTGCTACCTCTCCGGCATGCGCCCAGGAGAGGTACTCAACCTGCGCCGCGGCTGCCGCACCCACGATGAGGAGACAGGTGAACTGCAGGTCAACGGCTACCGCGGCAAGGGCTTCGACCGTGCACCGGACAGCCCGCACCTCACGGAGCCCCTGAGACCGTGGGTCGTGGTGGACGTCGTTCACGCGGCCATCGCACTTGCCGAGAGCCTGCACGAGCTCCCCCTGCTCTTCCCGTCCAGCCTCGTCTCCGCCCACCACGAGCGTCCGTCCAGCGCCAACGCCCGCAAGGGCACGACCATGAACGACGACATCCAGGACCTGATCTCCTGGATCAATTCCGGCTTCCGGCGAGCAGACGGCGCCGACGCCATCCCGGCCGACCCCTCCGGCCGCATCTACGCAACCCGCTTCCGCCGGACCCTGGCCCGGTTCATCGTCCGCAGACCACGAGGGCTGATCGCGGCCGCGCTGCAGTACGGACACGTGGATACGAAAGTAACGCTCAGCTATGCCGGCAACGAAGACCCCGCGTGGCTCCAGGACGTCGCTGTGGAGAAACTCGAATTGATCATCGACCAGATCGAGGAGGACGCACGCCGCCTTGAGTCCGGTGAGCACGTCAGCGGGCCCTCCGCCCAGGAATACCGTGACCGCGTCACACAATCCGCTCCCTTCGCCGGACGTGCCGTGGCGGGGGTACGCAACGCCGAGCGGCTCCTCGAACAAGCCGACCCGGCTGTTCACCACGGCCAGGGCATGACGTGTGTGTGGCGGGCCGCGACGGCTGCCTGCCGCAAGGCGAAGCTCGCCCTGGGCCTGCCCGGCGCTGACGCCCCAGATGAAGCCGACTGCCGATCAACGTGCGTGAATCTCGCGTACACCGACCGCGACATCACCGAGCTGCAACAGGAACTCGTCCAGCTGCAAGCAGACGCCGCGGACCCACTGGCGCCCCAGCCGCGTCGGGACCGGGCGGCCGCCCAGGCCGCTCAGCACCTGACCATCATCGAGCGCCACCGCGACAGTGCGACGGAAGACGGAAGGGGCATCGCATGACGAATCGACGCGTTCGAGACCGGGAAGCCGAGCGGGCAGCGTTGCGGAGTGCCGCAAACCGTCTCCTTGCCGGCACCCCACTGCGGTCGGAAACCGGGAGGCTCACGGCCACCGAGCTGCTGCGCGAGTCCAACCTGAGACGAGACGTCGCCTACGGCGACCACAGAGACCTCATCGAGGAGTTCCAAGCCCGCGTCAAAGCTCAGAACGCCACCCCGGCCGCCATGCAAGAACTCGCCGACCGGTACGGCGAGGTGAAAGAGAAGCTGGCTGCCGTCACGAAAAAGCTCGCAAACGAGCAAGCCGTCAGCGCCGCGTTGCGCCGGATCGTCGCCGAGCTCGACTTGGAGCTCGCGCACGCCCGGGAGCAACTTGAACAGTCAGGGACCATCACCCGCCTTCCCGCCGCACGTCGGCGGAACCGGTCCGGATGAGGCCCGCCCCGGGAGGGCTGGCACGTGTTCCGGCCTCGGGGAACATCGGTAAAGCGGGGTCGCCGCAGCCAAGGTGGTATGACCGGCCAACGCCCTCCACCACAAGCCCATGGTGGCTTCGCCGTAGCGGTGCGTCGGGTCCGGAAGGCGGCGCGCGGCGGGGCTGTCCTACTCGGCCGGCAGACGGAGCATCGGTTCGAAGGCCGCGTCCTCCTCGCCCTCGACCGAAGGGAGGAAGCCGTCCGGGACGGTGCGGGCGGCCGTGGTGAGGAGGCGGGCCAGGACCTCGGCCTCGGTGGCCGGGGGGAGGCGGAGGGCGGCGAGGAGGCGGTCGCGGACCTCGGGGTGGTCCGGGTTCTCCTCAAGGTAGTCGGCGTTGAGCGCGGGGGGACAGAAGCCGGCCAGGGCGTCGTGCCAGGAGGGGAGGACGATGGCCAGGGTCAGGGCCTCGGCGAGGGACTCCGCGATGAGGGAAGCCTGGCCCTCGGAGTCGGTGTAGAGGACGGGGCGGACGCGGTCGGAGCCGGCCGGGCCGCAGAGGTAGTGGGTGCCTCCCGCGTTGCAGCCGGCCACGGGCTCCACCGGGAGACCGGCCGGCAGGGCGATCGACTCGATGGGGTCGGTCCGCGTGAGGTCGAACTCGCCGTCGCCAGCGAGGTACGCCTCGATTTCGGGCTCGGCGGCGATCCGGCGGAGCAGGGCCTCGTCGGAGAGGGCGGCCGGGTTGAGGCCGCGGGCGGCTTCAGGGGTCAGGGGGTGGCCTGCGAGGACGTGGCGGACGGTGTCGAGGGGGACGGGCCGCCCGTAGTCCTCCTCGAAGTGCGCCTGGACGGCCTCGGGGGAGCGATCGGTGAGGAGGCGGAAGAGGTGCCCGGAGCCGTCCGGGTCCGGGTTGCCCGAGGGGAACTCGATGCCCGAGCCGGTGCGCCAGGCGCTGCCGCCGGTCTCCCACCACAGGCAGGCGGTGACCCGCGGGGCGCCGAGGCCCTCGTCGACGAAAGCCGGGTCGTCCAAGAGCGGGCGCAGCGCGGCGGGCACCTCGTCGATGACACCGGGCCAGACCTGTTCGTCATCCGTGCCGTACGGGCTCATCTCCGACTCGTGGTCGAAGCCCCGGACGAGCACACCGGCCGGGGTGAAGAGGACGGAGAAGTCGTCACCCGAGCCGTTGTCCATCAGGGCCGCCTCCGTCCCAGGCCCCCAGGTGCTGGAGAAGGAGTAGCGGGAGAACCGCGGGTCGCGGCAGATCGCCTGGTCCAGCACGGCCAGCGCGCGCAGGTGCGCGCGGAGCTCGGCGGGGTCCGGGAGGAGGGCGGCGGTCGTGTGCACGGTGTCCATGGGCTCATGTAAGCAGCCGCCACTGACATCCAGGGCGGCGGTTCGGTCACACCCGCTCTCTCACTCAGGGAACGAAAAGCCCAGCTCACGCAGGCGGGGCAAGCACACTGCGAGGCATTGCTCCACAGACGCGGCATCGGTTCGCACAAGGACGTCCTCGCGCAACGGCGCTCCACTGGCGACGAAGGTCCAAGGCTTGCCCCTCTCTGCCATCCGCTCAGCGTCGGCCTTGAATAGCACCGTTACGCCCTGTTCAGCCAGTGCTTCCATAATCGCGACGACGTCCACCGGCACTCTCCCCTCCCGAGGCGCTTCGAACGCGCCATCGGACGAACATACTCACTCCGGGCCGGACCCTGGACACCGCCCGCATGACCCAAAGCGACCGATCGGGGCGCTCTGAGCTGGAATACACGACACCTCAACATGCGAGCTCACCACTCCCGAGGCGTGTTCCAAGCAAGCCGACACCTCGTTGCCCGACAACGCACTTGCCTAATGAACGCCGGGCGGCAGCCACAGCCCCGCCTTGCGGTGGTCGACCAGCAGCAGCTTCCCGCGCCGGTCGTCGAACACCACGAAGTAGCTCACCAGGTGCATCGGGGGTTCGTCCGGCGGCTCGAGCCGGTACAGGGGCGCACCGCCGGTGATCCACTCCGTCGCGACGGCGACATGCCGCCGTTCGAGATCGTCCCAGGGATCGATGGATTCGACGAGGGTCAGCAACTCGTCGCGCAGGGACGCTTCGTGGAGATCCGCCGGGGCGGCGCGGTGGCGCATGCGCGCATCCTGCCACGGGCGGTCCCGGCTGTAACCAGGGTGTGATCCGGGGTTCCGAACACGAGGGTTATCATATGAGCGCCGTCTAGCTCGAAAGATGACTTCTGTGACTGTCAACGAGGACTCGTTCACCAACTGGAAGAACCGCGAGGAGATCGCGGAGTCGATGATCCCGATCATCGGGAAGCTGCACCGGGAGCGGGACGTCACCGTCCTCCTCCACAGCCGCTCCTTGGTGAACAAGTCGGTGGTCAGCATCCTGAAGACGCACCGGTTCGCCCGGCAGATCGCCGGCGAGGAGCTCTCGGTCACCGAGACCCTGCCGTTCCTCCAGGCGCTCACCACGCTGGACCTCGGCCCCTCCCAGATCGACATCGGCATGCTCGCGGCCACGTACAAGGCCGACGACCGGGGTCTGAGCATCGAGCAGTTCACCGCGGAGGCCGTCGCCGGTGCCTGCGGCGCGAACAAGATCGAGCGGGGCGATGGCCGTGACGTCGTCCTGTACGGCTTCGGCCGCATCGGCCGGCTCGTGGCCCGTCTGCTCATCGAGAAGGCCGGCTCGGGCAACGGTCTGCGGCTGCGCGCGATCGTCGTGCGCGGCGGCGGTGAGCAGGACCTGGTCAAGCGTGCGTCGCTGCTGCGCCGGGACTCGATCCACGGCCAGTTCCAGGGCACGATCACCGTCGACGAGGACAACAGCACCATCGTCGCCAACGGCAACGCCATCAAGGTGATCTACGCCGACGACCCGACGTCGGTGGACTACACGGCGTACGGCA
The DNA here is from genome assembly GCF_023072675.1 of Streptomyces sp. XM83C. Lineage (GTDB taxonomy): Bacteria > Actinomycetota > Actinomycetes > Streptomycetales > Streptomycetaceae > Streptomyces > Streptomyces thermocoprophilus. Next base: position 7,027 of record NZ_JALLGL010000190.1, read on the forward strand.
TCAAGAACGCCATCCTGATCGACAACACCGGCAAGTGGCGTGACCGCGAGGGCCTGTCGAAGCACCTGCGCCCCGGTATCGACAAGGTCGTGCTGACCGCGCCCGGCAAGGGCGACGTCCCGAACATCGTGCACGGCGTCAACCACGACACGGTGAAGCCTGACGAGCGGATCCTGTCCTGCGCATCCTGCACCACGAACGCGATCGTGCCGCCGCTGAAGGCGATGGACGACGAGTTCGGCGTGGTGCGCGGCCACGTGGAGACCGTGCACTCCTTCACCAACGACCAGAACCTGCTGGACAATTACCACAAGGCCGACCGCCGTGGCCGCAGCGCGCCGCTGAACATGGTCATCACCGAGACCGGTGCCGCGTCCGCCGTGGCCAAGGCGCTGCCCGACCTCAAGGCGAAGATCACCGGCTCCTCGATCCGCGTGCCGGTGCCGGACGTGTCGATCGCCATCCTCAACCTTCAGCTGGGCCGCGAGACCGACCGCCAGGAGGTCCTGGACTACCTGCGGGAGGTGTCGCTGACGTCGCCGCTGAAGCGGCAGATCGACTTCACGACGGCGCCCGACGCGGTCTCCAGCGACTTCATCGGCTCCCGTCACGCCTCGATCGTCGACGCCGGAGCCACCAAGGTGGAGGGCGACAACGCGATCCTCTACCTCTGGTACGACAACGAGTTCGGCTACTCCTGCCAGGTCGTGCGCGTCGTCCAGCACATCTCGGGCGTCGAGTACCCCACGTACCCCGCGACGGCGGCCTGACCCGCCGGCGCGGCCGACCCCCGGGAGCAGCAGGGGCTCCCGGGGGTCCTCCCGTTCCCGGGGCCGTTCGAGTGGTGGGGTCGGTGCGGCGGCCGTAGGTTCGAAGACAGGACGACCGGGGAGCCGATATGCGCACACACATGGTCAGGACGGGCCTCGCTCTCGGGGCGCTCGCGGCGCTCACGGCGGCGACCGCGCCGGTGTCGGCGAGCGCCCGGCAGGCCGAGCCGCCGCCCGTTCTCGTGGACTGTCTGTGGCATGCGCAGGTGCGCCCGGCGGAGTTCATCCTGGCCTGCGGGGACGGCAACAGCCGTCTGGTTTCCCTGCACTGGTCGCGGTGGGACGAACGGGCCGCGACCGCCGAGGGCGTCAACATGGTCAACGACTGCAAGCCGTACTGCGCGGCCGGCCGCTTCCACGACTACGCCGTCACCGTGCGTCTGGACAAGCCGCAGACCTGGAAGAAGGACCCGAAGCTGCGGCAGTACACGCGGATGACGCTCACGTACGAGAACACCCGGCCCGAGCGGCTCGCACAGACGGTCGTCTATCCGCTGTGGAGCTGAGCGCGCGGGCCGGGGTGCCCTCGTTCAGTGCTCGCAGCAGCCGCCGGTGTGGGCGGAGGTCTCCAGGCGGCAGAAGCAGGACGACGTGACGGGTACGTCGGCCAGGGCGGTCGCCAGTTTCAGCTGGTGGGCGACGAGCGCGGCCTCGCCGGTCTTCCCGCGCCGTACGAGGCATTCGTGCAGGCCGTGCAGCGCCCAGACGTTGTTCGGGTGTTGCAGCGGGCGGGGCAGGGTGTCGTCCAGGCCGAGGTCGGCGCGGTAGACCTCCTCGGCCTCCTCCACGTGCCCCTGTTCCAGCAGGAGGGCGCCGAGGGCGTGCCGGGTGGGCTGCATCCAGCCCCACGGCTCGTCGTACGGCAGGGTGTCGTCGAGTTCGACGGCACGGCGCAGTGCGGCGAACGCGGCGTCGTGGGCCCCTTTGCGGTACTCCAGTTCGCCGTCGAGCATCGCCGAGGCGACGGCCAGGATGTCCCGGCAGGTGTTGTTGAACAGCATGCGGCTCTCGGGGACGCGGTCCACAGCGGCGCGGAACATCCGCCGTTCCTCCTCCGCCTCGGCGACGCGGCCGGTCGCGGCGTACGCGACGCCGCGCGCATAGCGCAGCATCGCAGTGGTCACGCGGTACAGGTCCGGGTCGGCGGGCAGCGGCAGGCGCAGTACGTCGTCCCAGCGGCCGAAGCGGATCAGCACATGGACGCGCATGGCGAGGAAGCCCTCCAGCCAGTCGGCCATGGGCGGGCTCTCCACCCGCAGCAGGTCCTCCGGGATGCACGCCTCCAGCTCCGACGCGGCTTCCAGGGCGGTGCGTGAGTCGCCGAGGAACAGGGCGCCGTAGATCCGGAAGTGGTGGTTGTGCGCCCGGTACAGGGTGTAGAAGTTCATCGGCCCGGAACGGGCGAGGTACGTGGCGTCGGCGGCGATCGCCGCGGTGTTGTCGGAGACCGTGCGGCGGTAGTCGCCGCACAGCACCTCCAGGTGCGAGGGCATGTGCAGCAGATGGCCCGCGTCGGGTACGAGGCCACGCAGCCGGTCGGCGACGGGCAGGGCCGCCTCGGGGCTCGGGGACATCTCCATCAGGTGGATGTACATGTGGAGCGCGCCGGGGTGGCGCAGGCCCTCCTCGCGGGCCAGTACGCGGTCGAGGACGTCCTTGGCCTCCAGGGTGCGGGCGCCCGCCGCGGGTCCGCCGGTGCGCAGGTCCCACAGCTGCCACGGGGTGAGGTTCATCAACGCGTCCGCGTACAGCACGGCGACGTCGACGTCGTCGGGCGCCAGGGCGTGGACCTCGCGCATGCGGTCGGCGTAGGGCTCGTTCCACACCGAGCAGTCCTCGGCGGGCTCGGCCTGCGGGTAGCGGGCGCGCAGAGCCTCGATGAGGGCCCGTTCGACGGGGGTGGCGTCCGCTGCCGCCGCGCGGGCGCGTTCGACGGCGGCGTGGGTGCGGTCGACGGTGGTGGCGAGGTCCCTCGCGTCGAAGAACTCCCAGGGTTTGTTGTAGTTGGGGCCGAGCGCGTAGGCGATGCCCCAGTGGGCCATGGCGCAGTCGGGGTCGGCCGCGGCGGCGGCCTCGAAGCAGGCGACCGCCTCTTCGTGGTGGAAGGCGTACGTCCACACCAGGCCGCGGTCGAACCACGTCTGCGCCTCGGCGGACGAGGTGGTCACCGGGCGGGTGTGGGTGCCGAGGTCGTAGTAGTCCATGGCTGTCCCTCCTGCACGCTCTGCCGTACACACGGGTCAACGCACGAGGGGCCCGCCGGGTGTCAGGGTCCGGCTTGCGCGGTGGTCGTGCGGGGTGCACGGGCGTGTGGGGGCGCGCCGCGGGTGGTGCGGCGGCGCGTGGTGTGCGGCGCGGCGCGCGGCGTTGTGGGCGGGCGCGGTGGGTGCGAGGATGCGCAGCCGTCACAGGTCGCCGTCCGCAGCCGACGAGAGGGAGCATCGTGAGCGAATACGGTCAGCGCGTGCCTGCCGCCGAGGTGTTCGACGCGCTGGGCACGGAGTACGAGAAGGCGTTCGCGGGGTCGGCGGCGCATCGGGCGTCGCTGGAGTGGCTGTTGGGCCGGCTGGCGCCGGGCAGCCGGGTGCTGGACGTGGGCAGCGGCACGGGCCGGCCGACGGCGGAGGTGCTCGCCGGGGCGGGCCACCGGGTGCTGGGCGTGGACGTGTCCCCCGTCATGGTGGACATCGCGTCCCGGCAGGTTCCGGGCGCGGAGTTCCGGTGCGCCGACGTGCGGGTGACGCCGTGGGAGGAGGGCTCCTTCGACGCGGTGTGCGTGTACTTCTCGCTGCTGCAGATGTCCCGGGCCGAGCAGGCTGGGGTGCTGCGTGCGGTCGGTCGTGCGGTGCGGCCGGGCGGCAGCGTGGTCCTGGCGACGGTGCCGCTGGACGTGGAGGACGTCGAGGCGGTCTTCATGGGGCAGCCGGTGCGGGTGACGAGTTTCGCGGAGGACGGGTTCGCGGCGCTGGCCGAGGCGGCGGGGCTGGCTGTGCTGGCCCGGCACAGCGCACGGTTCACGCCCGCGCACCCGGAGGCCGTGCCGGAACCGCATCTGTTCCTGTACTGCGAGCGCGCCGCCACGGCTCCGGGTGACGGCTGACTGCTGACGGCCGGGGCCACGCGCGCGCGGTGACGGCTGGCGGCCGGCGCCACGGGTGACGGCCGGCAGCCGGCGGGTCACGCGCGCGTGGTCAGGGCCGGGGCGGGGGTCAGCGCAGCAGCGCGCAGACGAAGTCCTCCTGCACGGCGCGCATCAGCCGCAGCTGGTCGGGGGCCTGTCCGGCGTTGATCTGCGCGGTGACGGAGAAGGTCAGGGAGCGGCGGCCGTCCGGGGTGGCGGCGATCAGCTGTGTGTAGCCGGCGGTGTTGCCGGTGTGTCCGAGGACGGTGCCGCAACGGGTGTCGTAGCGGAAGACGGCGAGTCCGGCCGAGTTGCGGCCGGGTCCGGCGGGCTGGGACTCGCCGTCGATCCAGCGTCGCTGCTCGCGGACGACGGCCGGGCCGTACAGGGCGCCGCCCGCGTAGCCGCGGATGAAGCGGGTCATGTCGGCGGGCGTGGAGACGATGCCGCCGGACGCCCACAGGCCGGACGCGCCGAGCAGTTCGCTGACGTCCTCGGGGGGCGTGACGGTGACGTCGTAGCCGTGCAGGTAGGGCCGTGGCATGCGGTAGCCCTGCGGGAGGCTGGTGCGGTGCAGGCCGAGCGGGCGGTGGACCAGTTCGGCGAGCAGCCGCTCGTACGGGGTGCCGGTGACGGCCTCGGCCATGAGGGCCACGGCGATGTTGTCGGAGTTGGAGTAGTGGTACCGGCTGCCGGGCCGGAACAGCAGGGGCCGGTCGGCGACGTAGTCGAGCAGGCGGCGTGAGTCGAAGACGTGGTGCGGGTCGGCGCGCAGCTCGTCGAGGAAGGCTGGGGCCTCGCTGTAGTCGGGCAGGCCGCTGGTGTGGTTGAGCAGCTGGCGCAGGGTGACGGCGCCCCAGGCGGCGGGCAGTTGGGGCAGTCGGCGGCGCAGGGTGTCGTCGAGGCGGACCGCGCCGCGGTCGACGAGGCTGAGGGCGACGGCGCCGCTGAAGGCCTTGGCGGTGCTGGCGATGCGCATGTGGTCGCCGGTGCGGGGCGGGCGGCCGGTGGTGAGGTCGGCGACGCCGGCGCGGATCACGCGCGTGTGCCGCTCGGTGCGCAGGACGGCGATCGCTCCGGGCGGGCCGCCGGGGGTGCGGACCAGTTCCTCCAGGCGTTGCCGCAGGGCACGGTCGGGGTCGTGGCCGGGGCCCGCGCCGGCGGCGGCAGGGGCGGCGGGCAGCAGCGCCGTGAGACAGAGCACGGCCACGGCGAGCGCGCGCCGGCGGCGGCTCGGGGGTGCGGAAAGCTGCGGCATACGGCCTCCTCGGCGGGGTGGGATCCTCGCCCAGGATCGGGGTGCGCGCCGATGACCGCAGGGCCGTACTGCTGCATACGGCGCAATGCGGGCCTCTGCCCGGGGGCGGGTGGGTCCCGGCC
>NZ_JALLGL010000191.1 GCF_023072675.1 Streptomyces sp. XM83C
GGTGTCGCCGTGGGCGGGGGCGGGCCGCCGCTGCTCAGGGCACCGGCGACACCCGTCACCGCACTGCGCGGTGCCCGGGGGTTCCCCGAACCAGTGCCTCCCCCCAGACTTCCACCCCGCTTCGGGACCGCGCAACGGCACGGCATCCCGCCGGGCCGGGGCCGTCGGCGGGGGACCCGCGCCGGGCGCTCCTCGGACGCGGACACGACGCGCCGGGCGGACACCCCGGGATCGCCTGCGGACCGCCCGGGATCACCGCCGGACAACCCGGGACCGCCGCCGGACAACCCGGGACCGCCGCCGGACCGTGCGTGCCTGCCGGGGCGCCGGTGAGCGCCGCCGGGGCGACGGCCGGGGTGTCCGCCGGTCTGACGGTGAGCGCCGCCGGGACGTCCGCCGCCGTACCGGTGAGCGCCGTCGGGCCGTCCGGGCCGTCCGACGTCCGGAGCACGGCCACCGCACCGGTCCGCCGCCCACCGGTACGGCGTTCCCGTACCGCGCCGGTCCGTCCCGGCCCGTGGTCACCCGTGCCAGGAGCGCCACAGCGCCGCGTACGCCCCGTCGGCGGCGACCAGCTCGTCGTGGCTGCCCAGCTCGCTGATACGGCCGTTCTCCACGACCGCGATGACATCGGCGTCGTGCGCGGTGTGCAGCCGGTGGGCGATGGCGACCACCGTGCGCCCGTCCAGGACCCGGGCGAGGGACCGCTCCAGGTGGCGGGCCGCACGCGGGTCGAGCAGCGAGGTCGCCTCGTCCAGCACGAGCGTGTGCGGATCGGCGAGCACCAGACGGGCGAGGGCGATCTGCTGGGCCTGCGCCGGGGTCAGCGCGAGTCCGCCGGAGCCGACCTCGGTGTCCAGACCCCCGTCCAGGGCTCGCGCCCAGTCGTCGGCGTCGACCGCGCCCAGGGCGGCCCACAGCTCGGCGTCCGTGGCGTCGGCGCGGGCGAGGAGCAGGTTGTCGCGGAGGGAACCCACGAAGACGTGGTGCTCCTGGTTGACCAGCGCCACATGGGAGCGCACCTGCTCGGCGGGCATGCGGGACAGCTCGGCGCCCCCGAGGGTCACCTTGCCGGTGCGCGGCCCGTAGATGCCGGCGAGCAGCCGGCCCAGTGTGGACTTGCCCGCCCCGGACGGCCCGACCAGGGCGAGCCGGGTGCCCGGGGCGATCTCCAGGGACACCTGGCGCAGGACGTCCACGCCGTCGCGATAGCCGAAGTGCACCCGGTCGGCCAGCACCTCGCGCCCGCCGGGCGCCAGCGAGGGGTCCCCGGCGTCCGGCTCGATGTCGCGGACCCCGACCAGCCGGGCCAGCGACACCTGCGCGACCTGCAGTTCGTCGTACCAGCGCAGGATCAGGTTGACCGGGTCGACCAGCATCTGCGCGATCAGCGCGGCCGTGGTCAGCTGGCCCACGCCGATCCACCCCCGCAGCACGAACACGCCGCCGATCATCAGCACCGAGCCCAGCACGGTGACATGCACGGCGTTGATCACCGGGAAGAGCACCGAGCGCAGCCACAGCGTGTACCGCTCCCACGCGGTCCACTCCCGGATGCGGCGCTCGGACAGCTCGATCCGGCGGTCGCCCAGCCGGTGTGCCTCGACGGTGCGTCCCGCGTCGACGGTCTCGGCGAGGGCGGCGGCGACCGCGGCGTACCCTGCGGCCTCCGAGCGGTAGGCGGACGGTGCCCGACGGAAGTACCAGCGCAGCCCGATCGCCAGCACCGGCACGGCCAGCAGCACGGCGGGGGCCAGCGGCGGCGCGGTGACGACGAGTCCGCCGAGCAGCAGCACCGTCCACAGCACGCCGATCGTCAGCTGCGGCACCGCCTCGCGCATCGCGTTGGACAGCCGGTCGATGTCGGTGGTGATCCGGGACAGCAGATCGCCCGTGCCGGCCCGCTCCAGCACGCCCGGCGGCAGCGCCACCGAGCGGACGAGGAAGTCCTCGCGCAGGTCGGCGAGCATCCGCTCGCCGAGCACCGCCCCGCGCAGCCGTACCTGCCGGACGAAGACCGCCTGCACGACCAGGGCCAGCAGGAACAGGGCCGCCATGCGCCCCAGCGGCACGTCGGCGACGTCGTCCGACACACGCTCGACGAGGTCGCCGAGCAGCCACGGCCCGACCATCGAGGCGAGCACGGCCACCGTGTTCACGACGAGGAGCAGGGTGAAGGCACGACGGTGCCGGCGCAGCAGTTCCGTCGCATAGGCGCGTACGGTCGCCGGGGCGCCGACGGGCAGTGTGCTCGCCGTCTTCGGCGCGGCCGGGTCGAACGCCGGTGGCGCCACTGCGATCATGCGGTCTCCCCGATCTCTCGCAGTTCGTCGATGTGCGCCAGTTCGTCGATCTTCCGGGGCCCGGCGAGCCCGTTCCGGCCCGCACGCGGCCCCTCGTCCGGACGCGGTTCTCCCTCCGCGCCCGGTCCGTCGCCAGGACGCGGCTCCTTCTCCGAGGCCGCGACCGTCTCCGGTTCCGTCTCCCGGGTCACGACCGCCCGGTACCGGGGCTCGGTGTCGAGCAGTTCCCGGTGGACGCCGACCGCGGCGACCTGCCCGTCGTGGACGAGGACGACACGGTCGGCGCGGTCCAGCAGCAGCGGGGACGAAGTGAACACGACGGTGGTGCGGCCGTTCCGCAGCGCTCGGACGCCTTCGGCGATACGGGCCTCGGTGTGCGAGTCCACCGCGGACGTCGGCTCGTCCAGGACGAGCACCTGCGGATCCGTCAGCAGTGACCGGGCGAGCGCGAGGCGCTGCCGCTGGCCGCCGGAGAGGGAACGGCCGCGCTCGGTGATGTGGGCGTCCAGCGGGTCCGCGCCCTCGAGCGAGCCCTGCACCAGCGTGTCCAGCACGTCCTCGCACCCGGCCGCGGCCAGGGCGTCGGCCGCGGCGACGGCACCCGAGGAGGGCACGTCGAGCAGGTCGCGCAGGGAACCGGAGAGCAGTACCGGGTCCTTGTCCTGCACCAGGACGGCCGCGCGGGCGGCGTCGAGCGGCAGGCCGTCCAGGGCGACACCGCCGAGCAGCACCGACGGGCCGGCCTCGGAGGCGTGCCCGCCGAGCCGCTCCGCGAGCCGGCCCGCCGCGTCCGGGTCGCCGCACACCACCGCCGTGAGCAGCCCCTCCGGGGCCAGCAAGCCGGTGGCAGGGTCGTACAGATCACCGCCCTTCACCTCGCCGGCCTCCGTGCTTCCGGTCTGCGCAGTCTTCGCCTCGGACGGGTGCCGCTCCAGGGACAGCACCCGTGCGGCCCGCTGCGCGGACGGGCGGGAGAAGGAGTAGGCCATGGCGATCTCCTGGAAGTGCTGCAGCGGATAGCTCAGCACCGCGACGGAGCTGTACACGGTGACGAGTTCACCGACGGAGATCCGTCCCTCGCGGGCCAGACGGACGCCGTAGAAGACGACGGCGATGAGCAGCAGACGCGGCAGCAGGACCTGGAGGGAGGCGATCAGAGACCACATGCGGGCGCTGTGCACGGCTGCCCGGCGGACCTCCTGGGAGGCGCGGCGGTAGCGGTCGAGGAACAGTTCCTCCCCGCCGATGCCGCGCAGCACCCGCAGTCCCGCCACGGTGTCGGAGGCCAGTTCGGTGGCCCGGCCGCCCTTCTCCCGCTGGGTGTCGGCCCGCCGTGTGGCGTGCGGCAGGAGCGGCAGCACGGCGAGCGCGACCACCGGCAGCCCGACGGCCACGATGACACCGAGCGCCGGCTGGTAGACGACGAGGCCCGCGCAGACCACGCCGACGGTGAGCGCGGCGGCGGTGAAACGGGACACCGCCTCGACGAACCAGCCGATCTTCTCCACGTCGCCCGTGGAGACGGCGACCACCTCGCCGGCCGCGACACGCCGGGTCAGCGCGGACCCGAGCCGTGCCGCCTTGTGGGCGAGAAGTTGCTGCACACGGGCGGCGGCCGTGATCCAGTTGGTGACGGCGGCCCGGTGCAGGAAGGTGTCACCGACGGCGCTCGCCGCTCCGCACAGGGCGAGCAGCCCACCGGCGAGGGCGAGCCGTCCGCCGGAGCGGTCGACGACGCCCTGGACGGCGAAGCCGACGCAGAAGGGCAGCGCGGAGACGGCCACGAAGTGCAGCAGCCCCCAGACCAGCGCCTTGAGCTGGCCTCCCAACTGGTTGCGGCCGAGCCACCACAGGAAACGGGCGCCCGAGCGAGCGTCGGGGACACCCGGGTCGGGGTACGGAAGGTCTTGGATCTGCATGACGTCCCAGTGGCTCGTGTCGGGGGGTGGGGAGTGCAGCGGGTCGGGGGGAGTGCAGTGGTGGGTTTGCCGCGCGGCATCGGGCGCGACAGCAAACCGTGACAGGTTGGCTCTGATGCGTGGTCGAAATCAAACGGTTTTCCATGAGGCCGAACCCGTCGATCGGACCGGCGGATCCGCCGGCGTCCCTCGGGCATGTGCCGCCTGACGCGGTGCCATCATGGACCGATGCGGATCGGCGGTGTACGGCGTGTGATGGGGGTGGCGGCGGCCTGCGGGATGCTGCTGAGCGGGCTGTCGGCTTGCGGAGGTCCGGCGACGAAGGGGCAGGGTGCGGCCACGGGTGCCCCCACCCCGCGCCCCAGGGCCGGTGCGAGCGCGGACCCCACCCGTGTCCCCGGCGTGGGTGACCGCTTCCAGCGGCGTATCCCCGCCGACTCGCGCCAGGTGGTGGCGGTGTACGGCGAGGGCAGGGACTCGGCGGACGCCACGCTCGTGCTGTACACACGGAAGGGTTCCGTCTGGCAGCGCACCCGCGGCTGGCCGGCCCACAACGGCAAGAAGGGCTGGACGCTCGACCATCACGAGGGCGACAACCGCAGTCCTGTCGGTGTGTTCACGCTCACCGACGCGGGCGGGGTACTGCGGAACCCCGGCGCGAAGCTGCCGTACACCGAGTCGGGATCCTTCGCCGCCCCGCGGTCCTGGGCGCGGACGCACTGGCACGACTTCGACTACGTCATCGCCATCGACTACAACCGCGTCAAGGGCACACCCCCCAACGACCCGACCCGCCCGCTGGGACAGAGCAAAGGCGGCAGCATCTGGATCCACATGGACCACGGCAGCGGCACGTCGGCCTGCGTCAGCGTCTCCAAGGCGGCGATGGAGTATCTGCTGCGCACGCTCGACCCGGCCGGGCACCCGGTCGTGGTGATGGGGGACAAGGCGGACCTCCAGGCGTAGAACGCGCCGTGCGGGCGGCCGGTTCGGGGCGGGTTGCGCGGCGCCTCGTTGCGAGCGCGGCCGACCGCCGGCAGAACACCGGCGCGGCACCTTCCGTCACCGGCAGGACGTCGAGATGCTCATCGGCAGCGTCGTCGACGGCACGTGGAGCACCCCGGTCAATGTGCTGGTGTGGGACCGCCGAAGCTGCTGAGCCGAGGCGGACGCCCCGATGCCCCGGTGCGGACGCGGGTACGGATGTCCGCGCCCGCACCGGAGCACACCCGAAAGCGCTCCGGCCCTCCGGCTCTCCGCCCCCGCCCCCGCGCCGGCGCCGTAAGGATTCAGCAGCCGTGTTCCGCGGAGGGCGTGCCGTCGATCAGTGTGTCCAGCAGGCCGCCCAGCACCCTGCGCTGTTCCTCGGTGAGAGGGGCGAGGATCTCCTCGGCGGCGGCACGGCGCGCGTCGCGCAGCTCACGGAGGATGCTGCGCCCGTCGTCGGTCAGTTCGATGCGGATCACGCGGCGGTTGGTCGGGTCGGGCACCCGCCGCACCTTGCCGCTCGCCTCCAGCCCGTCGACCAGGGTCGTCACCGCCCGCGGCACGACCTCCAGCCGCTCGGCCAGATCGGCCATGCGGGGCGGCGCACTGTAGTGGGCCAGGGTGCGCAGCAGTCGCGACTGCGCCGGGGTCACGCCCAGTTCGCGCTGGTGCAGCTGCCGCTTCTGGATGCGGTGGACCCGGCGGGTGAAGCGCAGGAGCTGCTCGGCGAGCAGGCCGTCGGGATCGGGGGTGCTCATGCGGGAACAATATCAGGACGTCGTTCATTGTGAGTATAGGTAACAATGAGCTATGGTCCGTCTGCCGGTGGCGGCCCCCGTGCCCCGACCGGATCCCGTCTCTCACTCCCGTAGGAGCCCATGCACCCCGATCGTGACATCACCTGGACGCCGCCCCCCGGTGCGGCGGAGCAGCCGCGGCAGGTCCGCCGCATCCTCGCGCTCTTCCGTCCCTACCGCGGCCGGCTGGCCGTCGTGGGCCTGCTGGTCGGCGCCTCGTCCCTGGTCTCCGTCGCCACGCCGTTCCTGTTGAAGGAGATCCTGGACGTCGCCATCCCCGAGGGCCGCACCGGCCTGCTCGGCCTGCTCGCCCTCGGGATGATCCTCGGCGCCGTCCTCACCAGCGTCTTCGGAGTGCTGCAGACGCTGATCTCCACCACCGTCGGCCAGCGCGTCATGCACGACCTGCGCACCGCCGTCTACGGACGGTTGCAGCGGATGTCGCTGGCGTTCTTCACCCGCACCCGCACCGGCGAGGTGCAGTCCCGCATCGCCAACGACATCGGCGGGATGCAGGCCACCGTCACGTCCACCGCCACCTCGCTGGTGTCCAACTTCACCAGCGTCGTCGCCACCGTCGTGGCGATGCTGGCCCTGGACTGGCGGCTGACCGCCGTCTCGCTGCTTCTGCTGCCGGTCTTCGTCTGGATCAGCCGCCGCGTCGGCAACGAGCGCAGGAAGATCACCACACAACGGCAGAAACAGATGGCCGCCATGGCGGCCACGGTCACCGAGTCCCTGTCGGTCAGCGGCATCCTGCTGGGCCGCACCATGGGCCGCTCCGACTCGCTCACCCGGTCCTTCGCCGAGGAGTCCGAGCGCCTGGTGGACCTGGAGGTCCGCGCCAGCATGGCGGGCCGCTGGCGGATGGCCGTCATCACGATCGTCATGGCCGCGATGCCCGCCGTCATCTACTGGACGGCCGGCATGACCCTCCATTTCGGCGGACCGGACGTCTCCATCGGCACGGTCGTCGCCTTCGTCTCGCTCCAGCAGGGACTCTTCCGGCCCACCGTCAGCCTGCTGGCGACGGGCGTGCAGATCCAGACGTCGCTCGCGCTGTTCCAACGCATCTTCGAATACCTCGACCTGCCCGTCGACATCACCGAGCGGGACGACCCCGTCCACCTGGACCAGGTCAAAGGCGAAGTCCGCTTCGAGGGCGTCACCTTCCACTACGACGCCGCGAGCGGCGAAGACGCCCAGCACTCCGAGGGCGTCGACGACGCCAAGGGCGCCGAGAGCGACACCGCCCGGCAGCGGCCCGTCCTCGACGGCATCGACATCACCGTCCCCGCCGGCAGCAGCCTCGCCGTCGTCGGTTCCACCGGCGCGGGCAAATCCACCCTCGGCTGTCTGGTGCCACGGCTGTACGACGTCACGGGCGGCCGGGTCACCCTCGACGGCGTCGATGTGCGCGACCTGGACTTCGACACCCTGGCCCGTGCGGTGGGCGTCGTCTCGCAGGAGACGTACCTCTTCCACGCCTCCGTCGCCGACAACCTCCGCTTCGCCAAACCCGACGCCACCGACGAGGAACTGCACGCGGCGGCGCGGGCGGCGCAGATCCACGACCACATCGCCGCCCTGCCCGACGGGTACGACACCGTCGTCGGCGAGCGCGGACACCGCTTCTCCGGCGGAGAGAAACAGCGCCTTGCCATCGCCCGCACCATCCTGCGCGACCCGCCGGTGCTCATCCTCGACGAGGCCACCAGCGCCCTGGACACACGCACCGAGGCGGCCGTGCAGAAAGCCGTGGACGCGCTGTCGGCCGACCGCACCACGCTCACCATCGCCCACCGGCTGTCCACGGTCCGCGACGCGGACCAGATCGTCGTCCTCGACGCGGGGCGGGTGGTCGAACGCGGCACGCACGAGAAGCTGCTGGCCCTCGACGGGCGGTACGCGGAACTGGTCCGCAGAGACGCACGACTGGAGCCGACAAGATGAACATATGCCGATTCATGCCTGGATTGTGATGATATGAGAGGTAGGGGCGTTACCGTGCCCGCATGCACACGAACACTCCGCCACGGAGCACGATTCGACTGACGCGCCGGGGCCGTATCGTCCTCGTCGCGACCGGAGCCGTCCTGGCCGGCACGGCCGTGGCGGTGCCGCTGGCGACGCTGGGCGGCGGGGGCGACAGCGAACCCGCCTCGCTGGTGATCCCCGAAGGGTGGCGGGCCCGTCAGGTGTACGCCGCCGTGGACAAGGCCCTGGAACTCCCCCCGGGGACGGCCCAGAAGTCGGTGTCCAAAGCCGGTCTGAAACTCCCGAGGGACGCAGAGGGCAACCCGGAGGGCTATCTGTTCCCGGCGACATATCCGCTCAACGACAAGTCGACACCGGAACAACTGCTGTCGGCCATGGTCGACACGGCGAACAAGAAGTTCAACGGCGCGCCCGTCGCGGCCGGTGCGCAGCGCAACGCCATGAACGTCTACCAGGCCGTCACCATCGCCAGCATCGTCCAGGCGGAAGCGGCGACCAAGGCCGACATGGGCAAGGTGGCTCGAGTCGTGTTCAACAGACTGGAGCGCGGCATGCCGCTCCAGATGGACTCCACCCTCAACTACGCGCTCAACCGTTCGACATTGCGCACGACGGACAGCGACACCCGTATCGACAGCCCCTACAACTCGTACCAGCGGATGGGCCTTCCGCCCACGCCGATCGGCAACCCCGGCGAGGAGGCGATGCGCGCCGCGATCGAGCCGACACCCGGGGACTGGCTGTACTTCGTCACCGTCAAACCCGGCGACACCCGCTTCACCGCCGACTACGCCGAACACCTGCGCAACGTGGCCGAGTTCAACCGGCTGCAACGTGGCAGCGGCAACAAGGGGAGCTGACGCACGGCAGCCGGCCCCGCAGCCCGTGATCCGCGTACGCGGCGGCCGTGAGCCGGCTGCCGGCGTCAGGCCGCCACCGGAGCCGCCCGTTCGCCGGCCGACAGCTTGCGGATGTCCCGCACGGCCGCGCGTCCGGCGCGGTTGGCGCCGATTGTGCTCGCCGACGGGCCGTACCCGACGAGGTGGACGCGCGGGTCGGCCACCACGCGTGTGCCCTCCACCCGGATGCCGCCGCCCGGCTCCCGCAGCCGCAGCGGCGCCAGATGGTCCAGGGCGGCCCGGAACCCGGTCGCCCACAGAATGACGTCGGCCTCGACGTGCCGCCCGTCGTCCCAGACGACACCGTCGGGCACGACCCGGTCGAACATGGGCAGCCGGTCGAGGACACCGTCCGCGATGCCCTGACGGACCGCGTCATCGAGCGGCAGCCCGGTCACCGACACGACACTGCGCGGCGGCAGCCCCTGCCGGACCCGTTCCTCCACGAGCGCCACCGCCGCCCGCCCGGCGTCCTCGTCGAACGGGCCGTCACGGAACACGGGCGGACGCCGGGTGACCCACGTCGTGGCCGTCGCGTACGGGGCGATCTCCAGCAGATGCTGCGTGCCGGAGGCACCGCCGCCCACCACGACCACCCGCTGCCCGGCGAACGCCTCGGGCCCGGGGTACTGCGCCGTGTGCAGCTGCCGCCCCCGGAACGTCTCCTGACCCGGGTAGCGCGGCCAGAACGGCCGGTCCCAGGTGCCGGTCGCGTTCACCAGGGCGCGCGCCGACCACACACCGGCCGACGTCTCCACCAGCAGCCGCCCCTGCGGCCCCTCCCGCACGGCACGCACATCCACAGGGCGCCGTACACGCAGGTCGAAGGTCCGCTCGTACCGGTCGAAGTACGCGGAGATCACCTCCGCCGAAGGCCGCTCCGGGTCGGCGTCGGTCAGTTCCATGCCCGGCAGCGAGTGCATCCCGTGCACCTTGCCGTACGTCAGCGAAGGCCACCGGAACTGCCAGGCGCCGCCCGGCCCGGGAGAGTGGTCGAACACGACGAAACCGCTGCCCGGCTCGTAGCCGGCGCGCCGCAGATGATAGGCGCTGGACAGACCGGCCTGCCCGGCGCCGATGACGACGACCTCGGTGTGGTTCACGTTTCCACTAACCGTGCGGGGGTGGCGGATCTTCCCGCCACCCCCGCACGACAGAGCACACAGAGCCCCGCGAGAGCCCGCAGAGCGCACATCGGCGCGGGCGGATCAGCGCCCGCCGGCCACCACCAGCGGCGACCGGGCCGGCGCCGCCGGAGCCGCCCCCGGAGTGAGCAGCCCTCGCGCCGCCAGCTCGGGGATCACCCCCTCGCCGAACCAGTACGCCTCCTCCAGATGCGGATAGCCGGACAGCACGAAATGCTCCACACCCAGCGCGTGATACTCCTCGATCCGGTCGGCGACCTCCGCGTGGCTGCCGACCAGCGCCGTGCCCGCACCACCGCGGACCAGCCCGACACCCGCCCACAGATTCGGGTAGATCTCCAGAGAGTCCCGCGAACCGCCGTGCAGGGCCAGCATCCGCTGCTGCCCCACCGACTCGCTGCGCCCGAGCGCCGCCTGCGCCGCCGCGACGGTGTCCGCGTCCAGATCGTCGAGGAGCCGGTTCGCCACCGCCCAGGCCTCGGCGGACGAGTCACGGGAGACGGTGTGCAGCCGGACCCCGAAGCGCACGGTACGGCCCTCGCGTTCGGCCAGCCCACGGATCCAGTCGATCTTCTCCCGCACCTGGGCGGGCGGCTCGCCCCACGTCAGATAGACGTCCGCGTGCCGCGCCGCGACCGGCCCGGCGGCCGGCGACGACCCGCCGAAGAACAGGGGCGGCACCGGGTCCGGCGGCAGAGCGGTCAGCCCGCCCTCGACCTGGTAGTGGACGCCGTCGAAGTCGTACGGTTCGCCCTCCCACACACCGCGTACGACCGACAGGAACTCGTCGGTGCGCGCGTACCGCTGGTCGTGGTCGAGCCGGTCGCCGAAGCGCCGCTGCTCCGAGGAGTCACCGCCGGTGACCACGTTCAGCAGCAGCCGGCCCCGCGTGAGCCGCTGATAGGTGGACGCCATCTGCGCGGCCAGCGTCGGCGAGAGCAGCCCGGGCCGGAAGGCGACGAGGAACTTCAGCTGCTCGGTGTGCTGCGCGAGCGCCACCGTCGTCAGCCAGGCGTCCTCGCACCAGGTGCCGGTCGGTGTCAGCACGGCCTCGAAGCCCAGCTGTTCGGCGGCCTTCGCGATCTGCGCCAGATAGGTGATGTCGGGCGCCCGGACCCCGCTGAGGGCACCGCGCTCATTGGGGCCGTACGCGTGCCGGTCGACGAGGGTGCGGCCGTCGCCGCCGGTGGGCAGGAACCAGTGGAGGCGGACAGTCATCTCAGGACTCCTTCGAGGGACGGGGCGTGGAGGTGGAGGGCGGCAGGCTGCCGTTGAAGCGGGTGTCGACGAAGGACTTGAACTCGACCTTCTTCGGGATCAGTTTCAGCTCGGCGAAGGTGTCGGCGATCTGCTGCTCGGACGCGATCAGCGGCTCGTCGACGGCGACGGCGACCCGGGTGGCGTAGGTCCGCTTCACGGCGGCCAGAGCCACCTCGTACGGCAGCCCGGTGTCCTTGGCCCACACCTCCGCCCACTTCTCCGGGTGCGTGTACACCCAGTCCTGCGCGCGCCGCAGCCGCTCCAGATAGTCCTTGACCACCGCTGCCTTCTTGGCGTCCTTCAGTGCGCTCGGCGACGCGACCTGGAAGCTGAGCCCGTTGGTGATGCCGTCACCGGTGGTCAGGACCCGGCCCCGCTTCGCCTCCAGCACCTGCGAGGTGTACGGGTCCCACACCGCCCACGCGTCCACCTTGCCGCTCGTGAACGCGGCCAGCGCGTCGGCCGGCTGAAGGTACTTGACGTCGATGTCGCCGAGGGTGAGGCCCGCCTGCTTCAGGGAGGCGACGAGCTGGTAGTGGGCGGACGAGCCCTGGGCGACCGCCACGGACCTGCCCTTGAGCTGCCGGGGCGAGGTCAGCTTCGAGTCGTTCGGGACGAGGATGGTGTCGCCCTTGGAGGTGCCGTGCCAGGCGGAGACGACGGTGATCTTCGAACCGGCGCCTGCGGCGAAGACCGGCGGGGTGTTGCCGACGCCGCCGATGTCGACCGCCTCGGCGTTGACGGCCTCCAACAGGGGCGGCCCGGAGGTGAACGTGGACCACTTGATCTTGTAGTCCAGGTTCTTCAGCTCACCGGCGGCCCGCAGCACGGCTTCGGAGCCGCCCTTCTGATCGCCGACCCGCAGCGTCACCGAGCCGCTGCCGTCGGTGTCGGTCGAGGTGCTCGCGGCCGAGTTCCCGCCGCACGCCGTCAGCAGCAGAGCGAGGGGGAGCAGCAGAGCGGCAGGGACGAGCCGTTCGGTGCCCTGGACGCGTTGACCCGGATCAAGGCGCAGCGGCTGGTGGGTGAAGTGTGGCAG
>NZ_JALLGL010000192.1 GCF_023072675.1 Streptomyces sp. XM83C
CCCCGGTGCCGCCCCCATCGGCGCCGCAGCCGCGCGTCTGCACCGTCGTCCCCCGGGTGCCCCGAGCCACCCGGGTGGCTACCGCGAGCTGTCCGGCCGCGAGGTGGAGGTACTGCGGCTGGTGGCGGAGGGCCAGTCGAACAAGGCGATCGGTGTCTCCATGGGCCTGTCCGCGCTGACGGTCAAGAGCCACCTCGCCCGCATCGCCCGCAAGCTGGGCACCGGCGACCGGGCCGGCATGGTCGCGGTGGCGCTGCGCACCGGCATCATCCACTGACTCCCGCCGAAACGTCCCCGCCGCCTCTCCCGGCACTCCGGGCTCTCCCGCTGCCCTTTCTCATAGGCCTGAGCACTCCTCCCATCCCCCCTTCCCTTCGTCCCCGGGCGCCTGCCGACGGAACGTTCCCTCGGTAGGCGCCCTTCCCGCGCCCCCACCCGCGCAACGAGCGCGCCGGAGGCTCCCGGCGAGCGGTTCCGCGCAGACACGTACGGGACGGTCCGGGCGACGAGAACAGCGGCAACCGTGACCCATGTCATGACACCGTTTCCGCAGGTCAGCCGAACTTTCGGCCGAAAGCGCAGGTCAGCTCGGCGCACAGTGCGGATACCCTTGACAGGTGACCGACGCCCGAGACACCGCAGCAGACACTTCACTGCGAACCACCGGAGGCGCCCCTCCGGACGACGGCGGACCGAGTGCTGACGGGGCGCCGATTCCTCTGTTGGAGCCGCGCGAGGGCATCCCTCCCGTGATCGCGGACGAGTCCGCGCTCGCCGAGGTGATCGCCGCCTTCGCCGCCGGGTCCGGACCCGTGGCCGTCGACGCCGAACGGGCCTCCGGCTACCGGTACGGGCAGCGCGCCTATCTCGTGCAGCTGCGCCGCGAAGGCGCGGGCAGTGCGCTCATCGACCCCGTGGCCTGCCCGGACCTGTCCGGTCTCGGCGAGGCGCTGGCGGACGCCGAGTGGGTGCTGCACGCCGCCACGCAGGATCTGCCGTGCCTGCGGGAGATAGGCATGGTGCCGACGCGGCTGTTCGACACCGAGCTGGCCGGCCGGCTCGCCGGATATCCGCGGGTCGGCCTCGGCGCCATGGTCGAGAACGTGCTCGGCTTCATCCTGGAGAAGGGCCACTCCGCCGTCGACTGGTCCACCCGCCCGCTGCCCGAGCCGTGGCTGCGCTACGCCACGCTCGATGTGGAGCTGCTGGTGGACCTGCGCAACGCGCTGGAGAAGGAGCTGGACCGGCAGGGCAAGCTGGAGTGGGCGTTGCAGGAGTTCGACGCGATCGCGTCCGCCCCGCCGCCCGAGCCCCGCAAGGACCCGTGGCGGCGTACGTCCGGCATGCACAAGGTGCGCAGGCGCCGCCAGCTCGCCGTCGTACGGGAGCTGTGGCAGGCGCGGGACCGCATCGCGCGGCGCCGGGACGTTTCGCCGGGCAAGGTGCTGTCCGACGCGGCGATCGTGGAGGCGGCGCTGGCCCTGCCGGGCTCGGTGCACGCGCTCGCCGCGCTGAACGGTTTCGGCCACCGGATGGGGCGGCGCCAGCTCGAACAGTGGCAGGCAGCCGTGGACCGCGCCAAGGCGCTGCCGGAGTCGGAGCTGCCGCAGCAGGGTCAGCCGGTGCTCGGTCCTCCCCCGCCCCGCGCGTGGGCCGACAAGGACCCGGTGGCGGCGCAGCGGCTGTCGGCGGCGCGGGCCGGGGTGACGGCACTGGCCGAGAAGCTGAATCTGCCGCAGGAGAACCTGATCACGCCGGACACGGTGCGCCGCGTCTGCTGGGAGCCGCCGAAGCCGGCCGACGCCGACTCGGTGAGCGCCGCGCTCACCGGGCACGGGGCACGGCCCTGGCAGGTGGAGCTCGTGACGCCGGTGCTGGTGGAGGCCCTGTCGTCCGCACGGGCGCAGTGACCGGCGACGGCCGGCGCGGGTCCGTCCGTTCGGGCGCGAGAGCCCCGGCCTGCGCCGACCGGGCGTGACGACGACGGAGACCCCCGCCGCGGTGGAGACCCCTCTGGGCCGCTCCACCGCGCCGGGGGTCTCCGTCTCCCCGGCGCCCGGCCGAACCCGGCCGACCCGGCCGACCCGGCCGGCCTTCCGGCCCGAGCGGCGCCACCACCCCACCCCCGTACAGCACGCCACGCAGCGCGGGGTACAGCCGCGCGCAACCCCGCGGTCGTACGCTCGCACCGCCGTGCCGCGCTGTCCGGGCGGACCCGGCGATCCGGTCGGACCGGGCCGTCCGGGTGTGACCTTCACCGCTTGCAGCTCCGGGACTGGGCAGCGACATTACCCATGAGTAGCATGGGCCTGAGCGCGCGCTCAGCGCATCGCAGCAGTGCCATCCCGCACCCTGGAGGAGAGCCATCGTGCCTCGTACCGTCAGGGACGTCGTCTTCGTCGACGGCGTCCGCACCCCGTTCGGCAAGGCGGGCCCGAAGGGCATCTACCACGAGACCCGCGCCGACGACCTTGTCGTGAAGGCGATCCGGGAGCTGCTGCGCCGCAACCCCGGTCTGGACCCGAAGAAGATCGACGAGGTCGCCATCGCGGCGACAACGCAGATCGGCGACCAGGGTCTGACGCTGGGCCGCACGGCCGGCATCCTCGCCGGGCTGCCGCAGTCCGTGCCCGGTTACTCCATCGACCGCATGTGCGCGGGCGCCCTGACGGCCGTGACGACGACGGCCGGTTCCATCGCCTTCGGCGCGTACGACGCCGTCATCGCAGGCGGTGTCGAGCACATGGGCCGCCACCCGATGGGTGAGGGCGTCGACCCGAACCCGCGGTTCGTCTCCGAGAAGCTGGTCGACGAGTCCGCCCTGTTCATGGGCATGACCGCGGAGAACCTGCACGACCGCTACCCGTCGATCACCAAGCTCCGCGCCGACGAGTACGCCGTGCGCTCGCAGGAGAAGGCCGCCAAGGCGTACGCCAACGGCAAGATCCAGCAGGACCTCGTGCCGATCTCGGTGCGCCGCACCAACCCCGAGGGCGGCGAGACCGGCTGGGGCCTGGTGACGCAGGACGAGCCGATGCGTCCCGGCACCACCCTGGAGAACCTGGCGGGCCTGAAGACGCCGTTCCGTGTGCACGGCCGGGTCACCGCCGGCAACGCGGCCGGTCTGAACGACGGCGCCACCGCCTCGATCATCGCCAGCGA
The DNA here is from genome assembly GCF_023072675.1 of Streptomyces sp. XM83C. GTDB lineage: Bacteria > Actinomycetota > Actinomycetes > Streptomycetales > Streptomycetaceae > Streptomyces > Streptomyces thermocoprophilus. The sequence continues at coordinate 3,163 of NZ_JALLGL010000192.1, forward strand.
GGACTTCGCCCGCGAGAACGGCCTGCCGGTCAAGATGCGCCTCGTCTCCTACGCCTTCGCGGGCGTGGAGCCGGAGGTCATGGGCTACGGCCCGATCCCCGCGACCGAGAAGGCCCTCGCCAAGGCCGGCCTGTCGATCTCCGACATCGGCCTGTTCGAGATCAACGAGGCCTTCGCCGTGCAGGTGCTGGCCTTCCTGGAGCACTACGGCATCGCCGACGACGACGCCCGCGTCAACCAGTACGGCGGCGCCATCGCGTTCGGCCACCCGCTCGCCTCCTCCGGCGTCCGTCTGATGACGCAGCTGGCCCGCCAGTTCGAGGAGCAGCCGCACGTCCGCTACGGCCTGACCACCATGTGCGTGGGCTTCGGCATGGGCGCGACGGTCATCTGGGAGAACCCGCACTTCGACGGAGGCGACAAGTGAGCACCACCGCTGAACTCCTGAAGGGCGCGGCCGAGCTGTTCCCGGACGAGGTCGTCACGCAGGCGCACGTACGCCATTTCGACCTGCCGCTGGGTGCGGGCCGCTTCGCGCTCATCACCCTGGACAACGGCCACGACCACACCAAGCCGACCACCTTCGGCCCGCAGTCGCTGGCGAACCTCAACGCCGCCATCGACCAGGTGGAGAAGGAAGCCGCGGACGGCGAGATCGTCGGCGTCGGCATCACCGGCAAACCGTTCATCTTCGCGGTCGGCGCCGACCTCAAGGGCGTCGAGCTGCTGAAGGAGTGGGACCACGCCTACGCGATCGGCAAGGGCGGCCACGACGTCTTCAAGCGTCTGTCCGGTCTCGCGGTCCCGACGTTCGCCTACTACAACGGAGCGGCCATGGGCGGCGGCGTCGAGGTGGGCCTGCACTGCACCTACCGCACGGTGTCCGCGGCGCTGCCCGCGTTCTCGCTGCCCGAGGTCTTCCTCGGCCTGGTGCCCGGCTGGGGCGGCTGCACGCTGCTGCCGAACCTGATCGGCGCGGAGAAGGCCGTCTCGGTGATCATCGAGAACAGCCTCAACCAGAACAAGCAGCTCAAGGGCAAGCAGGTCTACGAACTCGGCATCGCGGACGCGCTGTTCGAGGGCGCGGACTTCCTGGAGCAGTCGCTGCTCTGGACCGCCTCCGTCCTCGAGGGCGAGATCACGGTCGAGCGTCCGGCGGTGGACCGCGGCGAGGCCTGGGACCAGGCCGTCGCCAAGGGCCGTTTCTTCGCCGACTCCAAGGTGCACGGCGCGGCCCCGGCCGCCTACCGGGCCCTGGACATCATCGCCGAGGCCAAGGACGGCGACCTCCAGAAGGGTTACGACGCCGAGGACAAGGCGCTCGCCGACCTGATCATGGGCGGTGAGCTGCGCGCCGGCATCTACGCGTTCAACCTGGTGCAGAAGCGCGGCAAGCGCCCGGCCGGCGCCCCGGACAAGAGCCTGGCCCGCCCGGTCACCAAGGTCGGTGTCGTCGGCGCCGGTCTGATGGCCTCTCAGCTCGCGCTGCTGTTCCTGCGCCGCCTGGAGGTCCCGGTCGTCCTCACGGACATCGACCAGGAGCGCATCGACAAGGGCGTCGGCTACGTCCACGCCGAGATCGACAAGCTGCTCGGCAAGGGCCGTATCAACCAGGACAAGGCCAACCGCCTCAAGGCGCTGGTGACGGGTGTCCTGGACAAGGCCGAGGGCTTCGCGGACGCGGACTTCGTCATCGAGGCCGTGTTCGAGGAGATGGGCGTCAAGCAGCAGGTGTTCGCCGAGGTCGAGGCGGTCGCCCCGGCGCACGCGATCCTCGCCACCAACACCTCCTCGCTGTCCGTGTCGGAGATGGCGTCGAAGCTGAAGCACCCCGAGCGGGTCGTCGGCTTCCACTTCTTCAACCCGGTCGCGGTGCTGCCGCTGCTGGAGATCGTCCGCGGCGAGCAGACCGACGACGCCTCGCTGGCCACGGCGTTCGCCGTCGCCAAGAAGCTGAAGAAGACGGCCGTTCTCGTCAAGGACGCCCCGGCGTTCGTCGTGAACCGCATCCTGACCCGCTTCATGGGCGAGATCCAGAACGTCATCGACGAGGGCACCCCCGTCGAGGTCGCGGAGAAGGCGGTCGAGCCGCTCGGCCTGCCGATGTCCCCGCTGGTGCTGCTGGAGCTGGTCGGCCCGGCGATCGGCCTGCACGTGTCGGAGACCCTCAACCGGGCCTTCCCCGACCGTTTCAAGGTCTCCCCGAACCTCAAGGCGGTCGTCGAGGCGGGCAAGCGCGGCTTCTACGTCTACGACAGCGGCAAGCCGGAGCTGGACCCGGAGGTCGCCGCGCTGCTGAAGCAGGGCGATGCCGTCCTCACCGAGGAGCAGGTCCGTGACCGTGTCCTGGACGCGGTCGCGCAGGAGATCGCCCTCATGCTGGACGAGGGCGTCGTCGCCGAAGCACAGGACATCGACCTGTGCCTGATCACCGGCGCCGGCTGGCCCTTCCACCTGGGCGGCATCACGCCGTACCTGGACCGGGCGGGCGTGTCCGAGCGGGTGAACGGCAAGAAGTTCCTGCAGCCGGGAGTGGCGTCGGTCCCGGCGTGACACCCCCAGCACCCTGAAGAGGGCCTCCGCATCACGCGGGGGCCCTCTCTCGTCCTGCGCCGCTTACCGGGACGCGTCCGGGCGGCGGTCGCCGGTCGGCGTGGCGCATCCCCTGGACGGGGACGGCGGCCCGGTTCCGTCCGCCGGGGTGGCCGCTCCCGCGCCGGGCCCCGGCAGCGCCGCAGGCCGCACGGACGGGCCGGTGGCTGCCCTCCCCGGTTCCCTCACGCCTCCCGGGGCCGTGCGGGAGCCGTCCGGCACCCGCACGGCGGTGTCAGACCGCCTGCCAAGGCGTCAGAGCCAGGCCGGGCTCGTCCTTGCGGCGCGCCAGGAACAGCGCCCCGGTGGACGGCGACTGAGCCGCGGCCACGACCCTTCCGTCGGAGTCCAGTGCCAGCGAGACCTCGACGTCCGGCGGCAGCTCGGCGCCGGACCGCGTCCACGACGCTCCGGCCCACTCCTGTTCGCTCGGGAAGGCCGCGAAGGAGACGCCGCCGGTGGCCGAACGCTGCGCGAGGAGCGTGCAGTCCTGGCCGTCGAGTTCGCAGCGCACGGCGGCGATACGTCCCGTGCCGGCCGCGTCGAGCAGTTCGACCGGCTTGCTGCCGGGCCGCCAGGCGCACAGCCGGCCGTCCTCGTCGACGAAGAACAGGGTGGTGTTCTCCTCGGACGTCGCCAGGGCCTTGAGCGTGCCCGGGACGGCCCTGGCCTCCACCGTCTCCTCCAGCTCGAAGACGGTGGCCGGCTGCGGCTGCCGACCGTACAGGACGGCACCTCGCGCGGCCACGTAGACCTCGATACGGCCGTCCTTGCCGGCCGCCGCGGCGGGCGCGCCCTGCAGATCGGCGCCCTTCAGGTCGCGCCACGGTCCCCAGCCGCCCTTGAGTGCCTGGGCACGCATGTTCAGGCCGCCGGCGGCGTTGCGGACGAAGACGTGGGCGCGGCCCTGGTGGTCCACGGCGACAGCGGGCTCGAAGGACTCGTCGCCCTTGCCGTCGGGGTGAGCAATGGGATGCCAGTCCAGGGGCGCCAGCAGAGGCCGGAAGTGGGTGGAGTGCACCAGCCCCGTATCGGGTCCCCAGGAGATCAGATGCCCGTAGGAGTCGATGCCCTGGCCGATCGCCAGCACCGGGCGCACCCGCTGGTCTCCGCCGATCCTGCGCGGTGCGTCCCAGGGGCCCCCGGGCACCCTCTCCGCCCGGCACAGCACGAAGTCGCCCGAGAGCTGGTAGACGCTGAGGCGGCCGTCCCGACCGCATATGAGCCACTCACCGTTCACCGGATCACTCTATGCCGACCTGGGGGGTGCTGATGTACCCGGGGGGTATCCGTCGCACAGCGCACGGAAGGTATGTCGCAACCGTACGGAAGGCCTGGACCTCACCTTTTCGGCCGGGGGGTGGTGAAGGGCACCGGTACGGGCGCCGCGCCGTGGGCGGCGGGTACCGTCACTCGGAACAGCCGACCGCATCCTGACGAAAGACCTCACCCGCATGGACAACGGCAGCCCGCTTCTCGTGATCGTCGACGGCGCGAACGTCGTCGGCTCGGTGCCCGACGGCTGGTGGCGGGACCGGCGCGGCGCGGCGTGCCGGCTGCGGGACCGGCTGGCGGCCGACGGGCTGCCCGGACACACCGGGCCGGTGGAGATCGTGCTGGTGGTCGAGGGTGCGGCGCGAGGTGTGGAGGCGGTGCCCGGGGTGCGGGTCGAGGAGGCCCCGGGCAGCGGTGACGATCTCGTCGTGGAGCTGGTCGCGGGAGCCGCCGGCCGTGCCGTCCTCGTCGTCACCGCCGACCGGGAGCTGCGCCGCAGGGTGACGGAGCTGGGCGCGGAGGTGACGGGGCCGAGGGCGGTACGGGGGGACTGACGGGGACGAGGACGCCACGGACCGGGGACGCTCCGACCAGCAGGGGCCGAGGACGCCACGGCCCGATCGACGGGGGGCCGGGCGGCCCGATCGGCCGGCCGCCCGTCCCTGCGCCTACAGCGTCTCCTCCGCCGCCGGCTCCTCGCCTCGGGCGAGGCGGCTGTGACTGCGGCCGTACAGGAAGTACACGACGAAGCCGATCAGCATCCAGATCGCGAACCGGATCCATGTCTCGGCGGGCAGGTTCAGCATCAGCCACAGCGAGGCGCACACCGACAGGATCGGGACGACCGGCACCCACGGGGTGCGGAACGCCCGGTGCAGGTCGGGGCGGGTGCGGCGGAGGATGATCACGCCGATGGCGACGACCACGAACGCGAACAGCGTGCCGATGTTCACCAGCTCGGCCAGCTCCTGGAGCGGGGTGAAACCGGCGAGGACCGCGATGAGCACGCCGAGCAGGATGGTCGGCCGGTGCGGGGTCTTGAACCGCGGGTGGACGCGGGAGAAGAACCGCGGGAGCAGTCCGTCGCGGCTCATGGCGAAGAAGACGCGGGTCTGGCCCAGCAGCAGGATCATGCAGACGGTGGTCAGGCCGACGGCGGCGCCGAAGCTGATGAAGCCGGAGAACCAGGGGTGCCCGGTGGCCTTGAAGGCGTCGGCGAGCGGCGCGGTCACCGACAGGTCCTTGTAGGACTGCATGCCGGTGACCACGATCGACACGGCGACGTACAGCGTCGTGCAGATCAGCAGGGAGCCGAGGATGCCGCGGGGCATGTCGCGCTGCGGGTTGCGGGTCTCCTCGGCGGCGGTGGCGACGACGTCGAAGCCGATGAAGGCGAAGAAGACGACGGATGCCGCGGTGAAGATGCCCATGACGCCGAAGTTGGCGGGCGCCCAGCCGAACATGAGCTGGATGAGCGGGGAGTCCAGGCTGTTCCCGGCGCCGACGGGCTCGGACTTCGGGATGAACGGGTCGTAGTTCTTGCCGTGGATCAGGAAGGCGCCCGCGATGATCACCACGAGGACGACCGTGACCTTGATCGCGACGACGAGCGAGGTGACGCGGGCGGACAGCTTGGTGCCGAGCACCAGGATGGCGGTGAGGACGAGGACCAGAGCGGCGGCGAGGATGTCGAAGCCGAAGCCCTCGGCGCCGTCGCGGGTGCCGAGCGCGGCGGGCAGATGCCAGCCCGCGTTGTCGAGCAGCGAGGCGATGTAGCCGGACCAGCCGACGGCGACCACCGCCGTGCCGAGGGCGAACTCCAGGACGAGGTCCCAGCCGATGATCCAGGCGGGGAACTCGCCGAGGGAGGCGTACGAGAACGTGTACGCGGAGCCGGCGACCGGCACGGTGGAGGCGAACTCGGCGTAGCAGAGGGCGGCGAGCGCACAGACGACGCCGGCGACGACGAAGGCCAGGGCGACGGCCGGGCCCGCGTTGTTCTTGGCGACGGTGCCGGTGAGGACGAAGATGCCCGTGCCGATGATCACGCCGACGCCGAAGACGGTGAGGTCCAGCGCGGAGAGGGACTTCTTGAGCGCGTGCTCGGGTTCCTCGGTGTCGCGGATGGACTGCTCGACGTTCTTGGTCCTGAAGAGGGTGTTGCTCACGGGCGACCTCCCACGCTGGCTCGTCCCCGACATGATCGAGAGGGGGCGCGGTACGTATGCCCCGGCACGTTCCCTTTCACGCGAATGGGCCGGTTTCACCACTCTCGCAGAGGTGAAACCGGCCCGCTCGTTGATGGGGGTCAGTCGCGTGCGGCCTCGACCTGTCCGACGTCGGCGGCGGTGCGCTCGTACCGCCCGTCGAGCTTGGCGACGAGGCCGGTGACCTGCCGGGCGATGTCGGGCGCGGTCAGTCCGATCTCGGCGAGGACCTCGGCGCGGGAGGCGTGGTCGAGGAAGCGGGGCGGGATGCCGAAGTCGCGCAGCGGCACGTCCACGCCGGCGTCGCGCAGAGCCTGGGCGATGGCGGAGCCGACACCGCCGACGCGGGAGTTGTCCTCGACGGTGACGACGACGCGGTGCCGTTCGGCGAGCGGGGCCATGGCCTCGTCGACGGGCTTGACCCAGCGCGGGTCGACGACGGTGGTGGAGATGCCCTGCTTGCGCAGCAGGTCGGCGATCTCCAGGCACATCGGGGCGAGGGCGCCGACGGAGACCAGCAGGACGTCGGGGGTGTCGGTGCCGGGCTCGCGCAGCACGTCCATGCCGCCGACGCGGCCGACGGCGGGTACGGCGGGGCCGACGGCGCCCTTGGAGAAGCGGACGACGGTCGGGGCGTCGTCGACGGCGACGGCCTCCCGCAGCTGTTTGCGGACCTGGTCGGCGTCGCGCGGGGCGGCGAGCCTGAGGCCGGGGACGACCTGGAGGATCGACATGTCCCACATGCCGTTGTGGGAGGGGCCGTCGGTGCCGGTGACGCCGGCGCGGTCCAGGACGAAGGTCACGCCGCACTTGTGCAGGGCGACGTCCATGAGGACCTGGTCGAAGGCGCGGTTGAGGAAGGTGGCGTAGACGGCGAAGACGGGGTGCAGTCCGCCGGTGGCGAGGCCGGCGGCGGAGACGGCGCCGTGCTGCTCGGCGATGCCGACGTCGAAGACCCTCTCGGGGAAGCGCTTGGCGAACTTGTCGAGGCCCACGGGGTGGAGCATCGCGGCGGTGATCGCGACGATGTCGTCGCGCTCCTCGCCGAGTTTGACCATCTCCTCACCGAAGACGGACGTCCAGTCGGCGCCGGAGGTGGAGATCGGCAGCCCGGTGTCGGGGTGGATCTTGCCGACGGCGTGGAAGCGGTCGGCCTCGTCCTGGAGGGCGGGCTGGTAGCCGCGGCCCTTCTCGGTGAGGCAGTGCACGATGACGGGGCCGTTGAACCGCTTGGCGCGGGACAGCGCGGACTCCAGGGCCTCGATGTCGTGGCCGTCGATCGGTCCGACGTACTTCAGGCCGAGGTCCTCGAACATGCCCTGCGGGGCGATGAAGTCCTTCAGGCCCTTCTTGGCGCCGTGCAGGGTGTCGTAGAGGGCCTGGCCGACGACCGGGGTGCGCTCCAGGAGGTCCTTGGTGCGGGCGAGGAACCGCTCGTAGCCGTCGGTGGTGCGCAGGGTCGCCAGGTGGTTGGCGAGGCCGCCGATGGTCGGGGAGTAGGAGCGCTCGTTGTCGTTGACGACGATGACGAGGGGGCGGTCCTTGGCGTCGGCGATGTTGTTCAGCGCCTCCCAGGCCATGCCGCCGGTGAGGGCGCCGTCGCCGATGACGGCGGCGACGTGGCTGTCACGGCCGAGGAGCTGGTTGGCCTTGGCGATGCCGTCGGCCCAGCCGAGAACGGTGGAGGCGTGGCTGTTCTCGATGATGTCGTGCTCGGACTCGGCCTGGGAGGGGTAGCCGGACAGGCCGCCCTTCATCTTCAGCCGGGAGAAGTCCTGGCGGCCTGTGAGCAGCTTGTGGACGTAGGACTGGTGGCCGGTGTCCCACAGCACCTTGTCCTTCGGGGAGTGGAAGACGCGGTGCAGAGCGATGGTCAGCTCCACCACACCGAGGTTGGGGCCGAGGTGGCCGCCGGTCTTGGAGACGGCGTCGACGAGGAAGGTGCGGATCTCCTCTGCCAGCTGGTCCAGCTCTTCCAGGCTGAGCCGGTCCAGATCGCGCGGTCCCCTGATGCGGGTCAGCAACGGCACCCGTGCCTCCTTGCAGTAAGAGCTGTTCGAGCTGTTGCCGGGCTTGTCGAGTCTAATGTTCCGCCTCGGCGGGCGGCGCCCGGACCCGTGACACACGGGTGCCCGGACCGGGGCGGTCCACTACCGGTGGGCGTCGAGATCCGCGTTCCGGGTCGGCCGGGTCCCTGCCCGGGGTGTTTCGTACGGGTGTGTCCGGTGCGGTGGCGGCGCAGGTCACCGGCGCTGTGCCGGAGCGGCCCGCAGGCTCCGCCCTGCGCCGGACGGGCGGGCCGGAGCGGGCCGCAGGCCCCGTGCGGCGCCGGACGGGCGGGCCCTGCCGTCCCGTCGCCGGCCTCCGGACGCACCGGTGCCCGGCGCCGTGACGGCGCCGGGCACTGGGCTGGAGGTGGGGGCGGGCGGACCCCGTCGCCGCTAGGCAGTTTCGTTTGGATCAGTCGGTCGTTGGTCCGGGTGTGCCGTTGACTGATGCGCAGTGGGCGCGGATTGAGCCGTTGCTCCCGGACCGGACACCGAAGCGGGGTGGCCGCTGGCGTGACCA
>NZ_JALLGL010000193.1 GCF_023072675.1 Streptomyces sp. XM83C
GGCGTGTCTCAGCTGACCCGCTGCGCCCGGTGCCTGGCGGCCCCGGCTCAGAATCCGCGCCGCATGCCGCCGTCCACCGGCAGCATGACGCCCGTCAGATACGACGCCGCCGGCGACAGCAGGAACGCCGCCGTCCGTCCGAACTCCTCCGGCGTCCCGTACCTCCGCAGCGGGATCCGCGACTCGCCGGCCGCGCGGGTCGCCTCCGGGTCCGCCGACAGCGCGTCCAGCTCCCGCACCCGGTCGGTGTCGATACGGCCCGGCAGCAGCCCCACCACGCGGATGCCGCGCGGCCCCAGCTCGTCGGCGAGGGACTTGGCGAACCCGGCGAGCCCCGGCCGAAGACCGTTGGAGATCGTCAGCCCCGGGATCGGCTCGTGCACCGAACCCGACAGCACGAACCCGATGACGCCGCCCTCCGCCAGCTCGCCGGCGGCGGTCCGGGCGAGCCGTACCGCGCCCAGGAACACCGACTCGAACGCGGCCAGCCACTGCTCGTCGCTGTTGTCCGCGACGAAGCCCGGCGGCGGCCCGCCCACGCTGACGAGGATGCCGTCGAAACCGCCGAACCGCTCCCGCGCCGCCGCGACCAGCCGGGCCGGCGCCTCGGGGTCGGCGTTGTCCACCGCCACGCCCACCGCGTTCGGGCCCAGTTCGGCCGCCGCCTCGGCGACCCGCTTCTCGTCGCGGCCGGTGATGACGACCTTCGCGCCGTCGGCGACCAGTTGCCGCGCGGCGGCGTTGCCGAGTCCGCGTGTGGCACCGGTGACGACGTACACCCGGTCCTTCAGTCCAAGATCCATGGCCCTATCCTGCCCCCTCGCCGCCGTACAGGGCGAGGGCGGTGTTCACCAGGCCGATATGGCTGAAGGCCTGCGGGAAGTTGCCCAGCTGCCGCCCGTCCACCGGGTCGTACTCCTCGGCGAGCAGCCCCACGTCGTTGGTGAGGCCCACCAGCCGCTCGAACAGCTCCTCGGCCTCCTTCGTGCGGCCCGTGGCGTGCAGCGCGTCCGCCAGCCAGAACGAGCACACCAGAAACGTCCCCTCCCCGCCGGGCAGCCCGTCCACCGAGGTCTCCTCGGCGGAGTAGCGGCGCAGAAAACCGCCGTGGCCCAGCTCGGCGCGGACGGCGGCGATGGTGCCGGTCACCCGGGGGTCGTCATGGGGGAGAAACCCGACGCGCGGGATGAGCAGCAGGGCGGCGTCCAGTCCGCGGGAGCCGTAGTACTGGGTGAACGTGTTGCGTTCGGGGTCGTAGCCCTTCTCGCAGACCTCACGGTGCACCTCGTCGCGCAGCGCACGCCAGCTGTCGAGGTCGCCGTCCAGCTCCGGGTACTCCTCCAGGGCGCGTACGGCCCGGTCGGCGGCCACCCACACCATCACCTTCGAGTGCACGAACTGGCGCCGCCCGCCGCGCACCTCCCACAGCCCCTCGTCCGGCTGCCGCCAGTTCTCGCGCAGCCAGTCCATCAGCGCCACCTGGATCGCCCACATGTGCGGCCGGGTCGGCAGCCCGGCCCGGCGGGCCAGCGCCAGCGAGTCCATCACCTCGCCGTACACGTCCAGCTGGAGCTGGTTGACGGCCTCGTTGCCGATGCGTACGGGGGCGGAGCCGGCGAACCCGGACAGCCAGGGCAGCTCCGTCTCCGGCAGCCGGCGCTCACCGGCGATGCCGTACATGATCTGCAGGTCGGCCGGGTCGCCGGCGACCGCGCGCAGCAGCCAGTCGCGCCAGGCCTTGGCCTCCCCGTCGTAGCCGGCGGTCAGCAGGGCGCCCAGGGTGAGCGTGGAGTCCCGGAGCCAGGCGTACCGGTAGTCCCAGTTGCGCACCCCGCCGATCTCCTCCGGCAGGGACGTCGTCGGGGCGGCGACGATGCCGCCGGTCGGCGCGTACGTCAGCGCCTTCAGGGTGATCAGGGAGCGGACCACGGCGTCCCGGTAGGGGCCGGTGTAGCGGCAGCGCGATGCCCAGGCGCGCCAGTCGCGGACGCTGGTGTGCAGCGCCTCGTACGGGTCGATCAGCTCGGGGCGCGGCTCGTGCGAGGGATGCCAGGTGAGAACGAACGCGACCTTCTCGCCCTCGGCGACCGTGAACTCCGAGTACGTGGTGTGGTGCTCGCCCCAGGTCCGCACCTGCGGTTCGCTGCGCAGCCACACCGAGTCGGGGCCGGCGACGGCGACGCGGTGCCCGTCCGAGCGGCGCACCCAGGGGATGACCGAGCCGTAGTCGAAACGCAGCCGCAGGGTGCTGCGCACGGTGACCTGTCCCCGCAGCCCTTCCACGATGCGCACCAGGTCGGGGGCGCGGTCGCGTTGCGGCATCAGATCGGTGACCCGCACCGACCCTTCCGGTGTGTCCCACTCGGTGTCCAGGACGAGGGTGTCCCGGCGGTAGGCGCGGCGGGTGCAGGGCCCGTCGGCGTCCTTGGGGGCCATTTTCCAGTGCCCGTTGTCCTCGTCGCCCAGCAGCCGCGCGAAGCAGGCCGAGGAGTCGAAGCGGGGCAGGCAGAGCCAGTCGACGGAGCCGTCGCGGCCGACGAGCGCCACGGTCTGCTCGTCGCCGATGAGCGCGTAGTCCTCGATACGGCGATCCACGCAGTGCGGGTTCCCGCGGGATACCGGCCGCAATCAGAGGGTGCGCCCGGGGGAGTGAGCCGACGGAGTGCCGTCGGTCACAGCGGCGCGGGTGCCGGCGGGTGCCGGCCGGTCACTGCCGGGCGCTCAGACCGCGGCGGGGGCCGACTCCTCGGCGGTCTCCTTCGCCGCGGCCTCCCGGCGGTCCCGAGCCTCGCGGCGCACCAGCACGAACCAGCCGACGGGGACCGCGGCGGAGAACAGCCACCACTGGATGGCGTACGCGTAGTTGAGCGGCGCGTTCTCCATGCCCGGCTTGCCCACCGTCTCCGGCGAGCCGCCCGTGGGCTGCGGCGCGGTCAGCGCCAGGTATCCGCCGAGGACGGTCGCGCCCAGCCGGCGTGCCTGATCGGCGCTGTTGATCAACATGATCTGGCGGTCCGGCAGATCCTTGATGTCCTTGATGCCGCTCGCCTCGGTGGTCTCGTCCGGCATCAGCCTGCCGGTGACGGTCACCTGGCCGGACGGCGGGGCGGGGATCTTCGGGAACGCGGTCTGGCTCGGGCCGTCGGCGGGGATCCAGCCCCGGTTGACCAGCACGACCTTGCCGTCCTTCAGCACGAACGGGGTGAGGACGTGGAAGCCGACCTTCTCGTCGTCGTTGACCCGGCGCCGGACGACCTGCTCGTGCGCGGTGTCGAACCGGCCCTCCGCGGTCACCGAGCGGTACCGCTCCAGCCGGGTCACCTTGTGGCCGGGGGAGGTCAGCGACTCCACGGGCACCGGCTCGGCGTCCAGCGCGTCGGAGACCAACTGGTTACGGGCGCTGCGCTCGTCGTAGCGGTGCATCTGCCAGATGCCCAGCCTGATCATCGTGGGGATCAGCAGCAGGGCGACCAGCGTGAGGATCACCCACTGGCGGGACAACAGGAAGCGGTACACCCCACGACGGTACAACTCGGTCGCGGGGTGTCTTCACGGGGGGCCGCGCTCGGTGGGCGTACCGGGCGCGCCAGGAAGGCGGGTGATGTGCGGCTCACACCCGGTCGACGATGCCCGCCTTGCCCTCGGCGCGGGCGCAGTGGGCGCCGCAGTACCAGTGGCCCTCCACCTCGACGCCCTGGCCGATGATCTGCACTCGGCAGTGCTCGCAGATCGGGGCCATGCGGTGGATCGCACAGGAGAAGCAGTCGAACACATGGACAGCGCCCTGGGCGTGCACCTCGAAGGTCATTCCGTATTCATTACCGCATACTTCGCATCTCGCCATGCGCCACAGCGTGAGCCGTCGGCGGGAGCGGGGCGAGCGGGCGCGGGGCGAGTCGCGCCGCATTCACCGGGGCGGGTCAGTCGCCCACCGGTGTTCACGGGGGAGCCTCACTCGTCCGCCGGTTCGACGTCCCGCAGCAGCTGTCCGAACGCCGCCTCGTCGAGCACCGGAGTGCCGTACTGCCGCGCCTTGACCACCTTCGAGGTGCCCGAGTCGGGGTCGTTGGTCACCAGCAGGCTCGTCAGCCGGGACAGGCTGGTGGACACGTGCAGCCCCGCCTCGGTCGCGCGGTCCTCCAGCAGCTCGCGGTCGACGGAGGTGTCCCCGGAGAATGCCACCCGCATGCCCTGCTTGAGCCGGCCGCCCTCGGTGTACCGGCCCGGGTTGGGGTACGGGCAGGGCGGCCGTTTGCGGGACGGGCGCCAGCTGCTCGCGCCGCGGTAGCCGCCGTGGCCGCCCGGGGTGGATCCGTCCGGTCCGCCGGACTGGCGGCCGATGAGCGGCGCGGGACGGTCGTAGAACTCGGTCAGCGGTCTGCACTCGTGCAGCGGCAGCCGCAGGCCGCCGGCCGCCGCGGCCCACAGGCTCGGCCGGAACGCCTCCGCCAGCACGCGCGCGTCGTCGAGCGCGTGATGCGCACGCCGCTGTACGACGCCGAAGTGCGCGGCGAGCGTCTCCAGCTTGTGGTTGGGCAGCGGCAGCGCCAGCGCCTTGGACAGCGCGATGGTGCACAGCCGTTGCTTCACCGGGGCCACGGCGCGCGCACGCGCGTACTCCCGGGCGATCATCTGCCAGTCGAAGACCGCGTTGTGCGCGACGAGGACCCGGCCGTCCAGCCGGGCCGCGAACTCCTCGGCGACATCGGCGAAGAGAGGGGCGCCTTCCAGCGCCTCGCTCGTCAGACCGTGTATCCACACCGGGCCCGGGTCCCGCTCCGGGTTGACGAGGGTGTACCAGTGGTCCTCGACCTGGCCGCGCGCGTCCAGCCGGTACACGGCCGCGGAGATGATCCGGTCGTCCCGGGCCAGGCCGGTTGTCTCCACGTCGACGACCGCGTACCCCTGCGGATACGCGGCCGGCCACTCGGCGGGGGAGGACGCCGCCCTCGTGAGGTCTTCGAGCATGGTCACCGAGGATACGGCCCGGCACCGACATCCCCGCCGCCCGACGCCCCCGCAAGCCCGCCGCACCACAGGGGAGTTCGCCCGAGGTGCCCCGATTTGTTCTGAGTGGGCGTCGGTGTCACCCAGGCGCCTCGACGGATGTCATCCTCCGTCCTGTGACGGAACCTGTGCAGGACGAAGGACACGACGAGGCGCACGGCGGCGCCCTCGGCACCCGGCTGAACTGGCTGCGCGCCGCCGTCCTCGGCGCCAACGACGGCATCGTCTCCACGGCCGGCCTGGTCGTGGGTGTCGCGGGCGCCACCGAGGACCGCTCGGCGCTGCTGACGGCGGGTCTGGCCGGACTGCTCGCCGGATCGATGTCGATGGCGGCGGGAGAGTACGTGTCGGTGTCCACACAGCGCGACTCGGAGAAGGCCGCGCTGGCCGTGGAGAAGCGGGAGTTGCGCGAACGCCCGGAGGCCGAACTGGTGGAACTCGCCCAACTCCTCGAAGAGCGGGGCCTGTCCGCGCAGGTGGCGCGGGAAGCGGCCGAGCAGCTGACGGCCCGTGACGCGCTGCGGGCGCACGCGCGCGTGGAGCTGGGCATCGACCCGGACGAGCTGACCGACCCCTGGCACGCCGCCTGGGCGAGCTTCCTCGCCTTCACCGTGGGCGCCCTGCTGCCGCTGCTCGCCATCGTGCTGCCGCCCGCCGGTGCGCGGGTGCCGGTCACCGTCCTGTCCGTCCTCGCCTCGCTCGTCCTCACCGGCTGGAGCAGCGCCCGCCTCGGCGCGGCCCGCCCCGGCCGCGCGGTCCTGCGCAATGTCGGGGGCGGTGCGCTGGCCATGGGGGTGACGTACGCGGTGGGGACGCTGCTGGGCGCGGCGGGCGCGTGACGGGGCTCCCGGCGCGCGCCCCGCGCGCACGGCAGCGTACCGTGAGGAACGCCGGGGGCACGACCGGCCCGTACGGGGCTCGGACGCGTACGAACCGTACGAGCCGTGTCCCGGTACGAGGGAACGGGCGCCCGTCGCACCCGGCCACGAGGACCGGCCCGGCGGGCCCGGCCCCCGGGACGACCGCCCAGCACGAGAAGGACCCCACATGCGCGCCACCACCATCCACGCCCCGTTCGACATGCGGGTGGAAGACGTGCCCGAGCCCGTGGTGCGGCTGCCGACGGACGCCGTGGTGCGGGTGCTGCGGGCCTGCATCTGCGGCAGCGACCTGTGGGCCTACCGCGGGGAGTCGGCCCGCAAGCCGGGACAGCGCATCGGGCACGAGTTCCTCGGCATCGTCGAGGAGACCGGCGCGGAGGTGGGCACCGTGCGCCGCGGCGACCTGGTCGTCGCGCCCTTCATGTGGTCCGACGGCGCGTGCGACTACTGCCGGGAGGGCCTGACCACCTCCTGCGAGCACGGCGGCTTCTGGGGCTCGGAGGGCTCCGACGGCGGCCAGGGCGAGGCCGTCCGTGTGCCCTTCGCCGACGGCACCCTCGTACGGCTCCCCGAGGAGGCGGCCTCCGACGAACGGCTGCTGTCGGCGCTGTTGACCCTGTCCGACGTCCTCGGCACCGGCCACCACGCCGCCCTCGGCGCGGGTGCCCGGCCCGGCGCCACGGTCGCCGTCGTCGGGGACGGGGCCGTCGGCCTGTGCGCGGTCCTCGCCGCCAAGCGGCTCGGCGCGGAACGCATCATCACCCTGGGCCGGCACGAGACCCGCACCGCCATCGCGCGCCGCTTCGGCGCCACCGACGTCGTCGCGGCCCGCGGGGAGGAGGCCGTGGAGGCCGTCCGCGCCCTCACCCGCGGCCAGGGCGCGCACGCCGTCGTCGAGGCCGTCGGCACCGAGCAGTCGATGCGCACCGCCGTCGGCATCACACGCGACGGCGGCGCGATCGGCTTCGTCGGCGTGCCGCACGGCAGCGACAACGGCCTCGACCTCGGCATCATGTTCGACCGGAACATCGCGCTGCGCGGCGGTGTCGCACCGGTCCGCACCTACATCCCCGAACTCCTGCCCGACGTCCTGGAAGGGCGCATCGACCCGTCGCCGGTGTTCGACAGGACCGTGGGCCTGGAGGACGTGCCCGCCGGATACCGGGCGATGGACGAGCGCACCGCGCTCAAGGTGCTCATCACGGCCTGACCCTCAAACCGAAGCGGCAGCGCGTCACCGCACCGGGCACCGCCGATCCCCCGGCCGGTGGGGCGGCGGCGCCCGGCCGTGTCACCAGCGGATGGGCAGCGGCAGGGCCGTGAGCAGCCCCGACAGCGCCACCACGACGCCCAGCGCGGCGACCTCCGCCCGGGCCGGCACGCACGCCGTCAGCGGGTCGGCGGCGCGCGCCAGCCGGACCCGCGCCCACAGCGCCAGCGTCGCGACGACCACCATCAGCAGTACCTTCGCGAGCAGCGCACGCCCGTACGCCGTCGTCGTCAGCTGGTCCAGGATCGTCTCCGCCGGCATCCGGCGCAGCGAACTGCACACCCCGGTCGCGGTGACGCCCGCGAGCAGGAACAGCGCCACGCGCGCGTACCGCCCGAGCAGCGCGGACCCGGCCGCCGCGCCACGCCCCCACAAACGCAGCGTGCGCAGCGCGTACAGCAGGCCGCCCGCCCACAGCGAGGAGCACGTCAGGTGGACGACGGTCAGCCCGGAGCCGAGCAGCGGCGTGTGCTCGGTCGGCGGGTGCGCGCGCAGGGCCTCCGCGACGACGACCGCGGCCAGCGGCCACACCTGTGTGCCAGGCCTGCGGGACGCCGCGCACAGGGCCGCCAGCAGGAACGCGTTCACTTCCAGCAGCGCCAACTTGCCGTCGCGGGAGGCGTACAGGCCACCGACGTCGATGTCCGCGGGGCTGTGCGGCACCAGGTTGCCCGTCGCCACGACCGAGGCGAGCCCCAGCGCCGCGACGAACCCGGCCGATGCCGCGTGAGCCCCCCACCGGCGGGGCCGTTCGCCCGGGGCGTCCGGCAGCCCTCGGGTGAGACGTGCGACGAACAGCTCACCCAGCGGCACGCACAGCGCGGCGAACAGCACCGTGCGCAGCAGCCCGATGCCGCTCGTGCCGGGCGCAGCCGCCTCTCCGGTGTCGTGCAGCGCGGCGGACGGGCCCAGCAGCGGCACCAGCGCGCCCAGGGTCACCAGAACCAGTACGGCGACGGCCCGGCCCGGCCCGACGGGTCTCGCCGGGGTGCTCTCGTCGGCCGTCTCGGCAGTCGGTCGTATGAACGTCACCTCCCGATCTTCACCGCCGTCCGCCGAAAGGGGCAACTTCCGGACAACGGCGGACGGCGCCCCTGACCCCCCGTCACCCCCTGGCCGGAAACGGTCGTACGAGCCGAATACGGTGCCGTCCGCGGGGCCCTCGGGGACCGGGCAGGGGGCGGCAGGTCCGGACGGTGCGGCAGGTCAGGTGAGCCACCGGGCCGGATCGGCACCCCAGCGGCCGGGCGGTCGGGCCCAGTCGGAGGGGCCGCCCTCGAAGACGACCGGTGGCAGGACGTACCGCAGCCGCCCGGCCGGGCTGTCCGTCTCGACCGGGCTGCCCGTTTCGGCGGGACTGCCGGTTGCGGCCGGGCTGTCCGTCTCGGCCGGCCGGTGCGGCGGCTCACCACCGGCATCGGTACGGCCCCCTCGACTGCCGGCGGAGGCCCCAGGACCGCCGGTCCCGCCGCCGTCGGCCCCCGTCAGCCGGGCCGCCGTCCGGGCCAGCGCCGTCCGCACGAGCCGTGAACCGCCGTCGGACGCCTGCTCCGTCAGCGCCCGCAGCACGCCCGCCGCCAGCAGATACCCCGTGCCGTGGTCGAGCGCCTGCGCGGGCAGCGCACCCGGCCGGTCGGGCGCACCCTCGATCGTCGCGATGCCGGTGGCGACCTGCACCAGGCTGTCGAAACCCCGCCGTTGCGCCCACGGCCCACGCACGCCCCAGGCCGACAGCTGTGCCACGACCAGTCCGGGCCGGCGTTTTGCGAGGGCCTCCGGCGCGAGGCCGAACCGGTCCAGCGCCCCGGGCCGGTACCCGGTGACGACCACGTCGGCCGCGGAGAGCAGCTCCTCGAACCGCTCCCGGTCCACGGCCAGGTCCAGGTCCAGCAAGGCCGACCGTTTCCCGAACCCCGTGTCGATGTGCTGGTCGGGAAGTTCGGGCAGCCGGGGCGTGTCGACGCGCAGCACGTCCGCGCCGAGCAGCGCGAGCGTGCGGGTGGCGACCGGTCCGGCGATCACGCGCGTGAGGTCCAGCACCCGCAGTCCGGCCGCCGGCAGCAGCGGCGCGGTGCCGGCGAGCGGGGGCAGCACGCGCGCGCGTGCGGAGTCCAGGGTGCGCCGCTCCACCAGGGGAAGCCCGGCGACGGCCGCCGCCTGCGGGTGCGCCGCCCACTCCTCGGGCGCGCGCAACGCCACGGCGAGCCCTCCCGCCGCGTACACGGCGTCCTCGGCTTCCAGGGCGGACCGCTCCGCGAGGGCGGCCCCGACCGCGGTGGCCGCCGTCGTGTCGTCCGCGTCGGCGGGCAGGCCCATGCCCGCCAGCAGCCGGGCGCGGTGGTGCGGATAGTTCGCGTGCGTGCGCACCCAGCCGTCGGCGGTGCGCCAGAACCGCGACAGGGGCGCGAAACCCGACGCCGGGCGCCCGTCGACGCGGAGATGCCGCTCACTGGTGAAGGCCGCCGCGACGGCCCCGTCGTCCACCCGGACCGCGGGCACCTCGCGACGACCCGCGCGGACGGCCGCCAGTTCGGCGGCGGCCAGGGCGCACGCGCCGACACACGCGCGTGCCGTCTCCCGTACGGGAAGACGCGCGGGCAGCGCATCCTTCCGTACGACCATCGACATCCGGTCGAGAAGGCCGGGATCGCCGCCCAGCGCGGACCATACGGAACCGACATCAGTCATGACTGAACTATGCAGTATTGACTGAATCAATATATGGAGCATGGGGGTGACAGCCTTGACCACCTCGAGTCGACCGTGAAGACATCGACGTTCTCGTCCATGTCTTCACGGCCGCATCAACTCTCGACGGCGGGCTCGACCGCCTACTTGACCGCGCGCAGCGCGTTGACGATGCCGTAGCCGTAGAAACCGTTGACCCGCCGGCCGCCCTCGCAGGTCGCGTCCTGCGTGCCGTCACCGTCCTGGTCGTAGGAGGCCGGGCAGCCCGGGTTGTCCGCCTGCGCCTTCAGCAGCGCCTGAAGCGCCTGCGGGCCCGCCCACGGGTGCTCGGACTTCAGCAGCGCCGCCACACCGGCCACGTGCGGCGCGGCCATCGACGTGCCCTGGAGGAAGCCGTACGAGTTGTTCGGCAGGGTCGACAGGACCCGGCCGTTCTTCGACGGCGTGTCAGGGATCTGGTACCGGCCGTCGCCGCCCGGCGCCGCGACGTCCACGACACCCTTGCCGTACGAGGAGTAGTACGACTTGATGTTGTCGACGCCCGTCGCGCTGACCGTCACCACACCCGGCAGCTGCGTCGGCACGTCGAAGCACTCGTGCGGGTCGATGGTCCGCGTCACCGGGGTGCCGTCGTCCGGGCTGGACGTGTCGACGATCGCGTCGGAGTCCAGATCGTGGTTGGAGTTGCCGGCCGACGCCACGCTGAGGATGCCCTTGCGCTGCGCGTACTGCTGCGCCCTGTTGACCGCGTCCACAATGGCCCGCTGGTCCGGGTCGTCCATGCAGTTGTACAGCCACGGGTCCACGTAGTAGCTGTTGTTCGTGATCTCGACGCCGTGGTCGGCGGCGAACACGAAGGCACACACGACGTTCTCCGGGTAGAACAGCCCGTCGTTCGGGTCGCTCACCTTGATGCCGGCGACCTTCACATTGGGGGCGACACCGGCCACGCCGACACCGTTGCGGGCCGCGGCGATCTCACCGGCGACATGCGTGCCGTGGTAGTCCTCGTCCGGGTCGTACGGCCGCCAGGCGCCCGGCGAGGTGTCCGCGACGCCGCCGACGCAGTTCGCCGACTGGGACGCGGAGAAGTTCGGCGCGAGGTCGGGGTGGGTGTCGTCCACGCCGGTGTCGATGACCGCGACGGTCACCTTCCGGCTGCCCGGGTTGATCTTCGCGGCCTTGTCCGCGCCGATCGCCCGCAGATCCCACTGGTCGGCCTCCAGCGGCTCCTGCCCGCCCGCCGCCTTGCCGGCGAGCTTCGCCTCCTCCTCCTTCGACAGGACCTGCACGGCACCCTCGTCCGTGGTGCCCGCGGCCTTCAGCGGCGTCGTGCGCGTGGCGCCCGCCGACTGCACACCGCGCACCGCGCGTATCTTCGCGCCGAAGTCCGGCGCGGCGGAGTGGACGACGAGCACACCGATCTTGTCGTACGCCGCCACGACGGTGCCGCCGTGCGCCACGACCGCCCGCTTCACCGACGCAAGGGTGTGCCGGTCCGTCTTGGTGTTCACGACGTACGCCAGCGCGCCCGCCTCGGCCGCCTCCGTGGTGCTCGCCGCTCGCGGCGCGGCCGAGGCCGCCGCCGGCAGGAAGCCGAGCGAGGCGGTCAGCGACAGCACGACGGGCACGGCGAGAGCCAGACGGCGTCTGGACGGCAGATGAGCCATGGGGTCTCCACATCATCCGGAAAACGACAGCGGCCCGAGACACAGGTGGTTCTCGGGCAGGTACATGACGGGTGGTGCAGAGGCGAAGTTATCCGCGATCCCCGCACGCAGCAATGACCCGACGCGCACGACTTGCGAACGATCCGTCACAGAAGACGGACGCCCCCCGCCGCGGACCGCCCCTGGACGGCTCGTCACACACGCGCGGGACGCCCCGCTGCCGACCGCCCCGGACGGCCCGTCACCCACACGGGACGCCCCGCCCCCCACC
>NZ_JALLGL010000194.1 GCF_023072675.1 Streptomyces sp. XM83C
GTCCTGTGGGGTTCCGGAGGGGGCGGTCCTGTGGGATTCATGAACACGAGATGAGAAATCGGAGCGGAAGGGAACGATCCGCCCCGTCCCGCTCGTCCTGTGACCGGGATGAACAAGACGATCAGGCGAGCGTCCGTCTTCGCTCTGCTGCTCGTGCTCGCTCTGCTCGTCAGGGCGACCTGGGTGCAGTTCTACGACGGTCAGGCCCTCGCGGACGACAAGGACAACCGGCGCAACGCGATCCAGACGTACGCGGCACCGCTCGGGAACATCGTCGTGGCCGGACGCCCGGTCACCGGCTCGGCGCGCTCCTCGGGCGGTGACCTGGCGTACAAGCGCACGTACACCGACGGCGAGCTGTACGCGGCGGTCACGGGATACGCCTCGCAGGCGTACGCGCCGACCCAGCTGGAGGGCATCTACGCGGACCTGCTCAACGGCACGGACAACCGGCTGAAGACCGTGATGGACACGGTCACCGGCAAGCGGGCCGACCCGGGCGACGTGTTCACCACGATCGACCCGGACGTGCAGAAGGCGGGGTACAAGGCGCTCGGCGACAAGAAGGGCGGCGCCGTCGCCATCGATCCGAAGACCGGCCGGATCCTCGCCGTCGTCTCCACCCCGTCCTACGACCCGACGGCGCTCACCGACGCCAACACCGCCGGCAAGGCGTGGAAGCAGCTCAACGCCGACCCGGACAAGCCGCTCACCAACCGGGCGCTGCGCCAGCCGCTGCCGCCGGGCTCGACGTTCAAGCTGGTCGTCGCGGCGGCGGCGCTGGAGGACGGGCTGGTGTCGTCGGTGGACGAGGACACCGACAGCCCCGACCCGTACACCGCGCCGGGCACGACCCGCCCGCTCACCAACGAGAACCCGAACGCCCCTTGCGAGAACGCCTCGATACGGGTGGCGCTCCAGTACTCCTGCAACAACGTCTTCGGCAAGATGGCCGTCGACCTCGGCCAGGACAAGGTCCGGGCGATGGCGGAGAGGTTCGGCTTCGACGACGAGAAGCAGGACGTGCCGGTGCGGGCGTACACCAGCGTGTACCCGAAGGACATGGACAAGCCGCAGACCGCGCTGAGCGGCATCGGCCAGTTCGACGTCACCGCGACGCCGCTGCAGATGGCGATGGTGTCGGCGGCGATAGCCAACGGCGGCGAGCTGGTCTCCCCGCACATGGTGTCCAAGGTCACCGACAGCGGCGGCGACGTCCTTCAGGACTACGACGGCGACGCGTCCGGCGAGCGGGTCGTCAGCGCCTCCACCGCCGAGCAGCTTCAGTCGGCGATGCGGACGGTCGTCGAGGACGGCACCGGCACCAACGCGCGGATCGACGGCGCGACCGTCGGCGGCAAGACCGGCACCGCCCAGCACGGCGAGAACAACAGCAAGACGCCGTACGCCTGGTTCACCTCCTGGGCGAAGGCCGACGGCAAGGAGGTCGCCGTCGCGGTGATGGTGGAGCAGTCCGACGCGGCCCGCTCCGAGGTCAGCGGCAACGGACTGGCCGCCCCCGTGGCCAAGGCCATGATGGAGGCGGCGCTGGGCGGATGACGGGCCGACCGGCACCGCCCGGCACGGCGAGCGGTGAACGTCCGGCATGCCGGACGGCATTCGGTCTCTCCCACGCACGGCTGCTGCGGTTCCGGATCTCATCCCGGCGCACCAAGTGACCTGCCGCGGGTGACCCGCCGCTGAACCGCCCCCGACCCCGGCCCCGTCGGCCGCCGGCCGGGCAGGCGGACGCCCCCTCGGTGACGACCGAGGGGGCGTCTTCGTCGAGTCGACGGTCAGCTGACGAAGTACGTCGGGTTCGGCAGCTTGTACGTCCGGTCGGCCCAGCCGCCTTCCAGGTCGGAGTACTGGTCGCCGAAGTTGGCGATGATCTCGTACCCCAGGTCCTTCTCGATGTGCTTGCGCGTGCCCGCCTTGAACTGCACGGTGGTGCAGTTCCACGCGGCGGGCGTGGCGCAGTGGCTCAGATAGGCCGGCGGGGCGGCCTTGTCCTTCAGGAACATGTGCGCGGCGTCGAGGTTCACATCGGCGCCGACCTTCTTCAGGTTCTCCACGGCGGCGGCACGCTGCGCCTCGCCCAGGCCCGAGTTGTAGAACACCGCGACGCCCTTGGCCTTGGCGTACCGCACCAGTTCGGGGCTGCCGAAGACGGCCGGGCGGTCGGCCCGGTCGACGTACGCCTTCCAGGTGGCGTCGTCGTACGTGTAGTTGGTGCGCTTCTCGTAGTCGAGGCTGAGCAGCAGCGTGTCGTCGATGTCGAAGACGACGGCGGGCTTCTCGCCGTGCTGCCGTGCCTTGCGCGCCGCCTTGTCGATGTACTTCTTCGCGTCGGCGTCGATCCGCGCCAGGTCCCGCGCGTACGGGCTGGACGGGGACGCCTGGTAGACGCCGTCGGCGTCGGCGTATGTGCCGTAGTAGGTGTCGATGTCCTTGACGAGCACGCCGATGTTGTACGGCTCGTGCGTGGAGTTGGCGTGCGACTGGCCGGCGGTGGCCGCGCCGGCGCCGTAGAGCGCACCGCCGGCGACGGCACACGCGGCGGCGAGGGCGGCTGCCTTGAGGGACTTCCGCATGGAATCTCCGGTTCTGTACAGGTGGTTCATGGTCGTTCCACCAGGTCACGCCTTGTCTACGCGCATCACGCGCGACATGCGAGCCCTCCGGCCCGAGCATTGCCGTCCAATGGGTTTGCCATGACCCTCTGTTGACCCGAAGTCAGGTGCGCCCGGCCGCCGGGCGGTTCCCGGAGGCGGTCGGCAGACCTCCTTCCCCGGCTGCCGGCCGCCGAGCCACTCGGCGCGGGTGGCTGTGCGGGCCTGCGCGGGCGTGAGCCGGGGGCGGCTGTCCGGGACGGTCACGACGGCGCCGGGGCCGGTGTTGCGGTACTCGGCGAAACGCTGGTCCTGCCAGGGGTACGACGCCGACATGTCCGTATAGGGGGCGACGGCGTCCACGCCGGGGCCGAGCCAGGTCTCGCGGACGGTGAGCACGGGGCGGGCGGTCGTGTCGGAGCTGGGCACCCAGGGCGGGCCGGCTTGCAGAAGCCGTCGGGGGCCTCGCTGGTGACGCGGCCGTGGACGACGAGGAAGCCGGGCGGTGCGCGGTGGCCGCGGAGGCGGGTGCGGCGGCGAGGACCGGGGCCGCGCAGGCGGCGGCTCCGGCGGCGAGGAAGCCCCGGCGGGTCAGGCGGTCCGGGGCGCGGGGGCCGGCGTTGGCGCCGCAGTGCCAGGAGACCGGGTCGGCGTGGAGCAGGACCTGGAAGCCGGGCGGTGCGGCGGCGCGGACGGCGGCGACGGCCTCCTGCTGGAGGGTGCGGGCGGTCTCGTCGCGGTACGCGCGCGTGGCGGCGGCCGTGCGCGCGCCGAGCAGTTTCTCGACGCCGGCCCAGCCGGGTTCCTCCGGCTCCTGCCGCCACAGCGGCCACAACGCGGCGCGTACGGCGGCGGCCAGCTCGTCGGCGTCCAGCCCGTGCCGGCCGTAGCCGTCCCGGCAGGAGGGGCAGAAGCAGAGGGACATCAGGTACTGCCCGGCCTCGCCGAGGCCGACGCCGCCGGTCTTGTCGTGGGCGTGCAGATGGGCGAGGCCGTACCAGCCGAGGGACTCCAGCTCGGTGCCGGCCGCGCCGGGCCTCACGGCGGCCTCGGCGGCCAGGTCGACGAGGTACGCGCGTGTGGCGGGCTGTGCGATGCACGGCGCCCACGGGTAGCGGTCGCCGTAGGCGTTGACGACGGAGGTGTCCGGATGCTCGGCGCCGAGGCGGGAGTTGTGGGCGAGGACGACCCAGGTGTGCACGTCCAGGCCGGCGTCGGTGAGCGCGGCGGCGGCCTCGCCCCAGGCGTCGCCGGGCGCCCAGTCACCGGCGGGGTGGGGACGCAGGGCGCGGCCCGCCCAGCGCGGTCCGGGCGGGTAGAGGACGGCGGCGTATTCGGCGGTGACGACGCGGTGGCGCGGGTGACGGGGGGTCAGCGCGCGCGTGGAGTGGTAGGCGGCGGCGAGGGTGGCCTGCCGTACGCCGAGAGCGGCGATACGGGCGGGGGCGTCCGGGTCGCCGTTCACGTCCCAGAGGTAGACGAACGCGGACGCCTTCACCGGCCGGCCTCCGCCAGCAGGGCCCGCCCCCGCTCGACGAGGTGCGCGAGCTGCTTGACGTGGTCCTCGGCCGGTTCGTGCAGCGGCGGCCTGACCTTGCCGACGTCCGGTCCGCCGAGCCGTACGCCCGCCTTGACGAGGGAGACGGCGTAGCCGCGGCCCTGGGCGCGGAGTTCGACGAACGGCCGGTAGAAGCCGTCGAGGAGCCGGTCGGCGCCGGCCCGGTCGCCGCTCTCCAGCGCGTCGTAGAAGGCGAGGGCGATGTCGGGGGCGAAGCAGAAGACGGCGGAGGAGTACAGCGGCACGCCGACGGCGCGGTAGGCGGGCTGGGTGAGTTCGGCGGTGGGCAGGCCGTTGAAGTACAGGAAGGCGTCGGGGCCGCCGGTGCGTACGGCGCTGACGATCCGCTGCATCAGGCCGAGGTCGCCGAGGCCGTCCTTGAGGCCGACGATGCCCTCGGTGCGGGCGAGCGCGAGGACGGTCTCGGGGGTGAACACCGCGTTGTCGCGCTGGTAGACGATGACCGGCAGGGCGGTCGCGGCGGCGATCTCCCGGTAGTGCCGCAGCAGCCCCTCCTGTCCGGCGACCACCAGATACGGCGGCATCGCGAGCAGCCCGTCGGCGCCGGCGGCCTCGGCGAGGCGGGCGTAGCGGACGGCGAGCGCCGTGCCGTATCCGGTGCCCGCGACGACGGGGACGCGTCCCTCGGTGACCTCCACGGCGGCGCGTACGCAGGCCTCGAACTCCTCGGGGGTGAGCGCGTGGCTCGCCGGTGCCGCAGCAGGCGAACACGGCGGCGGCCCCCGCGTCGATGCCGCGGCGCACATGGCTGCGGTAGGTGTCGAGATCGACGGTGCCGTCGGGTCCGAAGGCGGTGACGGGGAAGAACAGCGGCCCGCCGGGTCGGCCGAGTCGAGCGGCGAGAGGGGCTGACGTCACGGGCTCTCCCTGAAAGGCGCTCATGTTCATGATTGGTGTCCATATTCATGAACTAATTCACCCTGGGGAACCCGCTGGACGAAGGTCAAGCGACCGATCGAGCGGAAACACCTGCACCGCACAGGCGGGGGACGCTTGACGGGGCGTGGCACGGATCTCTAGCGTGTCCACGCATGTGAATAGCGTCCAAGCATGCGGAGATCAAGGAGACGAGGATGCCCGCTCCCCGCACCGTTCTGCTCACCGGCGCCGCCGGCGGGCTCGGCACCCTGTTGCGTGACCTGCTCCCCGGGTACGGCCACACCCTGCGCCTGCTCGACGTACGCCCGGTCGAGGGCGCACCGGACGCCGTCACCGCCGACCTCGCCGACTCCGGCGCGCTGCGCGAGGCCGTCCGCGGCGTCGACGCGATCATCCACCTCGCGGGCATCTCCCTGGAAGCCCCGTTCGAGAAGATCCTCAAGGCGAACATCGAGGGCACGTACAACCTGTACGAGGCCGCCCGCGAGGAGGGCGTGCGCCGTGTCGTCTTCGCCTCCTCCAACCACGCCGTCGGCTACACCCCCCGCCCTCGGGACGGCGACCCGCTCATCCCGCTCGACACCCCGCGCCGCCCGGACACCTTCTACGGCCTGTCCAAGTGCTTCGGCGAGGACCTCGCCCAGCTGTACTGGGACAGGCACGGCATCGAGACGGTATCCGTGCGCATCGGCTCCTGCTTCCCCGAGCCGACCAGCGTGCGCATGCTGTCGGTGTGGATGAGCCCCGCCGACGGCGCCCGCCTCTTCCACGCGGCGCTCACCGCCGAGAACGTCGGGCACACCGTGGTGTACGGCTCCTCCGCCAACACCCGCCTGTGGTGGGACCTCAGCTCCGCGCGGGCCCTCGGCTACGAGCCGCAGGACGACTCCGAGCCGTACGCCGAGAAGCTGATCGCCGAGCAGGGCGAGCTGGACCCGGACAACCCCGCGCACGCGTGCCTCGGCGGCCACTTCGTGACGGAGCCGCCGATCTGGTCGTACTGAACCGTCGTACCGCACCACCCTCCCCGCCGGTGAACCGGCGGTCGGGACGCGGCGGAAACCGGCACTCCGGCGGCGGGCGGGCACCGAACGGGCCCGCCCGCCGCCGCATCCGGGCACCGGCCGTGCCCGATCCCATGCCCCGCCCCGCAGCCGTGCAGGTCCGAGGCGGGCACTCCACCGTGTGAACGGGCATATCCGGGCAGTATCGGGCTCGCAACAGGCCTGGTCAGCGACCCGCACCCCCTGTAGAAATTCCCTCGACGGGCCCCACCGGGCCCGAACGGGCAAGGACACCAGGAAGGGGGTGTCGGCCGATGGCCACGAGGACGGCGGAGGAACGCCAGCGGGAGATCGTGCGCGTCGCACGCGCCACGGGCTCGGTCGACGTCACCACGCTCGCCGCGGAGCTCGGCGTGGCGAAGGAGACCGTACGACGGGATCTGCGCGCCCTGGAGGACCACGGCCTGATCCGGCGCACCCATGGCGGCGCCTACCCGGTGGAGAGCGCCGGCTTCGAGACGACGCTCGCCTTCCGCGCCACCAGCCACGTCCCCGAGAAGCGCCGTATCGCCGCCGCGGCTGCCGGGCTGCTCGGCGACGCCGAGACGGTCTTCGTCGACGAGGGGTTCACCCCGCAGCTCATCGCCGAGGCCCTGCCCCGCGACCGGCCGCTGACCGTGGTCACCGCGTCCCTGCCGACCGCGGGCAGCCTGGCCGGCGCGGAGAACATCACCGTGCTGCTGCTCGGCGGCCGGGTCCGCTCCGGCACCCTCGCCACCGTCGACCACTGGACGACGAGGATGCTGTCCGGCTTCGTCCTCGACCTCGCCTACGTCGGCGCCAACGGCATCTCCCGCGAGCACGGCCTCACCACACCCGACCCGGCCGTCTCCGAGGTCAAGGCGCAGGCGATGCGGGCCGCGCGACGGACCGTCTTCGCCGGCGTGCACACCAAGTTCGGCGCGGTCAGCTTCTGCCGCTTCGCCGAGGTCGGCGCGCTGGAGGCGATCGTGACGAGCACCCTGCTGCCGACGTCGGAAGCGCACCGGTACTCCCTGCTGGGACCACAGGTCGTCCGGGTCTGACACCCCTCCCCCGCACCCCGCCCGGGGCCACCACACCCGACGGTGCCCCTTATCTCCCCTTATGTTCAGGAGCGATCCATGCGAACCCCGAGCCGACGACGACCGAAGCGAGCCACGCTCGCCGCAGCCGCCGCAGGGTCGCTGCTCGCCCCGCTGCTCTCCGGCTGCTGGGTCGGTGCCGGGGGAGCAGGCTCGGGCGGCGACTCCATCAACGTACTGATGGTCAACAATCCGCAGATGGTGGAGTTGCGGAAACTCACCGCCGCCCACTTCACCCGCGAGACCGGCATCAAGGTCAACTTCACCGTCCTGCCGGAGAACGACGTCCGCGACAAGATCAGCCAGGACTTCGCCAACCAGGCCGGCCAGTACGACGTGGCGACCCTGTCCAACTACGAGATCCCCATCTACGCCCGCAACGGCTGGCTGCACGAGCTGGACGGCTACACCGCCAAGGACCCCGCCTTCGACCAGCAGGACATCCTCGAGCCGATGCGCCGGTCGCTCACCGGCGACGACGGCAAGACGTACGGCCAGCCCTTCTACGGCGAGTCGTCCTTCCTGATGTACCGCAAGGACGTCTTCGCGAAGAAGGGCCTGACCATGCCCGCCCACCCCACCTGGCGGCAGATCGCCGGCCTCGCGGCTGAAGCGGACGGCGCCGAACCCGGCATGAAGGGCATCTGCCTGCGCGGCCTGCCCGGCTGGGGCGAGGTGATGGCCCCGCTGACGACGGTCGTGAACACCTTCGGCGGCACCTGGTTCGACAAGGACTGGAAGGCCCGGCTGGACTCCCCCGAATGGAAAGAGGCGACACAGTTCTATGTCGACCTGGTCCGTGAGCACGGCGAGTCCGGCGCCGCCCAGGCCGGCTTCGCCGAGTGCCTGAACAACATGACCCAGGGCAAGGTCGCCATGTGGTACGACGCCACCTCCGCGGCCGGGCTGCTGGAGGCGTCCGGCTCCCCCGTCAAGGGCAAGCTCGGCTACGCCCCGGCCCCGGTGGAGAAGACCAGGTCGTCCGGCTGGCTCTACACCTGGGCCTGGGGCATCCAGCAGGCCTCCCGCAACCCCGACAAGGCGTGGAAGTTCGTCTCCTGGGCCTCCGGCAAGGGGTACGAGCAGCTCGTCGGCGATCAGGTCGGCTGGTCGCACATCCCGGCCGGCAAGCGGGCCTCGACCTACAGCAACCCGGCGTACACCCGCGAGGCCTCCGCCTTCCAGGAGATGACCAGGCAGGCCATCGAGAGCGCCCGCCCCGACGCCCCCGGCGTGCAGCCACGCCCCGCACCCGGCATCCAGTTCGTCGGCATCCCCGAGTTCACCGGGCTCGGCACCAAGGTCTCCCAGGAGATCAGCGCGGCCATCGCCGGACGCCAGTCCGTCACGACGGCCCTGAGGAAGTCCCAGAAGCTCGCCGAGCAGATCTCCGAGGAGTACGAGGGACGATGACCGCTACGACGACGACCCCCGTGACCGTGGCACCCGCACGGGCCGTGCGGCAGCCGTCGGCCCGGCTGCGGGCCTGGGCCACCCGGGCCCCGCTGCTGCCCGCCCTGATCTTCATGATCGCCGTGACCCAGCTGCCGTTCGTGGCCACGCTGGTGATCTCCTTCTTCGACTGGAACGCCCTCTACCCCGACGCCCGCCGGTTCACCGGCCTCGACAACTACCGGCAGGTCCTCACGGACGCCGATCTGCGCCACTCGGTGTGGACGACGGTCCTGCTCACCGCCACCGTGGTGCTGGTCAGCCTGGTCCTCGGGCTGGTCCTCGCGCTGCTGCTGGACCGGAAGTTCCGCGGCCGGGGCGTGGTGCGCACCCTGCTCATCGCGCCGTTCCTGATCGTGCCCGTGGCCGCGGCGCTGCTGTGGAAGCACGTGCTCTACAACCCGGAGTACGGCCTGCTCAACGGGCTGCTGCACTACGTCGGCGGCCCCCAGCCCGACTGGATCTCCCGCACGCCGCTGCTCGCGGTGGAGGCGTCCCTGGTGTGGCAGTGGACCCCGTTCATGATGCTGATCCTGCTGGCCGGCCTGCAGAGCCGCGACCACGAGCAGATCGAGGCCGCCCGGGTGGACGGGGCGAACGACTGGCAGATCTTCCGCCATCTGACGCTGCCGCATCTGCGCCGCTACCTCGAACTGGGCGCGCTGCTCGGCTCGATCTACATCGTGCAGAACTTCGACGCGGTGTTCACCATCACCTCCGGCGGCCTCGGCACCGCCAACCTGCCGTACACCGTCTACCAGAGCTTCTACCAGGCCCATGAGAACGGTCTGGCCTCCGCCGCCGGCGTCCTCGTCGTCATCGGCTCGATCGTCATCGCCACTTTCGCCCTGCGCGTGGTGTCGTCCCTGTTCCGTGAGGAGGTGGCGCGGTCATGACCGCAGCAGTGCGCCGCAACGGGCTCGGCCTGGTGGCCTGGCTCGCCGGGATCGTGTTCTTCCTGCCCATCGCGTGGATGGCGCTGACGTCCTTCCACTCGGAGCAGGACGCGGCGACCAACCCGCCGTCCCTCACCGCCTCGCTCACCCTCGACGGCTACCGCGAGTTCTTCGGCACCGGAGGCGGGGCGAGCCCCTGGCCCGCCCTGATCAACTCGACGGTCGCGTCGGTCGCGTCGACGCTGCTCGTGCTGCTGCTGGCCCTGCCGGCCGCGTACGCGCTGTCGATCCGGCGGGTGCGCAAATGGACCGACGTGCTGTTCTTCTTCCTGTCGACGAAGATGCTGCCGGTCGTGGCGGGCCTGCTGCCGATCTACCTGTTCGCCAAGAACACCGGCCTGCTCGACAACATCTGGCTGCTCGTCCTGCTCCACACCTCCATGAACCTGCCGATCGCGGTGTGGATGATGCAGTCCTTCCTCTCCGAGATCCCCGTCGCCGTCATCGAGGCGGCCCGGGTGGACGGGGCGCGGCTGCCGACGGTCCTCGCCCGGGTGATCGCCCCGATCGCCCTGCCGGGCATCGCCGCGACAGCCCTGATCTGCTTCATCTTCAGCTGGAACGAGCTGCTGTTCGCCCGGGTGCTCACCGGCGTCGTCGCCGAGACCGCGCCCGTCTTCCTGACCGGCTTCATCACCAGCCAGGGCCTGTTCCTGGCGAAGGTGTGCGCCGCGTCGCTCGTCGTCTCCCTGCCGGTGCTCGCCGCGGGGTTCGCCGCCCAGGACAAGCTGGTCCAGGGCCTGTCGTTGGGAGCTGTCAAATGAAGGCCGCCGTCATCGAGTCCGTGGGCCGTGCCGTCGTCACGGAGGTCCCGGACCCGACGCCCGGTCCCCGCGAGGTCGTCGTCGAGGTCGCCGCGTGCGGCCTGTGCGGCACCGATCTGCACATCCTCCAGGGCGAGTTCGCGCCGAAGCTGCCGATCGTGCCGGGGCACGAGTTCGCGGGCACCGTGGTGGCCGTCGGCACCCGGGTCACCGAGGTCGCGGAGGGCGACCGGGTGGCCGTGGACCCCTCGCTGTACTGCTACGAGTGCCGCTACTGCCGTACCGGCCACAACAACCTGTGCGAGCGCTGGGCCGCGATCGGCGTGACCACCGCGGGTGGCGCCGCCCGCTACGCCCTCGCCCCCGTGGCGAACTGCGTCAAGCTCCCCGAGCATGTGCGCACCGAGGACGCGGCGCTGATCGAGCCGCTGTCGTGCGCGGTGCGCGGATACGACGTGCTGAACTCCCGGCTCGGCGCGCATGTGCTGATCTACGGCTCCGGCACGATGGGCCTGATGATGCTGGAGCTGGCCAAGCGGACGGGCGCGGCGAGCGTGGACGTGGTCGATGTGAACCCGGCCCGGCTGGAGACGGCCCGCCGGCTCGGAGTGTCGGCCGCGGCGGCGAGCGCGGACGAGCTGGACCGGCCGCAGGGCTGGGAGGTCGTCGTGGACGCCACCGGCAACGCGGCGGCGATCCAGGACGGGCTGGGCCGGGTCGCCAAGGCCGGAACGTTTCTTCAGTTCGGCGTGGCGGACTACGCGACGCGCGTGACGATCGACCCGTACCGCATCTACAACCAGGAGATCACCATCACGGGTTCGATGGCGGTGCTGCACAGCTTCGAGCGGGCGGCGGAGCTCTTCGCGGGCGGGGTGCTGGACCCGGAGGTGTTCATCAGCGACCGCATCCCGCTGGAGAACTACCCGGAGGCGCTGGAGCAGTTCGCCTCGGGGGTGGGGCGGAAGATCGTGGTGGTGCCTCAGCCCTCCCGGAGCGTGCCGTAGCCCCCTCGGGGCGTGCAGTGGTGCCCGGGTCGCGCGCGGATAACAGGTGGGCGCGCGGCCCGGGCATCCGTACGCTGCCCCGCATGGCACGCCCGCATGGATTCCTTTACGTCACGCACGCGGACGGCACCGTCCGCATCACCCACCACGGCCGCCCCGCGACCACCCTGCACGGCGGGAGGGCCGAGCAGTTCCTCGCCGAGGTCGCCTCGGGAGATCCGCAGCTGGTGATGGCCCGGTGGACCGGGAACTACAAGCGGGGGAACGAGCGGACCGCCCGCGACCATCCCCGCAACCGAGGCTGAGGGGGCGAAGGGGTGGTCGTCGCCGGTGAGCGGTCCGCCGGTCGGTCGGGGGCGGGAGCGATCGGCGGCCGGTCAGGGGCGGTGAGCGTTCGCTGGT
>NZ_JALLGL010000195.1 GCF_023072675.1 Streptomyces sp. XM83C
GTTCTGGCGCTGGCGGTGGCGGTGGGCGCGGTGACCCGGTGGACGCGGTTCGGGCGGGAGCTGCGGGCGGTGGTGGACGACCGGCGGCTGGCGGTGCTCGGCGGGGTGGACGCGGACCGGGTGGCGGCGGCCGGGTGGGCGTTCGGGTCGTTCACGGCGGGCCTGACGGGTGTGCTGCTGGCGCCGTATGTGCGGCTGGACCCGTACGGGTTGCCGCTGCTGGTGATGGAGGTGGTCGCGGTCGCCGTGGCCGCGCGGATGCGCAGCCTGCCCGTGGCGGTGGCGGTGGCGCTCGTCGTCGGCGTGGCGCAGAGCCAGCTGACGCGGCTGCACCCGACCGGGTGGGGGGCGCCGCTGGTGCAGGCGGTCGGCACGAATCTGTTCGTGGTGACGCTGCTGGTCGCCGCGCTGGTCCTGCCGGGGGTGGGGGCGCGGGACGCGCTGCCGCGCGCGGTCACCACGCGGGCGGTCGCGCCGGCCGGGGCATGGCCGGTGGCGGTGGTGCTGTTCCTGCTGCCGCTGGGCCTGGCCGGCTCGGACCTGCACACATCGGTGCAGGTACCGGCGCTGGGCGTGGTGCTGCTGTCGCTGGTGGTGGTGACCGGGCGCGGCGGCCAGATCTCCCTGGGCCAGGCCGCGTACGCGGGGCTGGGCGCCCTGTTCACGGCCCTGCTGGCGGCGGGCCGCTTCCCGGCCGTGCCCGCGCTGCCGGAGCTGCCCGCGCTGGCCGTGGCGGTGCTGCTGGTCGCCCCGCTGGGGGTGCTGACCGGCTGGCCCGCGATCCACCGGCACGGTCTGGCGCTGGCCCTCGCGACGTTCGCGGTGGGCGTCGGAGTGAGCCGTTTCGTCTTCGCCCAGCCGTCCGTGACGGCCGGGCTGGCGCTGGAGAGGCCGGCGGGTTTCGACGGCGACCGCGCCTACTACGTGCTGGAGCTGGTCCTGCTGAGCGCCGCCCTGCTGGCGGTACGGCGGCTGCGGCAGGGCCGCACCGGGCGGGCGCTGGCGGCACTGCGCGACCACGAGGGGGGCGCGTCGGCGGCGGGCGTGCCGGTGCCGACGCTGAAGCTGTGGGCGTTCGTCGTGGGCGCCGCCCTGGCCGCCCTCGGCGGCGGCCTGCTCGGCATGGGCCTGCGCGCCTTCGACCCGGGCGCGTACGACCCGGTGCGCGGCCTGCTGTGGTTCGCGGCGGTCGTCGCCCTCGGCGCCGACAGCGCGCTGGGCGCTCTGGCCGCCGCCGCGCTGCTGGTGGGCCTGGACGCGGGCGCGCGGGGCGGTGTCGCGGCGGCGACGGTCGGCGTGCTGGCGGTGCTGGTGGGCCGGCTCCCGCAGGGCCCGTACGAGACGCTGCGGCAGACGACCCGCCGTCTGCGCCCCGGCCCCGGGTCCCGCCTGACGCCCCTGGGCCGGGCGACCCGCCGGCGCCTGCACCGGCACCGGCGGCCGGGCCCGCCGGGCCTGATCCCGGTCCCGGCGGGCGCCACGGCGTACGGGACCGGCGACGGTGGCGCGGGGGGCGGGGGACGTACGGGCGACGGGAGCGGGGTGACCGGAGGAGGCGCGGGACGTACGGGCGACGGAGGCGGGGTGACCGGAGGAGGCGCGGGACGTACGGGCCATGGAAGCGGGGTGACCCGAGGAAGCGGGGGACGCAGGGGCCGTACGAGCGGCGGAGGCACGGCGTGCGGAGCCGACGCAGGCCGTACGGACGGCGGAGGCGAGACGAGCAGGGCGGGCGGCCCGGCCGACGATCCGGCCCCCGGTTCCGCATCCGGGTCGGCGCCCGGTTCCGCATCCGGATCCGACGCGGGGTCCACCTCCGGCCCGGCCCCCGGTTCCACATCCGGATCCGACGCGGGGTCCACCTCCGGCCCGGGGCCCGAGGCCGCCCCCGCGCCGGCCGCCGCCGTCCCGCCCCGCGGGCCGCTCCCCGAGCCGGGCGGCTCCTCCCCCGTGCTCGTCGCGCGGGACCTGTGGCTCCGGTACGACGGGTTCACGGCCCTCGCCGGTGTGGATCTCGGGGTGTCTCCCGGCCGGGTGACCGCCGTGGTCGGACCCAACGGGGCCGGCAAGAGCAGCCTCTTCCACTGCCTGGCGGGGACGGCCCGGCCGGCGGACGGCCGGGTGCTGTACCGGGGCATGGACATCACGCGCACCCCGCCGCACGTCCGCACCCGCCTCGGCGTCGCCCGCACCTTCCAGCAGCTGGCCGTCTTCCCGACGCTCACCGTCGCCGACAACGTCCGCGTCGGCGCCGAACAGGCCGGGGTCCCCGATCCGGCCGCCGCCGTGGAGCGCACTCTGCGTCTGCTGCGCCTCGACGGCCCGTTGCGCACCCGCCCGGCCGCCGGTCTGCCGACGGGTGCGCTGCGCCGCGTGGAGCTGGCCCGCGCGCTGGCGGGCGGACCGCGGGTGCTGCTGCTGGACGAGCCCGCGGCCGGTCTGGACGACGCCGAGGTGGCGGCGCTGGCCCGGCTGCTGCGGGCGCTCGCCGCCGACGGCGTCGCCCTGCTGGTCGTCGAGCACGACCTCGATCTGGTCGCCGGCCTCGCCGATGTCGTGCATGTGATGGCGGCGGGGCGGATCGTCATGTCCGGCCCGCCCGGCCGGGTCCTCGCCGGGGGTGCGCCATGACCGTCGTCGCGCTGCACCACGCGCGTGTGCGCTACGGACCCCTGGAGGCCCTGCACGGGGTCACGCTGGCCGCGCCCGGCCCCGCGCTGACCGTGCTGCTGGGCCGCAACGGCTCCGGCCGCAGCACCGCCCTGCGCGCCCTGGCGGGCACGGTTCCGCTGTCGGGCGGCGCGGTGCTGTGGGACGGCGTCGACGTGACGCGGCTGCCCGCCCACGAGCGGGCGCGGCGCGGGCTGTGTCTGGTGCCCGACCGGCGGGCGGTGTTCGGCTCGCTGACCGTGCGCGAGAACCTCGCCCTCGCCGCCCGCGAGTGCGGACCGGCGCTCGACGCCTACCCGCGGCTGCGCCCGCTCCTCGACCGCCGTGCGGGCACCCTGTCCGGCGGGGAGCAGCGCATGCTCGCGGTGTCGCGGGCGCTGCTGGCACGCGCGCGTGTGGTGCTCATCGACGAGCCCGCGCAGGGCATGGCACCCGAGGTGGCGGCACGGACGTACGAGCTGCTGGCCGCTCTCGACGCCTGTGTGGTCCTGGCCGAGCAGCGGATGCCGCCGGCGCTGCGCGGGCGGAGGGCGTTCGTGTACGAACTGCTGCGGGGGCGGGTCGTGTTCGGCGGTGAGGCGGGCGAGTTCGAGCGTCGTGGTGCGCGCGGGCCCCGCCCGGTCGGCGGACCGGGCGGGGCCGGGGTGTGAACCCTCGGGCGCGCGCTCAGAGTTCGAGGCGCTGCCCGGGCAGGATCAGGTCGGGGTCGTCGCCGATGACGGCCCGGTTGTCGGCCCAGATCCGCTGCCAGCTGGTGCCGTGGCGGGCGGCGATGGCGCTGAGCGTGTCGCCGGCGCGGACGGTGTAGTCGCCGCGGGAGGTGCCGCGGTCGCTGCGCGCGGCGCTCCGGCCCGTCCCCTCGGCGGGCTTCCAGGTGGGCGACTTCGAGGACTTGGCGGACCTCGAACCGGACGTGGTCCCGCCGGCCTTCGAGGACTTCTTCGCGGTGCCGGCCGCCGATGTCCGGGGTGCGCTGCCGTACGCCCCGGCGCGGGCCGAGCAGACGGGCCAGGCTCCCCACCCCTGGGAACGCTGGACCTTGGCGGCGACGGCGATCTGCTGGGCCCTGGTGGCCTTGTCGGCGGTCGGCGCGTAGGCCGTGCCGCCGTAGGCGCGCCAGGTGGAGGCGGAGAACTGGAGTCCGCCGTAGTAGCCGTTGCCGGTGTTGATGTGCCAGTTGCCGCCGCTCTCGCACTGGGCGATGCGGTCCCACACGCCGCTGTCCGCCGCCGCTGCGTTGCCGGTCGCGGCGAGCAGACCGAGAGGCGCGAGGAGCGCCGCCCCGGCGAGGGCTGCCGTCGTACGGGTCTTCCGGGCGTTGTTGCGGGTGTTATCGGCACATTCGGACATGAAGTTCCCTCTCGGACAACTCGGGGTCCCCCAAGGCGGGACGCCACCTTCGCGCGTGGACGCGTCGGTGTGCGTCCGCCCCGTCCGCCGGCAGAGGGACTGCGTGACGCAGTCCGGTGGTGCGGTCGGCGGACGTACCCGAGCGGTGCTCGTTGCACACGGCGGAGGAATGTAGGGAGCCGGGCGGCCCGGCATCAACCAAGTGCCTTTCGTTCCAGGCCAGTTGCCCGTTACCGCCGGTATCGTCGAAATCCGGACAGCCACTAGATCCCCATATTTAGGGATACGCGACCGACGGGCGTCACCAAACCGTGACCTACTTCACCCTGTCAACTTCCTTGACTCGGCGGCCTTCTGACGTTGAGTGACCGATTCCGTGGGGCAGGTCACGCTGCGCGTCCGACCGTACGATTCCGTTCCGCCAGGTGCGTGACTCCCACCACAGATCGCCCGTTGAGTCCTTCATGAGCCGGGGACCCTCCCGGCCTCACCGAAGCACCGCATCCCGAGGGAGCCACCCGTGCCGCGCATGCTCGACGTCAGCGACGAGGTACGTGCCGAGATCGGCGACGAAGAAGCCGACCGACTGCTCGCCGGAGACAACGCCCCCGGCAGTTACGACTGCACCTCCTGCCGTACTCCCGGCGACTCCGAGCGCGAGCCCACCAGCACCGTTCTGTTCATCGGCGACGAGACCGCCGTACTCGCCTTCGCCCACGCCGGCTGCCTGCCCTCGCAGGTCGTCCAGGTCACCGAGGAGCAGCTCCAGGGCGCCGTCCGCTCCATCGGCGGGGACATCCCCCCCGGGGCCCCCCCCCCCCCGCCGTGACCGAGCCCGAGAGGGCCGTACCCGAGCAGGCCGTGCTCGGCGTGACCAGCGGACTCGTGCTGATCGCCGGGGAGTTGCATCCCGCGCTGGTCGTCGAGCCGACCGCGCCGATCGTGCGGCCCGGCACCACGGGCGCCGGCGACGACTTCCTGCCGCTGCTGATCGAGCAGGGGTTCATGCCGCTGACCGAGCTGACGGGCGTGCCGCCGGTGCTGCACGGCTGGTCGGTGCTGCTCGCCGTGGGCCGGCTGCACGCCATCCTGCAACCGGGCACCGACGGCGGCCAGCCGGTCGCCTGGTGGCAGGCCCACCAGCCGCTACAGGTGACCGACGGCTGGCGGGCCGCCGCCAACAAGCACCAGCAGGTGCTGATGTACGCGGCCCCCGTCGGCTCCATCGGCCGCCAGCCCCGCGAGGACCTGCTGCGGGACGCCCTGGACAAGGCCGCCGCGAACGGCAAGCTGGTGGCCGCCGCGCTGCCGCTCGCGGGCACCTGACAGCCCCCGCGTGCCGAACCGGGCGGCGGGGCCGCATCCTTCGACGCGTCGGCGTCGTTTGGCTGTACGTGCACACCTACGACGCCCCCCGCCGCCAGGACCCCCTGGGCGGCCTCTCGGCCACGCCGATCTACGACGCGCTCTACGCCGAGTACGTCAAGTCCTTCCGTACGCTGCCGGGTGACCGCAGCGGCGAGGAGGAGCTGGGGTTCACCGCCTTCGGGCGCAGCCCCTACAGACCGGGCTCGTTCGCCCGCACCGGCTCGTACAGCGCCTACAGCGCGGGCGCGTTCAGCGCGCGGCAGCAGACGCAGTGGCAGCGCGTGGGGCACCTGGAGGCGCAGCGCCCGGGTGACCGGCGTGTCCCGGCGGCGCTGCCGCCCGGGCGGCACGCGGCCGGCTGAGCCGGTCCACGGCAGCCGGAAAGGGCGGTCCCTCCGCGAGGGACCGCCCTTTCCGGCGACGGCTGCGGCCGACGGGCCGGCCCGGCTACTTCTTGCGGCCGCGCTTCTCCCGCACCCGCACCGAGATGTGGATCGGCGTGCCCTCGAACCCGAACTCCTCGCGCAGCCGGCGCTCGATGAACCGCCGGTAGCCGGCCTCGATGAAGCCGGAGGCGAACAGCACGAACCGCGGCGGCTTGGTGCCGGCCTGCGTGCCGAAGAGGATGCGGGGCTGCTTGCCACCCCGGATCGGGTGCGGGTGGGCGGCGACCAGCTCGCCGAGGAAGGCGTTGAGACGGCCCGTGGGGACGCGGGTCTCCCAGCCGGCCAGCGCGGTCTCGATCGCCGGGACCAGCTTCTCCATGTGGCGGCCGGTGCGCGCGGAGACGTTCACGCGGGGCGCCCAGGACACCTGGCCCAGCTCGGTCTCGATCTCCCGCTCCAGGTAGTAGCGGCGCTCCTCGTCGAGGGTGTCCCACTTGTTGAAGGCGAGGACGAGCGCGCGGCCCGCCTCGACCGCCATGGTGACGATGCGCTGGTCCTGCACGGAGATGCTCTCGGAGGCGTCGATGAGGACGACGGCGACCTCGGCCTTCTCCACGGCGGCGGCGGTGCGCAGCGAGGCGTAGTAGTCGGCGCCCTGCTGAAGGTGGACCCGCTTGCGGATACCGGCGGTGTCGACGAACTTCCAGGTCCTGCCGCCCAGTTCGATCAGCTCGTCGACCGGGTCACGGGTGGTGCCGGCGAGTTCGTTGACGACGACACGCTCCTCGCCGGCCACCTTGTTCAGCAGAGAGGACTTGCCGACGTTGGGGCGGCCGATCAGCGCGACCCGGCGGGGGCCGCCGAGGCCGGCGCCGCCGAAGGACTGCTCGGGCGCCTCGGGCAGCGCCTCCAGCACGGCGTCGAGCATGTCGCCGGTGCCGCGGCCGTGCAGCGCGGAGACGGGGTGCGGCTCGCCGAGGCCCAGGTTCCACAGGTAGGCGGCGTCGGCCTCGCCGCTGGGGCCGTCGACCTTGTTGGCGCACAGCACGACGGGCTTGCCGGCCTTGCGCAGCAGCCGTACGACGGCCTCGTCCGTGTCGGTGGCGCCGACCTTGGCGTCGACGACGAAGACGACGGCGTCGGCGGCGTCGATGGCGAACTCGGCCTGCGCGGCGACGGAGGCGTCGATACCGAAGACGTCCTGCTCCCAGCCGCCGGTGTCGACGACCTTGAAGCGGCGGCCCGCCCACTCGGCCTCGTAGGTGACACGGTCGCGGGTGACGCCGGGCCGGTCCTCGACGACGGCCTCACGGCGGCCGATGATGCGGTTGACGAGGGTCGACTTGCCGACATTGGGGCGGCCGACGACGGCGAGCACGGGCAGCGGGCCGTGCCCGGCCGCCTCGATCGCGCCCTCGACGTCCTCGATGTCGAAGCCCTCTTCCGCGGCGAGCTCCATGAACTCCGCGTACTCGGCGTCGCCGAGCGCCCCGTGATCGTGCTCGTGCGCGTCCGAGCCGTCGGGCTGGATGTGGTCGTTCATGAAGTCCGTACCTCGTCGTTCATTCGTGGTGATCGGTGGACCCGGTCCGACGGGGTCGGGCTGATCCACTACTCAGTGTCGCCTAGCGCCGGGTGAGACGCCTGGCGTTTTCCAGGTGGCGGGTGAGCTGTTTCTGGATGCGTTCCGTGGCCCCGTCCAGGGCCTTGCGGGTACGCCGTCCGCTGCCGTCGCCCGCCTCGAAGGGGTCGCCGAAGACGACGTCGACGCGGGAGCGCAGCGCGGGCAGCGCCTTGATCAACCGTCCGGGCCGGTCGGAACTTCCCAGCACCGCCACGGGCACGATCGGCGCGCCGCTGCGGACGGCGAAGTAGGCGAGCCCGGCGCGCAGCGAGGCGAAGTCGCCTTCGCCGCGGGTGCCCTCCGGGAAGATCCCGAGGACGTGGCCGGCCGCGAGGACGTCCAGGGCGCGGGTGATCGCGGTGCGGTCGGCCGAGGCCCGGTCCACCTTCAGCTGACCGATGCCGGTCAGGAAGGGGTCGAGCGGTCCGACGAACGCCTCTTTCTTGATCAGGAAGTGGACGGGCCGGGGGGCCACGCCCATGACCACGGGCCCGTCGATGTTGTGGGAGTGGTTGACGGCGAGGATGACCGGCCCGGTCGCCGGTATCCGCCAGGCGCCGAGCACACGGGGCCGCCACAGCCCGTACATCAGGCCGACGCCGATGCGCCGCCCGATGTCGGCGCCCCGCTCGGAGGGGAGGGACGGTGTGGTCACTTCCCCGCCCGCTTCTCCTCGACGAGGGTGACGACACACTCGATGACCTGCGCGAGGGTGAGGTCGGTGGTGTCCACCTCGACGGCGTCGTCCGCCTTGGCGAGCGGGGAGGTCTTGCGGCTGGAGTCGGCCGCGTCCCGCTTGAGCAGGGCCTCACGGGTGGAGTGCAGGTCGGCGCCCTTCAGCTCGCCGCTGCGGCGGGCGGCGCGGGCCTCCGGCGAGGCGGTGAGGAAGATCTTCAGGTCGGCGTCGGGCAGCACGGTCGTACCGATGTCACGGCCCTCGACGACAATGCCGTTCTCCGCGCCGGCCGCGATGGAGCGCTGCAGCTCGGTGATGCGGGCGCGCACCTCGGGGACGGCGCTGACGGCGCTGACCTTGGAGGTGACCTCCTGGGTGCGGATCGGGGCGGAGACATCGGTGCCGTCGACGGTGATCGTCGGGGCGTTCGGGTCGGTGCCGGAGACGATCTCCGGCTTGCCGGCGACGGCGGCGATCGCCGTCGGGTCGTCGATGTCGATGCCGTTGGTCACCATCCACCAGGTGATCGCCCGGTACTGGGCACCGGTGTCCAGGTAGCTCAGGCCGAGCTGGGCGGCCACGGCCTTGGACGTGCTCGACTTGCCCGTGCCGGAGGGGCCGTCGATGGCGACAATCACGGGCTGGGCGGCGCCGTTTTCCACGGGGGGACACCTTCCTGGTGCGCTGCGGTGGTGGGGTGCGGGACGCCAGGGCCGTAAGGGGGCGCCCCGCACAAGGTTACCGGCCCCCCGGGGGCCTCCCCTACGGGCGGAGGGCCCAGCCCCGCTCGCGCAGCGCGGCGGTCAGCACGGGCACCGCCTTCGGCTCCACCATCAGCTGCACCAGACCGGCCTGCTGCCCGGTGGCGTGCTCGATGCGGACGTCCTCGATGTTGACGCCGGCGCGGCCCGCGTCGGCGAAGATCCGGGCGAGCTGGCCGGGCTGGTCGTCGATGAGAACGGCCACGACCTCGTACGTCCGCGGGGCACTGCCGTGCTTGCCGGGGACGCGGACCTGGCCGGCGTTGCCGCGGCGCAGGACGTCCTCGATGCCGGTGGTGCCCTCGCGGCGTTTGTCGTCGTCGGAGGACTGGAGTGCCCTGAGGGCACGGACGGTCTCGTCGAGGTCGGCGGCGACCTCGGTGAGCAGGTCGGCGACGGGTCCGGGGTTGGCGGAGAGGATGTCGATCCACATCCGCGGGTCGGAGGCGGCGATCCGGGTCACGTCGCGGATGCCCTGCCCGCACAGTCGTACGGCGGCCTCGTCGGCGTGCTCCAGGCGGGCGGCGACCATGCTGGACACCAGGTGGGGCATGTGGGAGACGAGGGCGACGGCGCGGTCGTGGGCGTCGGCGTCCATGACGACGGGGACGGCCCGGCAGTGGGAGACCAGCTCCAGGGCGAGGTTCAGCACCTCGGTGTCGGTGTCGCGGGTGGGGGTGAGCACCCAGGGGCGGCCCTCGAAGAGATCGCCGGTGGCGGCGAGCGGGCCGGACTTCTCCCGTCCGGACATGGGGTGGGTGCCGATGTACGCGGACAGGTCGAGGCCGAGTGCCTCCAGCTCGCGGCGCGGTCCGCCCTTGACGCTGGCGACGTCGACGTAGCCGCGGGCGAGGCCGCGGCGCATGGCGTCGGCGAGGACGCCGGCGACGTGGGCGGGCGGGGCGGCGACGACGGCCAGGTCGACGGGGCTTTCGGGGGTCTCGTCGGTGCCGGCGCCGAGGGCGGCGGCGGTGCGGGCCTGCTCGGGGTCGTGGTCCGAGAGGTGGACGACGACGCCGCGCTGGACGAGGGCCAGGGCGGCGGAGGTGCCGATGAGGCCGGTGCCGATGACGAGTGCGGTCCTCACTGGGCGATGTCCTTGCGGAGAGCGGCGGCGGCGCCGAGGTAGACGTGGTTGATCGCGGAGCGGGGCTTGTCGGACTCGATGTGGGCGAGGATGCGCACGACGCGCGGCATGGCGCCCTCGATGTCGAGTTCCTGCGCGCAGATCAGCGGTACGTCGACGACGCCGAGCTTGCGGGCGGCGGCGGCCGGGAAGTCGCTGTGCAGGTCGGGGGTGGCCGTGAACCAGATGCTGATCAGGTCGTCGGTGGTCAGCCCGTTCCGTTCGAGGACGGCCGTGAGCAGGGCCCCGACCTGCTCCTCCATGTGGCCGGCCTCGTCCCGTTCGAGTTGGACGGCGCCCCGCACCGCTCGTACCGCCACGGCGTCGCTCCTTGCTGACAGCGCGCGTGTTCCACGCGTCTTCGGCTCTTCGGCCGTCCAGCCTAGTCAGGGCGCGGGGGGCGGGCGCGCGAGGCCCGCCCCGTGAGACGCGCCGGCGGGCCGGTCAGGCGTCCCAGAGCGTGCCGAGCGAGAGCAGCTCGTCGCGGTACTCGATGCGCTCCGCCCATTCGGCGGGCCAGGCGTCCGCGCCGAGCCAGGCGCCGGCGAACGCGCCGGTCAGGCACGCGATGGAGTCGGAGTCGCCCTTGGTGCAGGCGGCGCGGCGCAGCGCGGTCAGCGGTTCGTCGGGGAAGAGCAGGAAGCACAGCAGGCCCGTGGCGAGGGCCTCCTCGGCGATCCAGCCGTCTCCGGTGGCCAGGCAGGGGTCGGTCTCCGGGGAGACGGTGCGCACGGCGTGCTCCAGGCGTTCGAGGACGGCGAGGCATTCGTCCCAGCCGCGGGCGATGAAGTGCTCGGGGCCGGGGTCCTGGGCGCGGGTCCACAGGTCGCCGAGCCAGGTGTGGTGGTAGCGGGTGCGGTGGTCGAGAGCGTACGACCTGAGCTGTCCGACGAGTCCGGCCGGGTCGGTGCCCCGGGCGAGGAGGTGCACGGCGTGCGCGGTGAGGTCGGAGGCGGCGAGCGCGGTGGGGTGACCGTGGGTGAGGGCGGCCTGGAACTGGGCGGCGCCGGCGCGCTGTTCGTCGGTGAGGCCGGGGACCAGGCCGACGGGGGCGACGCGCATGTCGGCGCCGCAGCCCTTGGAGTGGATCCGGCTCGCGTCCTGCCAGGGGCGGGTCTCGTCGGCGAGGATCCGGCAGGCGGTGAGGCAGGTGTTGCCGGGGGCGCGGTCGTTCTCGGGCGAGTGGTACCAGGCCACGTACTCCTCGCGCAGCGGGCCCTCCAGCCG
Source organism: Streptomyces sp. XM83C (assembly GCF_023072675.1). GTDB lineage: Bacteria > Actinomycetota > Actinomycetes > Streptomycetales > Streptomycetaceae > Streptomyces > Streptomyces thermocoprophilus. The sequence goes on from NZ_JALLGL010000195.1 coordinate 11,189, forward strand.
CTCGGCGGTGAGGGGGCCGTCGGACAGGGCGGTGCGCAGGGCGCTGCCGAACGCGAGGGTCATCTGGGTGTCGTCGCTGACGATCGCCGGCCGGGGCAGCTCCATGCCGCGCCAGGGCCCGCACTTGGCGAGGATCGACGGCAGGTCGTCGAACTCGGTGGGGAAGCCGAGGGCGTCGCCCAGGGCGAGGCCGGTCAGGGTGCCGGTGGCAACCTTCTTGCGGACGGTGACGGTCATGCGGGGCGTCCTTCCTGGGTGGGCCGAAGCAGCGGCGGGTGGAGCCGGGCGGCGGCCTCGGCGGACTCGTCGGGCAGCAGGAACCCGCCGGGCAGTGCCCACTGCCCGGCGTAGGGC
>NZ_JALLGL010000196.1 GCF_023072675.1 Streptomyces sp. XM83C
CTCCCCACCCCGCTCCCGTCCGGCCCGCGTCCGGGCGTGGGTCGCCCGCTCGCCGACCTGCGATCCTGCCCTCGCTCGGGCCCTGCGCGTCCTCGCCCCGTGCGTCCTTGCCCCCGCGGCCGGCCCTGCCCGAGGCACCCGGCCCCGCGCATGCCGCGGCGTCCCCGCCTGTCCAGCGCGCCCGCCCGCGTGCAGGTCCGGGCCCGCCCCGGCCTCAACCCGGTCCTCCGTGCGCATCCGCCCCCGGTTGCTCTGCCGCTGGCAGAGCGCCGAACGGGTCTCGGTCAGGCGGCCTCTGTGCGGGCCCGCCCCCGCAGTGCACTGAACGGGGCCTGCCCCGGTCAGCCGGTCTGCGTGCGGGGCCGTGCCTGGCCTCTCCGCCCCTGGTAGTGCGCGCCGACCAGGTTCAAGGCCATCGGTTTCCGTGCCGCTCGGCCCTGGGCCGCTGCTCGGAGGCCCAGGGGGCCCGGCACCGGACGTCCCCTCACGCCCCGGCGGCGTCCTCCTTCGGCTCTGGTTTCTCCGGGAGGAAGCCCGGGAGCCACTCCAGGAGTTCCTCGCGCAGCCGCACCGTCGCCCCGAGCTGGCACAGCACCCCGATCGTGCTCAGCGTCACCCGGTGGATCAGCAGATAGGCCGGGGGAAGGTTGAGCTGCTTGCCGAGCTGATAGGCGGGGGAGCGGGGGTCGGCGATGCGGGCGGCCTGGCTGCGCATCCAGTTCCGGGTGAAGGTGAACTCCTCCACCTGCGCCGGTTCGATGATGGGCAGCAGATAGTCGAGGACCGCATCGGGGTCGAGGTCGATCGACTCCTTGACGAACCCCTCCGCGCACAGCAGCTCGTACACCGACTCGGCGTCGCCGTCGAGTGTCATGCGCAGGGAATCGCCGATCGGGGTGGGCAGCCCGCCGGGCAGCCGGTCGACGGTGCCGAAGTCCAGCACGCCGAGCTGCCAGTCCTCCGCGCTGTCCGCGTCGCCGGGCAGCAGACGGAAGTTCCCCGGGTGGGGATCGGCGTGCAGCAGCCCGGTGCGGGCGGGGCCGGAGAACAGGAAGCGCGCCAGGAGCTGACCCGCCCGGTCGCGCTGCTCCTGCGTGCCGTCCGAGATGATCTCGGACAGGGGGATGCCGTCGATCCACTCGGTGATCAGCACCTGTTCGCACTGATGGACCACGGCGGGCACCAGTACATCAGGGTCGCCCGCGAACTCCTCGGCGTGGACCTGCTGGGCCTGTGCCTCCAGGGCGTAGTCCAGTTCCTCGGAGACCCGGTCACGCAGCTCGGTGATCAGCGGCTTGATGTCCATACCGGGGATGAGCGGGCCCAACAGGCGGGCGAACCGGCTCAGTTGGTTGAGGTCGGACAGCAACGCGTCGCCCGCGCCCGGATACTGGACCTTGACCGCCACCTCCCGGCCGTCGTGCCACACGCCCCGGTGCACCTGCCCGATGGAGGCCGCCGCGGCCGGCTTGTCCTCGAACTCCAGGAACAGCTCCTGCCAGTCCTCGCCGAGCCGCTCCCGCAGCACCGCGTGCACGGTGCGTGTGGGCATCGGGGGCGCCGCGTCCTGCAGCTTGGTCAGCGCGGCCCGGTAGGGGCCTGCGACCTCCTCGGGCAGCGCCGACTCGAAGACGGACAGGGCCTGTCCGAACTTCATCGCGCCGCCCTTCAGCTCACCGAGCACCTTGAACAGCTGCTCGGCCGTGCGCTGCTGAAGCTCGCGGCCGACGATCTCCGCGGACTCTCCCACGATCCGCTTGCCCAGCCCCCATGTCGCCCGGCCGGCGAAGCCGAGCGGGAGCGCGGCGAGCTTGGCGGTCCGGGTGACCGCCTTCCGGGGAAGATCAGACATGCGCCCTCCAAGTCCCAGCCGGCCGCGCCGCACGTGCCCTGTGGCGTTCCTCCGTCGACGACCGTTGCTCACCCATTGTCTCGTGCGCCGCCCCGTCCCCGGAGGCCTGTTCCCCGCTGCCTTTCTCCGCTGCCCCGCAAGGGCATTCCGGGTGCGGCCACACCGCTCTCGCATGCCACTGCAGACCCGGCAGGGAGCACTCCCAACGGGCCCCCGCGCTGGAGGGCTGCCGGCCGTCGAGGAAGGCGAGCGCGTGCGCCGCCGCCAGCCCGGCGACCGTGGTGGCCAGCGCGAGATCGCACGGTCGCACGTGCCGCGGCCGGGCGGAACGCCACTGGGCGACCAGACGCGGCCAGGTGGCGTCCCGGTCCGCCCTGGTCCGGTCCAGACAGCCGGCGCAGCCGGTCTCCCCGGGAAGGACGAGCGGCCCGACGATACCGGTTGCCTCCACCACACCCGCGTACAGGTGGGGTGTGCCGGACGTCAGATACGGCTCGGCGGCGGCCGGGGGAGGGGCGTGCACGGCGACGTCGTCGCGCGGTGCGAGGACGACCAGGGACCAGCCGGGCTCGGGTTCGCCGCCCGGGGTGCGGCGGGGCGGCCGGTCCGGTGCCGCCCGGCGGACGACGCGGTGTGCGGCCTCGGTGCGGCGCTCCCCGACCAGGTCGGCGGGGAGTCCGCCGGGTGCGATGTCCCACGGTTCGACCTGCCCGCCGTCGAGCACATCGACCTCGCCGACCCCCGCGCCGGACAACAGTGCGGCCAGGACGGCCCCGACCCGGCCGGCGCCGCGCACCTGCACCCGCAGGGAGCGGCGTGCCGCGAGCAGCCGCATCGCGTCGCCCGGCTCCTGGGTGAGGACGGACAGGGAGGCCAGGTCGGGCCGCAGCCGGTCCAGGACGGCCTTGCGTTCTCGCAGGGTGTCGGCGGACGCGCCGCCTCCGCGCGCGTCGTCGAGCAGCCCGGACCGGGCGAGTCCCTGCACCAGCCGGTCGGCGTGACCGTCCGGCAGGCCCATGCGGCGGGCCTCCTCCCGCAGCAGCCGCATGCCTCGGGTGCCGTTCAGCAGCTCCAGGAAGCTGCCCGTGGCCGTGTCCACCGGGCCGAGTGTCAGGGCGTGTGCCGGGGTCATCCCGAACTGCACGGTGTTGAGGTCGCGCCAGCCGCGTCGCAGCGCCGGCTTCACCACTGGATGCATGACAGTCCCCCGTGTCCGTACATCCCGCGCCCCGTGGGTCGTCGTGTGCCGGCGGGGCCCGGGGCGTGGGGTCGTACGGCCCCGCCGGCGGAGCCAGCATGCCCCGGCGGCGGGGAACGCTGTCGGGCGTTGTCCACAGGGCGCCGAGTAAGTCGTATGAGCTGAGTGGTGTGTTGTGGGGGGTGTGTGGAGGTCTCATCCGTCGGGCGGTTCGATATGTCTCATGTGCTCAGATATTTGATGTTTATGGGTGGTGCATATCACCCGCCTGAGCCCGCACCGCGTGCGGGATGCGTATCGAACCGTCCCGGAGCCGGGACTTCCCTTCGTGCAGCGGGTACCGTCGGGGCGTGTCCGCCGACCCACTGCACCGCGCCGGAACGCCACAGCGCAGTACGACGAGCCCGCCGCCGAGCGGGTCGGGGGCGAGCGCGATCGAGGTGCGCAGAAGCGCCCGCCGGCGCCGGACGGTCTCTGCCTACCGTGACGGCGACCGCACCGTCGTGCTCATCCCCGCCCGGATGTCCGAGGCCGAGGAAAAGCGCTGGGTGAGCGTCATGCTGGACAAGCTGGCCGCCCAGGAGAGCCGACGGTCCCTCGGCGACGCCGAACTGGCCGAGCGGGCGCGGCGGCTGTCGGACCAGTACTTCGAGGGGCGCGCCCGCCCCGCCACGGTCCGCTGGGTCACCAACCAGAACACCCGCTGGGGCTCGTGCACCCCTGCCGAGGGCAGCATCCGTCTGTCGCACCGGTTGCAGGGCATGCCCGAGTACGTCGTCGACTACGTCCTCCTGCACGAGCTGGCGCATCTGCTCGTCCCCGGCCACGGCCCCCGCTTCTGGCGGCTGCTGGAGGCCTACCCGCGCACGGAACGCGCGCGTGGCTATCTCGAAGGGGTCGTCGCCGCCGAGCGGCTTCCCCACGTGCCCGGCGCACGCGCCGAGTGACGCCTCCGGGACGGTCTGCCACAGCCCGCTCCGCATTGTGTACCGGCTCTGTACCGGCTTGGTCCGATGTCCGAGTTTGCCGTTAGCCTGACGCGACGCACTCACTTCGGGATGGGGGACGGTCGTAACGCATGCCCAGGGAATTCCAACGCGGCCACAAGGCCAGGATCAGTGACCTCACCGCGGGCACCGATCTGTACGTAGGCGTGCAGATCTCCGCCCCGGGGCTGACCTTCGACATCAGCTGCTTCGGTCTGGACGCTGACGAACGGTTGTCGGACGACCGGTACTTCATCTTCTTCAACCAGCCGAAGTCCCCCGAGGAGTCCATCCAGCTGCTGGGCGCGCAGGCAGGCGACACGGAGTCCTTCCGCGTCACGCTGGACCGGATCCCCCCGCACATCCAGAAGCTGTCCTTCACCGCGACCATCGACGGCGCCGGCCAGATGTCGCAGATCGGCCCCGGATACCTCCGTATCGTCGCCGGCGGCGAGGAGGTGGCCCGCTACTCGTTCAACGGCTCGGAGTTCTCCACCGAGCGGGCCGTCATGCTGGGCGACTTCTATCTGAAGGACGTGTGGCGGTTCGCCGCCGTCGGGCAGGGCTTCGACGGCGGTCTGGAAGCGCTGCTGAAGAACTTCGGCGGCGAGGTCCTCGAGGAGGAGACCCCCGCCGCCCCGCAGCAGCCGCAGCAGACCCCTGCCGCGCCGCAGCGGCCCGCCGCCACCACCGCCTGGCGCTCGTCGCCCAACGACGACCTGGTCAAGCAGGCGGAGCGGGTCCGCCAGCCTGCCTCGGGCGGCGTCACCACCTCAGGCCTGCCGCGCCGTGTGCCCCGGGCGAACCTCGTCCCGGGCACGGCTCAGCAGCAATCGCACCCCAGCGGTCCGCAGGTCTCGCGCGCTCCTCAGGACGTGCGCGGCCGGCTGACCAATCTCCGTCGGGGCATCGCTCAGGGCCGTCAGGCCGGCAGCGGCCAGACCGGCAGCTTCCCGAGCCCCACTCACCAGCAGGAGCGTTAGTTGAGCCAGATGAGCCAGGCGGCACAGAACCTCAACTGGTTGATCACCAACTTCGTGGACAACACGCCCGGTGTCTCGCACACCGTCGTGGTGTCCGCGGACGGCCTGCTGCTGGCGATGTCGGAGGGCTTCCCCCGCGACCGCGCCGACCAGCTCGCGGCCGTCGCCTCCGGCCTGACCTCGCTGACGGCCGGCGCCTCCCGGATCTTCGAGGGCGGCAACGTGGCGCAGACGGTCGTGGAGATGGAGCGGGGTTTCCTGTTCCTGATGTCCATCTCGGACGGCTCGTCCCTCGCCGTCCTCGCGCACCCCGAGTGCGACATCGGCCTCGTCGGCTACGAGATGGCGCTCCTGGTCGACCGCGCGGGCGCGGTGCTCACGCCCGACCTGCGCGCCGAGCTACAGGGAAGTCTGCTTCACTGACCGGCCCCGGATCCACCCGTCTCACCAAACCACCGTCCGGCCGCCACAATCCCCCCACCGGCCCCTCAGACGGCACGACCGCTCGACTGCTGTCCCGCCCGGAGGATTCATGACCCCGCCCCCCGCCCATGATCCGTACGCCGAGTCGTACGAGGAAGAGGGCGACCAGCCGCTGGTCAGGCCTTATGCCATGACCGGCGGCCGGACCAGGCCGCGTTACCAGCTCGCCATCGAGGCGCTGATCAGCACCACCGCCGATCCGGCGGCGCTCATGGGGCTGCTCCCGGAGCACCAGCGGATCTGCCACCTGTGCCGTGAGGTCAAGTCGGTGGCCGAGGTGTCGGCGCTGCTCAGCATGCCGCTCGGTGTGGCCCGGATCCTCGTCGCGGACCTCGCCGAAGCCGGCCTCGTCGCGATCCACCAGCCGGGCGGCGACGAGGCCACCGGTGCTCCGGACGTGACACTGCTCGAAAGGGTGCTCAGTGGACTTCGCAAGCTCTGAATCTTCGCGTTCCACCACCTCCGCGAAGATCGTGGTGGCGGGCGGCTTCGGCGTGGGCAAGACCACGTTCGTCGGCGCCGTCTCGGAGATCAACCCGCTGCGCACAGAGGCCGTCATGACGTCCGCTTCGGCCGGCATCGACGACCTCACCCACACCGGGGACAAGACGACCACCACGGTCGCCATGGACTTCGGCCGTATCACGCTCGACCAGGACCTCATCCTGTACCTCTTCGGTACCCCGGGACAGGACCGCTTCTGGTTCATGTGGGACGACCTCGTCCGCGGCGCCATCGGCGCCGTCGTCCTCGTCGACACGCGCCGCCTCGCCGACTGCTTCCCCGCCGTCGACTACTTCGAGAACAGCGGCCTGCCCTTCGTCATCGCCCTCAACGGCTTCGACGGACAGCAGCCCTACTCCCCCGACGAGGTACGGGAAGCCCTCCAGATCGGCCCCGACACCCCGATCATCACCACCGACGCACGACACCGCGCCGACGCCAAGTCGACCCTCATCACACTGGTCGAACACGCCCTGATGGCGCGGTTGCGCTAGCGGAAATGACCGTTTCCGTACGGCAGTTGTCGTAGGTGTACCGGAGCCGGCTGTGGCCTTTGACACGGTCGGCTCCGGTGTTCATAACAGTTCGGCAGAGGAAATGTGCAGGTCCGCCACGCGTCGCTGTCGAGCGGTCTCGCTGTGCGCACAAACGCCCCGCCTTTTGGCGGGGCTCGCTCTTTTTGACCGTTTTATCTGGGACTTACATCGCACCGAACCAGCCCAAGCGAGTGTTTGGAAGACGGCTGGTTGACGTGCTGGAATGCCTGAACTGCCCAATAGTCAACGACGTACTACTGACTGGGCTCTGAGACACTGCGGCACGACGTTGGTGCCGACCGCCGAGAGGTTGTTGGTCGAGTGAGGCGAAGCAAGAACGGTCCCGAGCCGGCGGCGCGGGGCAACTTCACCCCGCCGCCGCGCGGAGCGGCGCCCACCCCTGTCCCCGGCTCGGACCCGGCGCCCAAGCCCGCGCCGAGCGGGGGGCGCCTCTCGCCGCGCAACTGGCGGGTGCCGACCCGCCTGAACGCGATCCTGCTCATACCCGTGCTGGTCGGCCTCGTCATGGGCGGCTTCCAGGTGAAGAGCTCCTTCGACACCTGGCAGGAGGCCGAGGACGCCGAGAACACCGCCCTCCTCGTCCGCGCCGCCGCCAACTACGGCAACGCCCTGCTCGACGAGCGCGACCTCACCGCGCCCGACCTGCTGAGGGGCAAGGGCACCACCGAGACGGTCAAGAACCTCCGTGCGGCCACCGACACGGCCAAGACCGCCTTCGACGAGGCCGCCGCGAAGATGCCGCACACGGATGCCCTCGACCGCCGTATGCAGCTCTTCCGGTCCAACGAGTCCAAGCTCCAGGCGCTTCGCTCCGCCGCCTACGGCAAGGCCATGGACCCGGTGAAGACCGAAGAGGGCTACGTCGCCGTCCAGCACTCCCTGATGGAGTTCGCCAACGAGCTCGGCCTCGGCACCGGCAACATCACCTCCTACGGCCGTACCGTCTACGCCGTGTCGCTGGCCAAGGCCGCCACGTCGCTCCAGCGCTCCATCGCCGTGCACATGCTGATCCGGCCCAGCGAGAAGGAAGCGGTGACCCGCCAGCAGAGCGTGTCGCTGGTGTCCTACCGCTACCTCGAGGGCATCGCGATCAACGAGTTCGTCTCCGGCGCCTCCGAGTCCGACGTGGACCGCCTCGACGAGGTCATGGCGGCCAAGCGCAAGGAGATCGGCGACAAGGGCACCGCCGTCGGCGCCGCCGACAGCTCCTCCACGCAGGGCGGCGCCTACACCGCCATGCCCGCCGCGGACGCCATGCTCCAGGGCATCGCCGCCGGCACCTTCACCACCGAGGAACTCGCCGCCAAGGGCGTCACCGAGAAGTCCTGGCTGGCCGCCTCCACCGCGAAGTACGAGGGTTACCGCGAGGTCGAGACCGAGCTGGTCAACAAGGCCGTGGACGAGGCCCAGCAGGTCTCCGAGGACGCCCAGCGGGACGCCGTCATCACCGGTGCCGCCGTCGTCATCGCCCTGCTCGCCGCGTTCATCCTGGCCGGCATGGTCGCCCGCCAGATGAGCCGCTCGATGCGCCAGCTGCGCAACGCCGCCTTCGGCATCGCCGAGCAGCGCCTGCCGATGCTGGTCGACCAGCTCTCCCGCACCGACCCCGGCCGGGTCGACACCCGGGTCGAGCCGATCCCGATCACCACCACCGACGAGATCGGCGAGGTCGCCCGCGCCTTCGACCAGGTCCACCGCGAAGCGGTCCGGCTCGCCTCCGAGCAGGCCCTGCTGCGGGGCAACATCAACGCGATCTTCACCAACCTGTCGCGCCGCAACCAGTCGCTGATCGAGGGCCAGCTGACCCTGATCACCGATCTGGAGAACAACGAGGCCGACCCGGACCAGCTGGAGAACCTCTTCAAGCTGGACCACCTGGCGACCCGTATGCGCCGCAACGGCGAGAACCTCCTGGTCCTCGCCGGCGAGGAGCCCGGCCGCCGCTGGGACCAGCCGGTCCCCCTCATCGACGTCCTGCGCGCCGCCTCCTCCGAGGTGGAGCAGTACGAGCGCATCGAGCTGTCCGGCGTGCCCGAGGCCGAGATCCACGGCCGCGCGGTCACCGACCTCGTGCACCTGCTCGCCGAGCTGCTGGAGAACGCCACCACGTTCTCGTCCCCGCAGACCAAGGTCCGCGTGACCGCGACCCGTCTCCCCGACGGCCGCGTGATGATCGAGATCCACGACAAGGGCATCGGCCTGACCGCCGAGGACTTCGCGGACATCAACCACAAGCTGGCCAACCCGCCGACCGTGGACGCCGCGATCTCCCAGCGCATGGGCCTGTTCGTGGTCGGCCGGCTCTCCGACCGGCACGGCATCCGCGTCCAGCTGCGCCCCTCGGGCGAGCAGGCGGGCACCACGTCCCTCGTCATGCTGCCGGACGCGATCACGCACGGCGGCGGTGGCGAACCGGCGCTGGAGCGGGACGAGTTCACCGTCTCGCAGATGATCCCGCAGCAGAACTTCCAGGGCGAGGACTTCAACCAGTCCTCCCAGCCCATGCGCACCGCCGCGGAACTCGGCTTCGACGACAGCCGCTACGCCGACGTCCCCGACGACATCCGCGAGCTGGACCCCGTGGGCCGCTCCCTGATGCGCGAGGAGCGCCGCGCGGCCCTGGAGGCCCAGACGCAGCCGGAGCCGCAGCACACCGGCGAGGGCCAGGCGGGCTACGCCGAGGACTTCTCCGGCGCCGCTCAGGGTTACGACGGTCAGCAGCAGACCGCTCAGGGCTACGACGGTCAGCAGCAGGCTCCTCAGGGCTACGACGGTCAGCAGCAGGCTCCCCAGGGTTACGACGGTCAGCAGCAGGGCTACGACGAGCAGCAGCCCTCGTACGACCAGCACACCGGGTACGACGAGCGGCAGCAGCAGAACGGCTACGACGACCGGCAGCAGGGCGGCTACGAGCAGCCCCAGCAGCAGTCGTACGAGGAGCCGTACTACCAGCAGCAGAACGGCATGCCGCAGGACGACCGCTTCTCCGCGGCCGGCGGCTACCCCGAGCCGTCGTATGCGGAGCCGGTCCAAAAGGAGTCCACGTCGGCGCAGTCCGCCGCGCAGGACGGCTACCCGGGCCTGGAGCGCAGTCCCCACCAAGACGACTGGCCGCAGAGCAACGGCTACCCGAACGGCTACCCGGACCAGTACGCTCCGGAAGCGGAATCCTCGCAGGCCGCTGACGTGGGCGAGCAGGACCGCGTAGGCTTCGACCGTCCGGGACCGGCCACTTCCGCCGTCCACGAGCTGACCGACGCCGGGCTTCCCCGCCGCGGATCCTTCGCGAGCGGTACGAACGGCGACGCGCGGCACGTGCAGCGGGAGACGCCGGGCTCCTCCTCGGAGAACACCGGCGACAATGGCAGCTGGCGGTCGGCGAACGACGAGCGGTGGCAGCAGGCCGCGCAGCTCCGGAAGCCCAAGGCAGGCGGGGTCACCGCCTCCGGTCTGCCGAGGCGGGTGCCCAAGGCCAACCTGGTCGAGGGTTCCGCCGAAACCACCCCTCAGGGAGGCCCACAGGTCTCCCGCGCCCCGGAAGACGTCCGGGGCAGGCTGAGCAACCTGCGTCGCGGCGTCCAGCGCGGACGCAACGCAGGCAGTGAAACGAACGGCCAGGGCTTCGGTCCTGACAGCACCTACAACCAGGAGCGTTAGTGTGAGCCCGATGAGCCAGGCGGCACAGAACCTGAACTGGTTGATCACCAACTTCGTGGACAACACCCCGGGGGTGTCCCACACGGTGGTGGTCTCCGCCGACGGACTCCTTCTGGCGATGTCCGAAGGCTTCCCGCGCGACCGAGCCGACCAGCTGGCGGCCGTCGCCTCCGGTCTGACCTCGCTGACCGCCGGCGCCTCTCGGATCTTCGAGGGCGGCAGCGTGAACCAGACGGTTGTGGAGATGGAGCGGGGATTCCTCTTCATCATGTCCATTTCCGACGGTTCCTCGCTCGCGGTTCTCGCACACCCGGAGGCGGACATCGGTCTCATCGGGTACGAGATGGCCCTTCTGGTGGACCGGGCAGGTACGGTCCTGACCCCGGATCTCCGGGCGGAACTCCAAGGGAGCCTTCTCAACTAGGAGACGGACGGTGCGTCTTGGCATCCCGGCACCGTAAGGTTTCGGGATGCGGCTTCCACGGTGTTGGATGCCTGGCACAGTCGGAGGAGGAGAAGAGAAGTGGCAACACCCCCAGGTGGTTCGCATCCCGGTAATCCCGGCAGCTGGTCGTACGGGCCCGCCCAGGGCTCGAACGACGGTTCGGCGAACCCTTACGGCTTCCCCTCCGCGCCCGGTCAACGGCAGCCGTACGCGCCGCAGGGCCCCGGCCCTTCGCCGTACGACCAGCCGTCGGCGCCTCGCATCCAGCCCGTGCAGCCGCAGCGCCGCACCCCCGAGCCGGCGCCCGCAGGGGCGTCCAACAACCCGTTGGTGCGTCCGTACGCCATGACCGGCGGCCGGACGCGCCCGCGCTACCAGCTCGCCATCGAGGCGCTGGTGCACACCACCGCTGCTCCGCACCAGATGCAGGGCCAGCTGCCCGAGCATCAGCGGATCTGCAACCTGTGCCGCGAGATCAAGTCGGTGGCCGAGATCTCGGCCCTGCTCACGATCCCGCTCGGCGTGGCCAGGATCCTCGTCGCCGACTTGGCGGAGGCGGGCCTGGTCGCCATCCATCAGCCCGGCGGCGACGAGAACGCCGGCGGCCAGCCAGACGTGACACTGCTCGAAAGGGTGCTCAGTGGACTTCGCAAGCTCTAGCGGCGGTCCTTCCCGCTCCACCACCTCCGCGAAGATCGTGGTGGCGGGCGGCTTCGGCGTGGGCAAGACCACGTTCGTCGGCGCCGTCTCGGAGATCAACCCGCTGCGCACAGAGGCCGTCATGACGTCCGCTTCGGCCGGCA
>NZ_JALLGL010000197.1 GCF_023072675.1 Streptomyces sp. XM83C
CCCCGGCCCGCACCGCAGCGCACCCCCGCCTCGAGCCGGGCAGCACCACGCCCGCCGTACCGGCCCCCGCCCTCAGCCGGAAGCCGGGCAGCGCCGGGCCGCCTCAGCGGGCCCGCCGGCGCCCCCGCCGGGAGCCGGGCGGCCCCGTGACCGCCGTATCGAACCCGCCCGCGCTACCCCAGCGCCGCGACCCGGTCCCGGTAGCCCCGTACCGGGGCGGTGTCCTTGTACGGCTCCAGTCGCCGCTCGAAGTCCTTCACGTACTCCACCGCCCGCACGGACCGCATCTCCGCCGCCTGCCCTGCGGCCTCCGCGGCCAGGCTGCACGCCTGGTCCAGTTCCCCGAGGCCGAGGCGGGCGGTGGCGAGGACGACCTTGCACAGCAGCCTGCTGCGCGCGTACCCGGGGCCGCGCAGTTGCAGGGACCGCTCCGCGTGCTGTGCGGCGGCGCGGAACTGCTGGAGGTCGCGGTGGCAGTGGCCGAACTCGTCGGCGAGCTGCGCCTCGTCGAAGAACCGCGCCCAGTGCGGCACCTCGTCGCCGGACCGCACCGCCTCCAGCGCCCGTTCGGCCCGCACCAGGGACGCGGTGCAGGCGCGGACCTCGCCGAGCACCGCGTGCCCGCGGGCCTCGGCGGCGTGCAGCAGCGCCTGCACGGTGGGAGGGGCGCCGGTGCCGACGCCCTGCTGGGCGACGCGGGCGAGCTGCACGGCCTCGCGCCCGTGGCCGAGGTAGACCGCCTGCCGGCTCATGGTGACCAGGACATAGGCGCCGTAGGGTCGGTCGCCGGCGGCCTGGGAGAGGCGCAGTGCCTGCACGAAGTAGCGCTGGGCGAGGCCGTGCGCGGCGATGTCGTACGAGGTCCAGCCGGCGAGCCGGGTGAGGTCGGCCGCGGCGGCGAAGAGGCGGCGGCCGGTCTGCTCGCCGTAGACGCCCCGCAGCATGGGCTCGCACTCGTGCTCCAGGTAGCGGACGAGGGCCTGCCGGGCGTGGCCGCCGCCGTAGGCGTTGTCGAGGGTGCGGAACAGCTCGGAGACCGAGCGGAGCGCGGCGATGTCGCCGCCGGTGACGCGGTGGCCGGGGCCGCGTTCGGCGGCGCTGCGGCGGCGTGGTTCGCCACCGGTGCCGGCCGCGGCGGCGGGCCGGGGGACGGCGGGGCGGCCCTGGGCGGGGACGCGGGGCGCCTCGGCTCGGGCCACCCTCTCGTCGGGGCGGCCGATGAGCCAGTCCCGGCTGGGCACGACGAGACCGGCCGGGGTGAAGGCGATCTTGCGGAGTTCGGCGTGGCTGCCGGAGTCCTTGCGCCACAGGCCGCTGACGATGTCGACGGCCTCCTCGGGGCTGCCCGCGAACTCCAGGCCCGCGTAGACGGGTGCGCAGGCGTCCAGGCCGAGGTCCTGGGCGGTGAGCCGGCGGCCGAGGCGGCGGGTGAAGACCTCGGCGATGAGCGCCGGTGTGGTGCCGCGCGGCTGCTGGCCCCGCAGCCAGCGCGTCACGGATGTCTTGTCGTATCTGAGGTCCAGTCCGTGCTCGAGCCCGAGCTGGTCCACACGACGGGCCAGACCTGCGTTGGAGAACCCCGCTTCTGCGATGAGCGCGGCGAGCTGGCGGTTGGGGGTGCGCTGCGCGGGTCGTTCCGTCATCTGCGGTGTGGTCTCCTGCCTTCCGGGCCCCTGAAGTGCCGGAATTGCCTGTGAGCAGCCCTTATGGCCTCGCGAACGGCGTGAATGTAGCGGAGAGTGAGCACCCGATCGCACCCTTTGGCGGGCATTCATCCGATCGTGCGAGGATTGCCCCGTCGGGCTGACGCAGATCCGGCGCACCACCCGCGCACTGAGCGGTCGTACAGTGGCGTGGGCGCGTTTCACGCCTTACGACTTCGAGGGAGGCGCTTGCCGTGAGTGAGCTGCGGTTCGTCCGGATGGGGTTCGGCGAGGACAGGGTCGACTACCAGGTGGCCTGGGACGAACAGCGCCGGGTGCACGCCGCCCGCTTCGCGGACGAGATCCCCGACACCTGCCTGCTGCTGGAGCACCCCCCGGTGTACACGGCGGGCCGGCGCACCGCCCCGGAGGAGCGCCCGCTGGACGGCACGCCCGTGATCGACGTGGACCGCGGCGGCAAGATCACCTGGCACGGTCCGGGCCAGCTCGTCGGCTACCCGATCCAGAAGCTGCCGCGTCCGGTGGACGTGGTCGCGCATCTGCGCCGCCTGGAGGAGGCCATGATCCGGGTGTGCGCCGAGTTCGGCGTGAAGACCTCGCGCGTGGAGGGCCGGGCCGGCGTGTGGGTGCTGGGCGACCCCGTCGAGGACCGCCCCTCCCTGGGCGGGCTCACCCTGGACTTCGACCCGCGGACCACCGACCCGGAGTTCGACCCCCGGCTCAACGGCCCCGAGTACGCGCCCTCGAACGCGGGGCAGCGCCGCGAGGACCGCAAGATCTGCGCGATGGGCGTACGGGTCGCCAAGGGCGTCACCATGCACGGCTTCGCCCTGAACGTGAACCCGGACGTCTCCAGCTTCGACAAGATCATCCCGTGCGGCATCCGCGACGCGGGCGTGACGTCGCTCTCGTACGAACTGGGCCGCGAGGTCACCATCGAGGAAGTGCTGCCCGTCGCCGAGCGGCACCTGAAGGACGTACTGGAGAACGCGGACCTCAAGCCGCGTGCGATCGAGAAGCAGCCTGCGGCCTGACGCGCCACCGGGCTTTCGAAAACACGGGCGTACCCTTGAGGGCGCCGAAGAATCAACGCTAGGGAGCCGGTCGTGTCCGCAGTCGCACCCGACGGACGCAAGATGCTGCGCCTGGAGGTCCGCAACAGCCAGACCCCCATCGAGCGCAAGCCCGAGTGGATCAAGACCCGGGCGAAAATGGGCCCCGAATACTCGAAGATGCAGAACCTCGTGAAGAGCGAGGGCCTGCACACGGTCTGCCAGGAAGCCGGCTGCCCGAACATCTACGAGTGCTGGGAGGACCGCGAGGCGACCTTCCTCATCGGCGGCGACCAGTGCACCCGGCGCTGCGACTTCTGCCAGATCGACACCGGCAAGCCCGAGGCGCTCGACCGTGACGAGCCGCGCCGCGTCGGCGAGTCCGTGGTCACCATGGACCTGAACTACGCCACGATCACCGGCGTCGCCCGCGACGACCTGGAGGACGGCGGCGCGTGGCTGTACGCGGAGACCGTCCGCCAGATCCACGAGCAGACGGCGTCCCGCGAGGCCGGCCGCACCAAGGTCGAGCTGCTCGCCCCCGACTTCAACGCCGTGCCGGAGCTGCTGCGGGAGGTCTTCGAGTCCCGCCCCGAGGTCTTCGCGCACAACGTGGAGACGGTGCCCCGGATTTTCAAGCGGATCCGCCCCGGCTTCCGCTACGAGCGCTCCCTGAAGGTGATCACCGAGGCCCGGGACTTCGGCCTCGTCACCAAGTCGAACCTGATCCTCGGCATGGGCGAGACCCGCGAGGAGGTCAGCGAGGCGCTGAAGCAGCTGCACGACGCGGGCTGCGAGCTGATCACCATCACCCAGTACCTGCGGCCGTCCGTGCGGCACCACCCGGTGGAGCGCTGGGTGAAGCCGCAGGAGTTCGTGGAGCTGAAGGAGGAGGCCGAGCAGATCGGCTTCTCCGGTGTGATGTCGGGCCCGCTGGTCCGCTCCTCCTACCGGGCCGGGCGGCTGTACCAGATGGCCATCGAGAAGCGCGGCAGCTTCATGGCGGCCCAGGCGGTGTGAGCCGCGCCGCGCACGGCTCACGGTGTGGGCCGTGCGCGGCATGAGCCAAGCGTGTGAATTCACGCACAAGCTATTACCGGCCAGTAATGGCCGGGGTGACGCGGTCCCGCGCGTCCTCGCTGATGAGGGCGGCAGCGGGGCCGCGTCGGACGTTCCGGGCCCTTGCGCGGGGCTGTAGCAGGCCTTCATCGGCGTTTGACCGGTCGGTCACCCCCTGGTAACACCAATGAGTGACTCTGGTATCACTCCACGTACCTCCGGATCGAGGGGGGACCTCGCCCATGCAGGCAGCGCCCGTACGTGCCACCGCCATCCCGTCCTTCACCGACGCTCTGCGTGCCGTCGAGTCCCTGCTGATGAGCAGCGGCCAGCGCACCGCCCGGCGCAACGCCTGGACGTCCGTCCTGGAGGACCGCCGCAGGGCGAAGGACCGGGTCGAGGCGCAGCGCGTCCTCGAAGAGTCCCTGTCCGCCCGTTCCTGACCGTCCGCTCCCCGCCGCTCGTTCCCGACCGTACGGCCCGACCGTCGGCGCCGGGCCGGGGCGCCCCGGGGCTCACGCCGGGCACTGCCGTCGAAGGCGCTCCCGGCGCCACGTAGACTTCGTGCCATGGCGAGGAAGGACAACGCGGCGGACGCCGCGAACGCAGGGCGACTGAAGCAGATCGCCCTCACGTACAAGATGACCCGCAAGGCCGACAAGATGATCGGTCTTGTACTCGCGGCCGTCGGCATCGGCACGCTCGGTGTCTTCCTCGCGATCGGTTTCCTGATCGACCACCCGGTCTTTCTCGGCATCCTGGGCCTGCTCGTCGCACTCCTCGCGACGGCGATCGTCTTCGGACGCCGGGCCGAGCGGGCGGCCTTCGGTCAGATGGAGGGCCAGCCGGGCGCCGCGGCGGCGGTCCTGGACAACATCGGCCGCGGCTGGACGACGACCCCCGCCGTCGCGATGAACCGCAACCAGGACGTGGTGCACCGGGCCGTCGGCAAGGCCGGCATCGTGCTGGTGGCGGAGGGCAACCCGAACCGGGTGAAGAGCCTGCTGGCCGCCGAGAAGAGGAAGATGAACCGCGTCGTCGCGGACGTGCCGGTGCACGACATCATCGTCGGCCAGGGCGAGGGCCTCGTGGAGCTGAAGAAGCTCCGCACGACGATGCTGAAGCTGCCTCGGGTGCTGACCGGCCCGCAGGTCACGGTCACCAACGACCGGCTGCGCGCGCTGGGCGACCTGCTGAGCAACATGCCGCTGCCGAAGGGTCCCATGCCGAAGGGCATGAAGCTGCCCAAGGGCGGCCCGAAGGGCCGCTGACCCGGCCCCGCTCCACGCGGGCGGCCGAGCGACCGGAACGACGAGAGCCCCGGGGAACCACGTACGGTTCCCCGGGGCTCTTGTCGTCTCGGGGGGCGGGGTGCGGCGGAGCCGGTGCCGGGTGCCCGAGCGGCCGGGGCGTCGCCTGTGACCGCCGGGCCGCCGGAGCCGGCGCCCGCCCGCCGCGCCCGCACCCGAGTCGGCGCCGGCCCCGGCCCCGGCGTCGTATCAGATCCGCACCTCGACCGTGCGGGCCAGCTTGTCGTGCAGGCCGCGGCCGTCGCGGTCCCAGATGAGGGCCGGCACGGCCAGGCAGAGCAGCACCGTGCGCAGCGCGGCACGCGCCGGGTTGACCGTGCCGGTCTCCAGGCTGAGCACCCGGATGCCGAAGAGACGCTTGCCCGGGGTGAAGCCGATCGTGCCGACGGTGAGGAGGCTCATCACCAGGAAGACCAGCAGAGCCCAGTTACTCGTCGCGGGGCTGCTGTAGCCGTCGGTGATCAGACCGTATGCGATCAGGACGCACAGTCCCCAGTCCACGGCGAGCGCGCCGAGCCGCCGACCCGGGCGGGCGAGGGAGTTCGGCCCCGTCTCCGGCAGCCCCAGCTGCTCACCTCGGTATCCGAAGTCCGCACCGGCGTCCTCCATGGCCGCGCGGGGCCCGGAAAGCCACGATCCGATTGCTTGCCTGTTGTCCACCCGTCCACGGTACTGCGCCCCTATATGACCTCTGCACGTCGGGGTGTCCCGGGCTTAGGCTCGGACAGAGGCCGGTTAACTTCTGCGAAACAAACGGGTCACGCCCGAGAAATCACCCGTCCCTAGGGTCGGAACCAGCGTGTGCCACCGCACTGGCCGCACGAACGATCTACCACCCCGGCAGTCGGTCGGGAGTAGGAGGAGCTGGATGTTCCAGAACGCCGACGAGGCCAAGAAGTTCATCGCGGACGAGGACGTCAAGTTCATCGACGTCCGGTTCTGCGACCTGCCGGGCGTCATGCAGCACTTCTCGCTGCCCGTAGAGGCGTTCGACCCCGACGAGGAGCTGGCGTTCGACGGTTCGTCGATCCGCGGCTTCCAGGCCATCCACGAGTCCGACATGGCGCTGCGCGCCGACCTGTCGACCGCGCGGGTGGACCCGTTCCGCCGGGACAAGACCCTCAACATCAACTTCTTCATCCACGACCCGATCACGGGCGAGCAGTACTCCCGTGACCCGCGCAACGTGGCGAAGAAGGCCGAGGCGTACCTGGCGTCCACCGGTATCGCGGACACCGCGTTCTTCGGTCCGGAGGCGGAGTTCTACGTTTTCGACAGCGTCCGCTTCAAGACGTCGGAGAACGAGTCCTTCTACCACATCGACTCCGAGGCGGGCGCCTGGAACACCGGCGCCCTGGAGGACAACCGCGGCTACAAGGTCCGTTACAAGGGCGGCTACTTCCCGGTCCCGCCGGTCGACCACTTCGCCGACCTGCGCGCCGAGATCTCCCTGGAGCTGGCCAAGGTCGGCCTGAAGGTCGAGCGCCAGCACCACGAGGTGGGCACCGCCGGCCAGGCCGAGATCAACTACAAGTTCAACACGCTGCTCGCCGCCGCCGACGACCTCCAGCTCTTCAAGTACATCGTGAAGAACGTGGCCTGGCGCAACGGCAAGACCGCGACCTTCATGCCGAAGCCGATCTTCGGTGACAACGGTTCCGGCATGCACGTCCACCAGTCGCTGTGGGCGGGCGGCGAGCCGCTCTTCTACGACGAGCAGGGCTACGCCGGCCTGTCGGACATCGCCCGCTACTACATCGGCGGCATCCTCAAGCACGCGCCGTCGCTGCTGGCCTTCACCAACCCGACGGTGAACTCCTACCACCGCCTGGTGCCGGGCTTCGAGGCGCCGATCAACCTGGTGTACTCGCAGCGCAACCGCTCCGCCGCGATGCGTATCCCGATCACCGGCTCGAACCCGAAGGCCAAGCGCGTCGAGTTCCGCGCGCCCGACTCGTCCGGCAACCCGTACCTGGCGTTCTCCGCGCTGCTGCTCGCGGGCCTGGACGGCATCAAGAACAAGATCGAGCCGGCCGAGCCGATCGACAAGGACCTGTACGAGCTGGCTCCCGAGGAGCACGCCAACGTCGCCCAGGTCCCGACCTCCCTCGGCGCCGTCCTCGACGCGCTGGAGGCCGACCACGAGTTCCTCCTCCAGGGCGACGTCTTCACGTCCGACCTGATCGAGACGTGGATCGACTTCAAGCGCACGAACGAGATCGCCCCGCTCCAGCTCCGCCCGCACCCGCACGAGTTCGAGCTGTACTTCGACGTGTGACCGACCCCGGCCGGCAGCGGACCCCCGCTTCCGGCCCGGACCGTCGCCGGAACGGCCGTCGGCCGGTTCTCCCCGTACGGGAGGGCCGGCCGGCGGCCGTTTCCGTGCCCACGGGACGACAGGGGGCCGGCCGGCCCTTGACCGGCGGCTCGGCGTCGTACGGGGGTGCGAAGGTACGATGCGAGGGGGAACCGACATCGGGACACGGGGGTGGTCGCAGATGCCCGAGCAGGACGAGTTCGAGCGGGAGTTCGATCTCAGGTGGGCTGAATCAGCCGAGCACAAGGAGCCGTCGGCGCGGGCCCGTATGCTCGCCGCCCGCTGGAAGGACAATCCGCCGGAGCCGGTGCCGTTCCGCCCCGAACCGGGCCGCACCCGCGGCCGGCGTACCGGCTGGTGGAAGACGGCCCTGATCCTGGGCTGCGTCGCGGCCGGCGTGGGCGCGCTGGTGTGGGCGCGGCTGCGGGCGTCGTACTAGATGGGACGTGCCCTTCGCACTGTCGACGTCGACGCCGGCAGGGGCGCCGCGCTGCGGCTGGTGGCCGGTGCCTCGCTGCGGGAGGTTCTCGACCCCGGCGATCCCTGCGCCTGGCTCGCGCTGGACCTCGGTGTGCGGGCCCCACATCACGTCCTCGGGTACCGGACGGGACCCGTGCGCCCCGAGCTGTCGGCCGGCACCGACGAGCCGGGGCTCGCGCTCGCCCTGTGCCATCGCGACGGGCGGACCCGGGGGCGGGCGCTGGACCTGGCCGCGGGCCGGCCCTCGCTGCTGCCGCTGGTCGCCGTCCGTGCCACGGACTGGGCGGAGCCGGTCCGCGAGCGGGCCCGCGAGGTGCTGAGCGCCGGCCTCGACACCGACGCCGCCGTCCTGCTCGCGCCGCTGGTGCTGCTGCTCGGGCGTCGGGATCGCGGCGCCTTCGCGGTGGATCTGCTCGCCCGGGTTCTGCGCGAGGCGCCGACCGAGCGGCTGCGTGCGCTGCTCGGCCACACCGACCACGCCGTACGCCGCTTCGCGCACCGCATCGCCGTCGAGCAGGGCCGCCTCTCCCCCTCCGAGCTGGCGCGTGCCGCCGCCGGCGATCCGGACACGGTCGTCAAGCGGATGTGCGCGGACGCGGCCGTCTCAGCCTGCGGCACCGAGCCCGCCGTCCTCGACGTCCTGCTCGCGGCCCGTGACCCGCAGGTGCGTTCCTCCGGGGTGACCGCGCTGCGGCGGGCGGGACTGCCCGAGCGGGCGGAGGCGTTCCTCACGGACCGAGCGGCGGTCGTGCGGGCCTGCGCCCGGTATGTCGTACGGCAGTACGGCGGTGATCCCGCCGCCTGGTACCGGGCCAGGTGCGCCGGTCCGCACGGCGGGGAGCTGTCGCCGGGCGCGGTCGTCGGGCTCGCGGAGTGCGGGGACCGCGCGGACGCGGCGCTGCTGTGGCCGCTGGTCGCGCATCCCGTGGCCGCGGTGCGGGCCCGTGCCGTGGCGGGGCTGCGGCTGCTGGACACGGCGGACGCACGGCGGATGGAGCCGCTGCTGGAGGATGCGGCGCCCGGTGTCGTCCGGGAGGTGACAGCGGCGCTGCTGCCGTCGGCGCGTTCGCTGGACCCGGAGCGGCTCGCCGGGCTGCTGGCGGCGGACCGGCCCCGGCATCAGCGGGTCGCCGGGTTCCGGCTGCTGGAGGCGTGCGGCGGGCTGACCCGGCTGCGGGCGGCGGTCGCGCTGCTCGACGACCCGGACGGGAAGCTGCGGACGTGGGCCGGGCAGTCCGTGCAGGGCTGGCACGCCACCTCGGATGTGCCGCTCGGGACGGCGGAGGTCGGTGAGCTGCTGGAGCGGGCGGGGCATCTGTTCAGCGACTTCGTGCTGGCGCGGCGGAAGCGGGAGGCGGGGCTTCCGGGCTGAGGCGGTCCCGGCTCTGCCGGTCCTGGGGGCGTTCGGGAGCCGGTCATGGGGAGCGCCGGGTGCACACTGGCAGTGGGACGAGTGCCCGACTGCGGGGTGATGCTGATGCGGAGCCGGTTCCGGAGCGATCGACGGCTGACCGTGCGGATGACGGTCACGCTGTTTCTGCTCGGGCTTCTGTACGTGGGGTTCGTGGCGGCGCTGATCGTGCTGCTGCGGTCCTGGGTGCTGGTCGTCGTCCTGGTCGGGGCGATGTTCGTGGCGCAGTTCTGGTTCTCCGACCGGATCGCCATGTTCGCGATGCGGGGCCGGGTCGTGGAACGGGAGGAGTATCCCGAGCTGCACGCGGTGGTCGACCGGCTGTGCGCGATCGCGGACATGCCGAAGCCGGTGGTCGCCGTGTCCGAGATGGACATGCCCAACGCGTTCGCGACGGGCCGCAATCCGAATCACGCCGTGGTGTGTGTGACGACGGGACTGCTGCGCCGTCTGGAACCCTCGGAACTGGAGGGTGTGCTGGCGCACGAGCTGTCGCACGTGGCGCACAAGGACGTCGCCGTGATCACGATTGCGTCGTTCCTCGGGGTGGTCGCGGGACTGATCGTGCGGTTCGCGTTCTACTCGGGGCTGTTCGGCGGGCGCAAGGACCAGAACACGGCGGCGGTCCTGGCGGCCGTGATCGGGGTGTCGGTGGCGGTGTACGCGTTGAGCTTCCTGCTGATCCGGGCGCTGTCCCGGTACCGGGAGCTGGCCGCGGACCGGGCGGCGGCGCAGCTGACCGGGCGGCCCTCGGCGCTGGCGTCCGCGCTGACGAAGGTCTCCGGGGACATCGCCCGTATCCCCACCAAGGATCTGCGGACGGCGCAGGCCTTCAACGCCTTCTACTTCACGCCGGCGTCCGGCAGGGAGCCCGGCCTGGAGCGGTACTTCTCGACCCATCCGACACTTCAGCAGCGGCTGGACCAGCTGGGCCGGATCTCGGCCGAGCTGGGTGAGGCGCAGGCGCCCGGGAAGGCGGGCTGAGCATGGGGCTGCTGGACATCCTGCTGGGCCGTACGAAACCGGTCGCGCCCGATCTCGACCGGCTGTTCGCGCTGCCGTCGGCGGCGGTGACGCTTCAGGCCGCGACCGGGTTCACGCCGACCGGGCGGGGCGCGGTGTGCTTCGCGACCGTCGAGGGCGCGGCGTTCGAGCAGACGCACCGGGAAGTGCGGGCGCTGCTGGACGCCGACGCCGAGCGCAGCGGGCCGCCCGTGCGGATCGTCCAGG
This sequence comes from Streptomyces sp. XM83C, assembly GCF_023072675.1. Lineage (GTDB taxonomy): Bacteria > Actinomycetota > Actinomycetes > Streptomycetales > Streptomycetaceae > Streptomyces > Streptomyces thermocoprophilus. Next base: position 10,524 of record NZ_JALLGL010000197.1, read on the forward strand.
ACGACTACGGCTATTCGTGGCTGGTGTCCGACCGCTCCCCCGACGAGCTGCCCCAGCTCGTCAACGATCTGCACGCGGTGAACAGTTCCATGGAGGTCAACGGGTTCGGCCCGCAGCTGCTGTGCTCCCTGGCCGGGTTCCGCGACGAGCGCGGGCACGGGCTGGCGCTGGTCTATCTGTACAAGCGGGGCACGTTCTATCCGTTCGCGCCGCTGCCGGGCGGGGTGCAGCGCCGTGACAACGCGCTGGAGCTGCGGGTGAAGGCGGCGCTCGGTGACGACCTGCGGATCGAGGCGGACCTCGGCCGCTGGTTCCCGGTGTGGGGCGCACCCGGGCTGTGAGCGGCGCGGCGCCGGGCTCCCAAGGGGGTGCCCGGCGCCGGTGGGCGGGGTGGGGTCAGCGGGCGTAGCGCATCAGGGCGCGGACCATGTGGCAGGTCGTGTCGGACGGCGGGTGGATGCCGATCGCGGCGGCCGTGCTGCGTATGGTCTCGTTGCGGGCCTGGTTCGGCAGGTACACGCCGGAGTCGAGCAGGGCGATGGCGAGGCGCATCGCCTTCAGCCGGCGGTTGTGGGTGATGTACCACTCGCGGGGGCGTCCGGGCGGCAGACGCCGCTTCTTCACGGGGGTGTAGGGCAGGTCGAGTGTGGACTGGACCGGCGGCGGCTTCAGTGCGGCAGCGGGCACGGACATCCTCCTGTCGCGGTCGGGACGGTCCGCCGGGGTTCCGGCGAAGCCCTCGAACACTACGTTCATTCTACTGCCCGGCACTGACAATCGGAGAGTCCGGGCAGGGCGTGAAATCCCTGGTCAGTAGGGAATTTGAGGGTGTGTCACGGGTGTAGCGGGAGGGGCGGCGGGG
>NZ_JALLGL010000198.1 GCF_023072675.1 Streptomyces sp. XM83C
CCTTCGGCCTCGGCTCCTTCACCGAGCTGCCGTCCAGCAATCCGGCCGTCCTGGCCTTCCTGCGCGAGTACGAGGACGACCTCGTGCTGTGCGTGAACAACTTCTCCCGCTTCGCCCAGCCCACCGAGCTGGACCTGCGGGCGTTCACCGGCCGCCACCCGGTCGAGCTGTTCGGCGGGGTGCGCTTCCCCGCCATCGGAGAGCTGCCGTACCTGCTCACCCTGGCGGGCCACGGCTTCTACTGGTTCCGGCTCCGCAAGGAAGCCCCCTGACCCTCCCCGGCCGCGCGGGCGGGGGAAGCGTTTCCCCCGCCCCGCCCGGGGCACGCAACAGGCACACCCCGACGGCCCTCCCACCGGGGAAAGGACGTGACGCCCATGGCGGAAACGGTCACAGTCTCGGGCACGGTCAGCCCCAGCCTCCTCGCGTCACTGGACCCACTGCTGCGGGAGTGGCTGCCACGGCAGCGCTGGTTCGCCGGCAAGGGCCGGCCCGTCACCGGATTCACCCAGGTCGCGGCCGTCGAGCTGCTGCCGCCGTCCGGCCGGCTCGGCCTGTACCACCTGCTGGTGCGCGCCCATCAGCCCAGCGTGCCCGTCGTCGGCGCGACCCCCCACCCCGCCGACTGCTACCAGCTCCTCATAGGGGTGCGCGAGGCGCTGCCGCCCCGGCTGGCGCCCGCGCTCATCGGCCATGTCACCGGCGGCCCGCTCGCCGGGCACACCGTGTACGACGCCCTGTACGACACCCGGCCCGCCGAGGTGCTCCTGGAGGCCCTGCGCTCCGGGGCCCGCATCGGCGGGCTCCGCTTCGACCGGGACCCCGAGCGGGACATACGGCCGGGTCTCGTGCCCCGCCTCATGACCGCCGAACAGTCGAACTCCTCGATCGTCTACGGCGACACGTACATCCTGAAACTGCTGCGCCGGGTCGTGCCCGGCGTCAACCCCGATCTGGAGCTGCCGCTCGCCCTCGCCCGCGAGGACTGCCCCCGCGTGCTCCCACCGACCGCCTGGATCCAGGCCGACGTGCACGACGAGACGTACGTCCTCGGGGTGCTGCAACCCTTCGTGCAGGGCGCCACCGACGGCTGGGAACTGGCCCTGCGGGAACTCGCCAAGGGCGAGGACTTCACCGCCGACGCCCACGAGCTGGGCCGTGCCACCGCCGAGGTGCACACCGCGCTCGCCCGCGCCCTGCCCACCGTCACCCTGGGCCGCACCCACCTCGAACCCCTGGTCGACGGCATGACCGAGCGGCTGGAGGCCGCCGTGCAGGCGGTGCCCGCGCTGCGGCCGTACGCGGCGGGCCTGCGCACCGCGTACGCCGCCGTCGCCGAACTGGTCCGCGAGGGCCGCACGCTCACCGCCCAGCGCGTCCACGGCGATCTGCACCTCGGGCAGTGCCTGCGCTCGCCCGACGGACGCTGGTCGCTGATCGACTTCGAGGGCGAGCCGGCCCGCCCGCTGGCCGAGCGGCGCATGCCGCAGCCCGTGATCCGGGACGTCGCCGGGATGCTCCGCTCCTTCGACTACGCCGCCTGCTCGCTCGACCCGCCCGACCCGGCGTGGGCGCGGCGCTGCCGGGCCGCCTACTGCACCGGGTACGGCGAGGTCGGCGGCATCGACCCGCGGACCGAGCCGGTGCTGCTGCGGGCCTTCGAGACCGACAAGGCGATCTACGAGGTGCTGTACGAGGCACGCCACCGCCCCGACTGGCTGCCGGTGCCGATGGCGGCGATCGAGCGGTACGCCGCATCCGACCCGACCTGACCGTTCCTGACCTCACCCGACCCGACCAGACCTGCGCCGAGGAGGCTCCGCCCGTGACGGACCCGAAGAAGACGGCAGGGAAGAAGACGCCGGCGAAGAAGACGGCGGCGAATAGGACGGCGACGGCCGAGAGGACGGCGACGGGCAAAACGGCGAAGGAGAGGACGGCGGCCGACACACCGGCCAGGAAGAAGACACCCACGAAGACGCCCGCGAAGCAGACGCCCGCGAAGCAGACGCCCGCGAAGCAGACGCCCGCGAAGAAGGCACCCACGAACAAGGCACCCACGAAAAGGGCGCCCGTGTCCGTCGCCCCCGCCCCCGCCCTCGACCCCGGCGACCGTGAGCGGCTGCTGGCCGGCGCGCACCACTCCCCGCACTCCCTCCTCGGCGCCCACCCCGTGGACGGCGGCATCGTCTTTCGCGCGCTGCGCCCGTACGCGCTCGGCGTCAGCGTGCTCGCGGGGGAGCTGCGGGCCGATCTGCACCACGACGGCAACGGGTTCTTCTCCGGGCTGCTGCCCCTGCCCGAGGTCCCCGAGTACCGCCTGCTCGTCGCGTACGAGGGCACGGTGCTGGAGACCGAGGACGCCTACCGTTTCCTGCCGACGCTGGGCGAACTGGACCTGCATCTGATCGGCGAGGGCCGGCACGAGCAGCTGTGGCAGGTGCTCGGCGCGCACCCGATGACCCACCAGGGCGTCACCGGCACCCGTTTCTCCGTGTGGGCGCCGAACGCGCTGGGCGTGCGGGTGGCGGGGTCGTTCAACCTCTGGGACGGCACCGGCTGGCCGATGCGGTCGCTGGGCTCGTCGGGGGTGTGGGAGCTGTTCGCGCCGGGTGTCGGCGAGGGCGAGCTGTACAAGTTCGAGATCACCCGCCCGGACGGCTCGAAGACCCTGCGCGCCGACCCGCTGGCCCGCCGCACCCAGGTCCCGCCGGAGACGGCGTCGGTCGTCACGTCCTCGCACCACGAGTGGGGCGACGCCGAATGGCTGGCCCGGCGCTCCGAACGTCCCGCGCACGAGGCGCCGTTCAGCGTGTACGAAGTTCATCTTCCGTCCTGGCGGCCCGGATCGACGTACCGTCAGCTCGCGGATCAGTTGCCCGCGTATGTGAAGGACCTGGGTTTCACGCATGTGGAGCTGATGCCGGTCGCCGAGCATCCCTTCGGCGGCTCCTGGGGCTACCAGGTCACCGGCTTCTACGCGCCGACGGCCCGTCTGGGCTCCCCGGACGACTTCCGGTATCTCGTCGACCGGCTGCACCGGGCGGGCATCGGCGTGATCATGGACTGGGTGCCGGCGCACTTCCCGCGCGACGACTGGGCGCTGGCCGAGTTCGACGGGCGTCCGCTGTACGAGCACGCCGATCCGTTGCGGGCGGCGCACCCCGACTGGGGCACGCTGGAGTTCGACTTCGGCCGCAACGAGGTGCGCAACTTCCTCGTCGCCAACGCCGTGTACTGGCTGGAGGAGTTCCACATCGACGGGCTGCGGGTGGACGCCGTCGCCTCCATGCTCTACCTCGACTACTCGCGCGAGCCCGGCCAGTGGACGCCGAACGCGCACGGCGGCCGGGAGAACCTGGACGCGGTGGCGTTCCTTCAGGAGATGAACGCGACCGTGTACCGGCGGGTGCCGGGCGTGGTGACGATCGCGGAGGAGTCCACCGCCTGGGACGGTGTCACCCGCGCCACCCACCACCGGGGCCCCAGCGGCTTCGGCGGGCTCGGCTTCGGCCTGAAGTGGAACATGGGCTGGATGCACGACTCGCTTCAGTACATGGGCCACGACCCGGTGCACCGCAAGTACCACCATCACGAGATGACGTTCTCGATGGTGTACGCGTACAGCGAGAACTACCTTCTGCCGATCAGCCACGACGAGGTCGTGCACGGCAAACGGTCCCTGGTGTCGAAGATGCCCGGCGACTGGTGGCAGCGGCGCGCGAACCACCGGGCGTATCTGGGGTTCATGTGGGCGCACCCCGGCAAGCAACTGCTGTTCATGGGGCAGGAGTTCGCGCAGGGCGCCGAGTGGTCGGAGGAACGCGGCCCCGACTGGTGGCTGCTCGACCCGCACTACGGCGCCGAGGCCGACCATCGCGGTGTGCTCGACCTGGTGCGGGACCTGAACACGGTGTACCGGGCGACGCCCGCGCTGTGGCAGCGGGACGTGCACCCCGACGGTTTCCGCTGGGTGGTGGGCGACGCGGCCGACGACAACGTCCTCGCGTTCCTGCGGTACGACGCCGACGGCAGCCCGCTGCTCGCGGTCTGCCACTTCGCGCCCGTCGTACGGCACGACTACCGGCTGGGTGTGCCCGAGGACGTGCCCGCCTGGCACGAGGTGCTGAACACGGACGCCGCCCGGTACGGCGGCAGCGGCGTCGTCCGCCCCGACCCGGTCAAGCCGGAACCGCAGCCCTGGCACGGGCTGCCGGCGAGCATCCGCGTCACGCTGCCGCCGCTCGCCACGGTGTGGCTGCGGCCCGCGTGACGGCGGTCAGACGTCCTCGGGCGCGCAGAGCTTGCGCAGGACCGTGCCGCAGCGGCGGGCGTAGGCGCTCTGCAGGCCGCGGGTGGCGGGGCCGCCCGCCTTCGCGTACCACTTGGCGGGCCGGCTGAACGCGGCGACCGTCAGCCACACCGTGCCGTCGCCGGTGCGTTCGACGAGGAAGGCCTCCTCGCCGCACTCGGGGTGCCCGGCGAGGGTGCCGTACGCCCAGCCGGCGCGGCGGTGCTCCTCGACGGCCCACACGACGCGGCAGGGCGCCTTGATCATGCCGGCGAGGGTGACCGTGACGTCCACGCCCTGCGCGGCGCGGGGCGCGGACGCGTCGATGCCGACGCCGAGGGCGCGGTGCATCTCCCAGGTGAGGACGGCCTCCGCGGCCCGGCGGAAGACCGGCTCGCCCTCGCCCAGGCGGGTGCGGACGTGCAGCGGGCGGAAGCCGGGCGGGCAGGCGGTGACGTCCTCACGTGTCGCGCCGACAGCGTCGTACGTGAAGTCCTCGGAAGACATGGGGCCCAAGCGTACGGCCCCCGGGAGGGGAGTCTCCCCGGGGGCCGTCACCGTGCCGGGGTCAGCTGACGTTGACCGCGGTCCAGGCCGCCGCCACCGCCTTGTACTCGGTGCTGCCGGAGCCGTACAGGGCTGCCGCCGCGTTCAGGGTGCCGGTGCGGGCCGCCTTGTAGTTGGTGGTCGACGTGAAGTACGTCGTGAGCGCCTTGTACCAGATCTGAAGTGCCTTGGCCCGGCCGATGCCGGTGACCGTGGAGCCGTTGTAGGTGGGGCTGTTGTAGGTGACGCCGTTGATGGTCTTGCTGCCGCTGCCCTCGGCCAGCAGGTAGAAGAAGTGGTTGGCGACACCGGAGGAGTAGTGGACGTCCTTGCGGCCGAGCGAGGAGGACCAGTAGTCGGCGGAGGCGCCGTCCTTGCTGGGCTTGTCCATGTAGCGCAGCGGGGTGCCGTTGCCGTTGATGTTGAGCTTCTCGCCGATGAGGTAGTCGCCGGCGTCGGAGGAGTTGTTGGCGTAGAACTCCACGCCGGTGCCGAAGATGTCGGAGGTGGCCTCGTTGAGGCCGCCGGACTCGCCCGAGTAGTTCAGGCGGGCGGTGCTGGCGGTGACGCCGTGGCTCATCTCGTGGCCGGCGACGTCCAGCGAGGTCAGGGGGTGGGTGTTGCCGGAGCCGTCGCCGTACGTCATGCAGAAGCAGCTGTCCTGCCAGAAGGCGTTGACGTAGTTGCTGCCGTAGTGGACGCGGGAGTAGGCGGCCTTGCCGTCGTTCTTGATGCCGTTGCGGCCGAACGTGTTCTTGTAGAAGTCCCAGGTGACCGCCGCGCCGTAGGCCGCGTCGACCGCCGCTGTCTGGTCGCTGGAGGAGCTGGAGGCGGTGCCGGTGCCCCAGACGTCGTCGGCGTCGGTGAACAGGGTGCCGGTGCCGGAGGTGCCGCGGGCCAGGTTGTACGTCTTGTGGCCGCCGCGGCCCGTGTCGTACAGCTGGTACGTGGAACCGGACTTGTAGGTGCCGAGGGTGACGGTGCCGGAGTAGAGGCTCTTGCCGGTGCCGGTCTGGACGCCCTGGTACTCGTAGAGCTTGGCGCCGGTGGCGGCGTCGGTGATGACGTGCAGCTCGTTGGGGGTGCCGTCGTCCTGGAGGCCGCCGACGACCGTCTCGTACGCGAGGACGGGCTTGCCGGTCGCCGCCCAGATCACCTTGCGGGGCGCCCGGGCGGCCTCGGTGTCGGCGGAGCCGGCGGCCTTCGCCGCGGACAGGGCCTGCGTCTCCGCCTTGGCGGCGGCCACCTTCGGGGTCAGCGTCGCCGGCTTGATGGACGCCTGGACGGCCTTGGTCACGCCCTCGGTCTCGCCGGAGGCCGTCTGGTGGACGACGAGGTCGCCGCCGAGGACCGGCAGGCCGGCGTAGGTGCGCTCGTAGCGGGTGTGGACGGTGCCGTCGGCGTCCTTGACGACGTCCCGGACGACGAGCTGCTCCTGTGCGCCGAGGCCTATCGCGCGGGCCGTCGTGGTGGCCTCCGACTGCTTCTCCTGGATGAGGGAGGCGCGGGCGGTGTCGGAGAGCAGGACGGGTGCGGCGGACAGCTCCGGCGCCGGCGTCTGCGCGACCGCGGAACCGGTGGTCAGACCGGTGCTGAGGAGGGCTCCGGCCGCGACGGCGGTGGCGACGGCCAGAGCGGTGCGCTTGCGACGCGCGTAGAGGGGAGTCACACAAGCTCCTTTGTGGGGGAGTCCGGTCCGGAGTGGGGTGCCGGCCGGAGTGCTGGTGAGGTTGTGCGGCGGGTGAGGGAAGCGTGGCAGACAGGACGCGTACATGTCAGGAGGGTGTCGTGATGTTGGCCGGAATTCGGCTGTCCGACAATCGTTTCGGGAATGTAAAAACGGGCGCCGCCCCGGGGATTCGAATCACCGGGGCGGCGCCCTGACCGAGGGGCCCGCGGCTTACGGGAAGGTCAGCTTCCAGCCATTGATGTAGCCCGTGTCGTAGCGGTAGACGTCCCGCACCTGGAGCTTCCAGGTGCCGTTCGCCGTCTCCGACGAGGCGTTGACCGTGTAGGTCTCCTGGACGTTGTCCGCCGAGTCCGAACCGCTGGAGTTCTTCAGGCGGTACGCCGAGCCGTCCGGGGCGATCAGGTCGATCACCAGGTCACCGCGGTAGGTGTGGACGATGTCGACCGAGACACGGAGGTTGGAGGGGGCGTTGCCGGTCCGGCCGGAGACCGTGATCGAGGACGTCACGGCGGAGCCGTAGTCCGGGATCGACACCCGGGTGTTGTTCTCGAAGACCGTGCCGCCGCCGTCGCCGCCGCCCGAGCGGGAGCCGACCGCGACCGCGGCCCAGGCGTCCTGCACCGCCTTGTACTCGGCGGACGACGTGCCGTACAGCTCACCGGCCGCCGCGAGGGTGCCGGTGCGGGCGCCCGCGTAGTTGGTGGTCGAGGTGAACTTCGTGGTCAGCGCCCGGTACCAGATCTGAAGCGCCTTGGCCCGGCCGATGCCGGTGACCGGAAGACCGTCCGCGGTGGGCGAGTTGTAGCTCACGCCGTTGATGACCTTGGCGCCGCTGCCCTCCGACAGGAGGTAGAAGAAGTGGTTCGCGGGGCCCGACGAGTAGTGGACGTCGACCGAGCCGATGCCCGAGTACCAGTTGTCCTTGGACGCCCCGTCCTTGCTGGGCTTGTCCATGTAGCGCAGCGGGGAACCGTCCCCGTTGATGTCGATCTCCTCGCCGATGAGGTAGTCACCGACGTCGGAGGAGTTGTTGGCGTAGAACTCCACGCCGGTGCCGAATATGTCGGAGGTCGCCTCGTTCAGGCCGCCGGACTCGCCCGAGTAGATCAGGTTGGCGGTGTTCGAGGTGACGCCGTGGCTCATCTCGTGGCCGGCGACGTCCAGCGAGGTCAGCGGGTGCAGGTTGCTCGCGCCGTCGCCGTACGTCATGCAGAAGCAGCTGTCCGACCAGAAAGCGTTGATGTAGTTGTTGCCGTAGTGGACGCGCGAGTACGCGCCCACCCCGTCGTTGCGGATGCCGGTGCGGTTGAAGGTGTTCTTGTAGAAGTCCCAGGTGACCGCCGCGCCGTAGTGCGCGTCCGCCGCCGCGGTGGCGGAGTTGGACGCCGAGCCGTTGCCCCAGGTGTCGCTGGTCTGCGAGTACAGGGTGCCGGTGCCGGAGGTGCCGCGGTTGAGGTTGTACGTCTTGTGGTTGCCGCGCGCCCCGTCGTTGAGGGTGTACGTCGAGCCGGACTGGGTCGTCGTCAGGGGCACCGTGCCGCTGTACATGGTGTTGCCGGTGCCGGTGTGCACGCCCTGGTACTCGAACAGCTTGGCGCCCGTGGTCGCGTCCGTGATGACGTGCAGCTCGCTCGGGGTGCCGTCGTCCTGGAGGCCGCCGACGACCGTCTCGTACGCCAGGACGGGCTTGCCGCTCGCCGCCCAGATCACCTTCCGCGAGGAGTCCGCCGCGGACTTGGTGCCGCCGAGGTCCTTCGCCCGGGCCACCGCCTGCTTCTGCGCCGCCGCCTGGCTGACGTCCGGCGTGAGGTCGGAGACCTTCAGCGCCGCGTCGGTCGCCTTGATGACCCGCTTGGTCGCGCCCGACTTGTCGGTGTCCACGATCAGGTCGCCGCCCAGCACGGGCAGACCGGCGAAGGTGCGCTCGTAGCGGGTGTGCAGCGTGCCGTCGGCGTCCTTCACGACGTCCCGTACGACCAGCTTCTCCTGGGAGCCCAGGCCGAGCGCGGCGGCCGTGGCGGCCGTGTCGGCGGAGGCGTCGCGCAGCAGCTCGGCGCGCTGCGACGGGGAGAGCTGGACGGACGCGGCACCGGTGGGCGACGCCTGCTGCGGGGCGGCGGTGGCCGCGCCCGACTGGATCGCCGCGGTCAGAAGCGCGGCGACACCGACCAGGGCGGCGCCTGCCGTCCGGCGGTGCAGGGTGTGGGGGGTGCGTCTGCGCGAGGAACTGCTTCTCAACACTGACTCCTTCTGCGTGGCCGCGGGTCGCGCGGCCAGGGGAGATCCGGACGGGAGGATGCGCCGTCCGGGCAGAACAAGGTGGTGCAGGTGGTACGCGGAACCACGTGCGGCAGTGCGGGACCGAGTCGCACAGCGGTGATCAAGTGCTGTGGGGTTGCTGTGAACCGGCCGTGGGAAGAGTGGCAGGAGTCTCCCGGTTCTGTCAGGAGCGCGTCAGAAAGTTGGCTGGAAATGGTTCGTTGTCCGGATGTTCGAGTTCGGTATGCGAACGCTTTACCGGTCGTCGCTGGGAGCGCTCCCGCCGTGCCAGGTCCGCCACAGCCGCGCGTACGCCCCGCCCGCCGTCACCAGCGCGTCGTGCGTGCCCAGTTCGGTGAGCTGGCCGCCCTCCATCACCGCGACGCGGTCCGCGTCGTGCGCGGTGTGCAGCCGGTGCGCGATCGCGATGACCGTACGGCCCCGCAGCACCGCCGCCAGCGCCCGCTCGGTGTGCCGGGCCGTCGCCGGGTCCAGCAGTGCCGTCGCCTCGTCGAGGATCAGCGTGTGCGGGTCGGCGAGCACCACCCGGGCCAGCGCCAGCTGCTGCGCCTGCTGCCCGTCCGTGCGGTGCCCGCCGTCGCCCAGCTCCGTGTCCAGCCCGCCCGGCAGCTCACGCACCCAGCCGTCCGCGCCCACGGCCGCCAGCGCGTCCCACAACTCCTCGTCGGACGCGGACGGTTCGGCGATCCGCAGATTGTCGCGGACCGTGCCGAGGAACACATGGTGCTCCTGGGTGACCAGCACCACCTGGCGGCGCAGCCGCTCCGGCTCCAGCGCCGACACCGGCACACCGCCCACCGTCACCGACCCCCTCGTCGGCGCGTCGATCCCCGCGAGCAGACGGCTCAGCGTCGTCTTGCCCGCCCCCGACGGGCCCACCACCGCCAACCGCTCACCCGGCCGCACGCTCAGATCCACGCCCCGCAGCACCTCGCCGCCGCGGTCGTAGGCGTACCGGACACCCGTCACGTCGATACGGTCGTCGGCGGGGACCAGGAGGCCGCCGGAGACGCCCTGCCCCCGCCCCGTGGACGCCGCCTGCTCCGGCACCTCGGCGAGCCCTTCCACGCGGGCGAAGGAGGCGCCGCTGCTCTGGAGTTGCTCCATCCGCACCAGGATCTCGTCCAACGGCCCCTCGAACTGCCGCAGATACAGCGCGGCGGCCACCACCGCCCCGAGGCTCACCGCGCCCCGCTCGTGCAGCACCCCGCCGAGCACCAGCACGCCCGCAACCGGCAGCAGATACGACACCTCCACCACCGGGAAGAACACCGACCGCAGATACAGCGTGTAGAACCGGCGGCGCCGCGACTCCTCCAGCGCCTCACGGGCCACGGCCGACCGCCGCCGCTGCAACCCGAACGCCTCCACCGTCCGCGCACCGGCCGCCGTCGCCCCGACGATCTCCGCGACCCGCGAGTTCGCGGCACCCTCCGCCAGATAGCCGTCCCGGGCCCGCCGCAGATACCAGCGCAGCACCACATGCACCGGGGCGAGGGCCAGCACCCCCACCACACCGAGCAGCGGATCGATCGCGAACACCGCGCCGAGCAGGAACGCCGCCTGCAACAGGTTGATCAGCAGTTCCGGACCGGCGTCCCGCAGCGTCGTGCCGACCGTCGCCACGTCCGCCGTGCCACGCGCCGTCAGATCGCCCGTCCCGGCCCGCTCCACCACCGACGCGGGCAGCGCCAGCGTCCGGTCCACGAACTGCTCCCGCACCCGCGCCAGCGTCCGCTCCCCGAACCGGTACCCCGCGTACCGCGCCCAGCGCGTCAGCAGCAACTGCGCCACCGCGCAGCCCAGGATGACCAGCGCCGCCCGGTCCACCGCCTCGACGCCCGCCCCGGCGCGCACCCGGTCGATGATCCGGCCCAGCAGCCACGGCCCCGCCAGTCCCGCCGCCGACGCCGCCGCGTTCAGCGCGACCACGGCCGCGAAGGCCCGGCCGTCCGCCCGCACCAGCCGCAGCGAGGCCCGCCGCACCTCCGCCCGCCCCGCGACCGGCAACTGACCCCGGCTCATCGCACGGCCTCCTCGGTGTCGTTGTCCCGGGCCACCAGCGCCCGGTACCCGGGCTCCTCCGCCAGCAGCCGCCGATGGGTGCCGGTCGCCGACACCTTCCCGTCGACCAGCCACAGCACGGTGTCCGCCCGGTCCAGAACCAGCGGCGACGACGTGGCGACGACGGTCGTACGGCCCTCGCGCGCCCGCCGCAGACGGTCGGCCACCAGCGCCTCCGTGTGCGCGTCCAGCGCCGACGTCGGCTCCACCGCCAGCAGCACCTCCGGATCGGCGAGCAGGGCCCGCGCCAGACGGACGCGCTGCCGCTGGCCGCCGGAGAGGTTGCGGGCCTGGGCGTCCACGGGGGAGTCGAGACCGTCGGGGAGGCCCTGGAGGATGTCGTCGGCCGCGGCCATGTGCAGGGCGTGCCGGGCGCGCTCGTCGGGGTCGGCGGACCCGGCGGACCCGGCGAGCCTGTCGTGACCGGCGTGGCCGTGCCCGCCGCGCTCCCCGCGCTTGTCGTACCCCTCCGGTGACGCCCCCTCGGAC
>NZ_JALLGL010000199.1 GCF_023072675.1 Streptomyces sp. XM83C
CGTCCAGCTCGGTCCAGTTGGACAGCGGGAAGACACGGACGTGCTCGCCGGGGGCGTGCCGGCCGTTGTACAGGTTCCACAGCTCGGGCCGCTGGCGGCGCGGGTCCCACTGGGAGAACTCGTCGCGGAGGCTGAACACGCGTTCCTTGGCGCGGGCCTTCTCCTCGTCGCGCCGGCCGCCGCCGAAGACCGCGTCGAACTTCTCCGACTGGATCTTCTCCGTCAGCGGCAGCGTCTGGAGCGGGTTGCGGGTGCCGTCGGGGCGCTCCTTGAGGACGCCGCGGTCGATGTAGTCCTGCACCGAGGCCACGTGCAGGCGCAGGCCGTGGCGGGCGACGGTGCGGTCGCGGTAGTCGAGGACCTCGGGGAAGTTGTGCCCGGTGTCCACGTGCAGCAGCGCGAACGGCACCGGCGCCGGGCGGAACGCCTTCAGCGCCAGGTGCAGCATGACGATGGAGTCCTTGCCGCCGGAGAACAGGATCACCGGGTTCTCGAACTCGCCCGCGACCTCGCGGAAGATGTGCACGGCCTCGGACTCGAGTGCGTCGAGGTGGGAGAGGGCGTACGGGGTGCCCGTGCCCTCCTTGGCGGTGGTGGCGACGGTCGTCATGCCAGTCCCTTCTCGGTCAACAGGGCGTACACGCTTGCCGCGGACTCCTGCACGGTCTGGTTCTGCGACTCGATCCGCAGGTCGGGCGTCTCGGGCTCCTCGTACGGGTCGTCGACGCCGGTCAGTCCGGTCAGCTCGCCGGCGGCCTGCTTGGCGTACAGGCCCTTCACATCGCGGACGGAGCACACCTCGACCGGCGTGGCCACATGGATCTCCACGTACGGCGTCCTGTTGGCCTCGTGCCGCTTGCGGACGGCGTCGCGGCTGTCGGCGTACGGCGCGATGACCGGGACGAGCGCGAGCACGCCGTTACGGGCGAGCAGTTCGGCGACGAAGCCGATGCGCTGCACGTTGGTGTGCCGGTCCTCGCGGGAGAAGCCGAGGCCCGCGGAGAGGAACTCGCGGATCTCGTCGCCGTCGAGCACCTCCACCCGGCGGCCCTCGGCGCGCAGCCGCCCGGCCAGCTCATGGGCGATGGTGGTCTTGCCGGCGCTCGGCAGACCGGTGAGCCAGACGGTGGCTCCGCTCGTCACGTCGTTCTCCTGGATCTCGGCGGTCGCTTCGGTTTCAGCAGTGGCACCGGCAGCTGTGGGTGCGGTGTGGGCGGCCTCGGTGCCGGCGGTGTGCGCGCTCATCCGTGCAGCCCGCACTCGGTCTTGGCGCGGCCCGCCCAGCGGCCGGCGCGGGCGTCCTCGCCCTCCAGCACCCGCCGGGTGCAGGGGGCGCAGCCGATGGAGGCGTAGCCGTCCGTCAGCAGCGGGTTGGTCAGCACGCCGTGCTCGGAGACGTAGGCGTCCACGTCGTCCTGGGTCCAGCGGGCGATGGGGGAGACCTTGACCTTCTGCCGCTTGGTGTCCCAGCCGACGACCGGGGTGTTCGCCCGGGTCGGGGACTCGTCGCGGCGCAGTCCGGTCGCCCACGCCTGGTAGCCCTTGAGGCCTTCCTCCAGCGGCTGCACCTTGCGCAGCTTGCAGCACAGGTCGGGGTCGCGGTCGTGCAGCTTCGGCCCGTACTGGGCGTCCTGCTCGGCGACCGTCTGGCGCGGGGTGAGTGTGATGACGTTGACGTCCATCACGGCCTCGACCGCGTCCCGGGTGCCGATGGTCTCCTCGAAGTGGTAGCCGGTGTCGAGGAAGACGACGTCCACGCCCTTCATCACGCGGGACGCCAGATGGGCGACGACCGCGTCCTCCATGGAGGAGGTCACGCAGAAGCCCTTGCCGAAGGTGTCGGCCGCCCACTGGAGGATCTCCAGCGCGGAGGCGTCCTCCAGGTCGCGTCCCGCCTGCTCGGCGAGTGCCTTCAACTCGTCCGCCGTACGTTCGCTCTGAGCCGTGGTCATGCCGCATCCCCTCCGTCGTCGGCTCGCTGAACGCCCCGGGCGAGCAGCCCGAGGAACTTCAGCCGGAAGGCGCGGTTGCAGGCCGCGCATTCCCAGGCGCCGTGACCTTCCTCGCTGGGCCTGAGGTCCTCGTCGCCGCAGTAGGGGCAGTAGAAGGGCGCTGCTCGCTCGCTCACTTCAGGGCCTCCTCGGAGGCGCGGGCCGCCCAGGCGGCGAACCGTTCGCCGTCGTGGCGTTCGGCCTGGAACCGCTTGAGGACCCGCTCGATGTAGTCGGGCAGTTCGTCCGCGGTGACCTTCAGGCCGCGCACCTTGCGGCCGAAGCCGGGCTCCAGGCCCAGCGCGCCGCCGAGGTGCACCTGGTAGCCCTCGACCTGCTCGCCCTTGTCGTTCAGGACGAGCTGGCCCTTGAGACCGATGTCCGCGACCTGGATACGGGCGCAGGCGTTCGGGCAGCCGTTGAGGTTGATGGTGAGCGGCTCGTCGAAGTCGGGCAGGCGGCGCTCCAGCTCGTCGATCAGGTTGGAGCCGCGCTGCTTGGTCTCGACGATGGCGAGCTTGCAGAACTCGATGCCGGTGCAGGCCATGGTGCCGCGCCGGAAGCTGGACGGCCGGGCGGTGAGGTCCAGTGCCTCCAGGCCCTCGACGAGGGAGTCGACCCGGTCCTGCTCCACGTCCAGGACGATCATCTTCTGCTCGACGGTGGTGCGGACCCGGCCCGAGCCGTGCGCCTCCGCGAGGTCGGCGATCTTCGTGAGGGTGGCGCCGTCGACCCGGCCGACGCGCGGCGCGAAGCCGACGTAGAAGCGGCCGTCCTTCTGGCGGTGGACGCCGATGTGGTCGCGCCACTGCTGCACGGGCTGCTCGGGGGCGGGCCCGTCGATGAGCTTGCGCCCGTCGAGGTATTCGTCCTCCAGCACCTGGCGGAACTTCTCCGCACCCCAGTCGGCGACGAGGAACTTCAGCCGGGCGCGGTTGCGCAGCCGGCGGTAGCCGTAGTCGCGGAAGATGGAGATGACGCCCTCGTAGACGTCGGGCACCTCGTCGATCGGTACCCAGACGCCGAGCCGTACGCCCAGCTTGGGGTTGGTGGACAGGCCGCCGCCGACCCACAGGTCGAAGCCGGGGCCGTGCTCGGGGTGGCGGACACCGACGAAGGCGACGTCGTTGATCTCGTGCACCACGTCGAGCAGCGGCGAGCCGGAGATGGCCGTCTTGAACTTGCGGGGGAGGTTGGAGTACGCCTTGTTGTTGAGGACGCGGCGCTTCATCTCCTCCAGCGCCGGGGTGGCGTCGATGATCTCGTCCTCGGCGATGCCGGCGACGGGAGAGCCGATCATCACGCGCGGGGTGTCGCCGCACGCGGTGACGGTGGACAGGCCCACGGACTCCAGCCGGTCCCAGATCTCGGGCACGTCCTCGATCCGGATCCAGTGGTACTGCACGTTCTGCCGGTCGGTGATGTCGGCGGTGCCGCGCGCGAACTCCTGCGAGATCTCGCCGATGACCCGAAGCTGCCGGGTGGTCAGCGCGCCGCCGTCGATGCGGACCCGCAGCATGAAGTACTTGTCGTCCAGCTCCTCCGGCTCCAGGACCGCGGTCTTGCCGCCGTCGATGCCGGGCTTGCGCTGGGTGTACAGGCCCCACCAGCGCATCCGGCCGCGCAGGTCGCTGGGGTCGATGGAGTCGAAACCGCGCTTGGAGTAGATCGTCTCAATGCGTGTCCGCACATTGAGACCGTCGTCGTCCTTCTTGACCTGCTCGTTGCCGTTGAGCGGGGTGAAGTGCCCGGCGGCCCACTGACCCTCGCCGCGGTGACGGCTCACCTTGCGGCGGGGCGCGGAGGCGGCAGGGTTCTGCGGGGTGGCGGCCATGGTGGATACGTCCTTCGGACAGCGACGGCCGGCGTCGGCGCGCGCGACGCCGGCGCCAGGAGCGGCGGTCGGGTGACGGGCAGGGGCTCTGAGCTGCGCTTTTCAGCGCATACGGGCATGCGTGCGCGTCGTTGCGCAAGGCAGCCAGAGAAGGAGGGAACCGGGGATGCTGCGGGCGGTCAGCGCATCGGACAGATGGCGCTGGACATGCGGCCGAGGTCGACGTGCCGCCGACTCACCAAGGCGATTCCAGTTCCAGACATGGCGGAAGCGTGTCATGGCGATCTGGACACAGTCCACCTTCGTCCAAGATGCGGACACCCTTGTCCCGGAACGTGAGACAAGGGTGTCGTCCGTCACAACCTCCGCACAGGCTCTTGTCGACGCAGGTCAGCCACGGTATGAGGCGGAGGGACGGACCGGAGCCCCGGTAGTGCTCGGGGGGCTCCGGGCGGGCCAAGGGTCCCGGTGGGGGCCCGCAGGTTCCGCAACGGTCCGGGACAGTCCTGGAGGGCCCGGAACGGTCCTGGACGGTCAGGAAGGGTCCGGGAGGGTCCGGGCGCGGTCAGGCGGGGAACGCCCCCGGCCACGGCCCCGGCGTCGGCACGTCCCGCTCCTCCTCCACCTTCGTGTCGAAGAGCCTGAAACCGCGCCGCTGGTAGTTGTCCATCGCGAACTCGCCGTCCTTGCTGCACGTGTGCAGCCACACCCGCTTCGTCTCGGCCAGCCCCGGCCAGCGCTCCGCGAGATCCCACGCCCGCGCGGTGCCGTACGACAGCAGATGACCGCCGATCCGCCGGCCCCGGAACGCCGGGATCAGACCGAAGTACACGATCTCCACGACACCGTCGTCCTGCGCCTCCAGCTCCACGTACCCCGCGGGCGTCCCCCGCTCGTACGCCACCCACGTCTCCACACCGGGCCGGTCGAGATACTCCTGCCAGCGGGCGTACGACCAGCCGAGCCGGTCGGTCCAACGGATGTCCCCGCCCACGGACGCGTACAGGAAACGGCTGAACTCGGGTGAGGGCACCTCGGCGCGCACGATCCGCACATCGCCCTCCGGCGCGGCGGCCGGAAGCAGGTCGGACGGGGACGTCTGTTCGAGGGACCAGGTGGTCACGGGGATGCTTGCCATACCCGCAAGGGAACCATTCAGGCCAGCGACCTGTCGATCGTGCCCAGCCCCAGCGAGAACAGCATCCGCCCCGCCTGCGACCACACCGCGCCCGTGCCGTCGGCCACGGACAGCGGCCCCGCCGGCGCGCTCCAGCACTGGTGCGTGCCGTCCGGCCCGCACTGCGCCGCCGCCGCGCCCTCGGTGCCCAGCCGGCCCAGCATGCCGCGCCCGTCCGCCTCGCCCGTCGCCCGGGCCACATACCAGTCCGGGCCGTTCGCCAGCACCCCGCGCACCCCGGTGACCTTCGTCTCGTACGCCGCCTCGGGCAGCGCCCGGCCGTGCGCGTCCAGCACCGGCAGCCCTCGTCCGGCGGCGTCCAGTGCGACCGGCCAGCGCCACAGCCGGGTCGGCCGGTCGCTGCCGACGGGTACCGACTCGCTCGCCACCAGGGCGTCGGGGGCCGTGCTGCGGTCCAGGGAGATGCTGCCGAGCCGCACGTCACCCGGCATCCGGTACGCGCCCACCGCCGGCAGCACGAACCGGGCGCCCGCCGCCGACCAGCCGCCCGGCACCCGGCCCACGGCCGCGCCGTCCACGTCGGCACGCTGGACGCGGCCCACGTCGTACACGTACAGCGCCCGCCCGTCCGTGCCGTCGGCGGTCACCAGCAGTGTCCGCCCGTACCAGACCATGCCCGTGACCTCGGAGGACAGTGCCCGGTAGTCACGGCCGCCGTCGACCGGCACCGTCAGCAGCGCCCACGTGTAGGCGAGATGGTCCGGGTCGTCGGCGTCGACGACGGCCAGCCGCGCCGCCCCCGCCTCACCGTCGCGCTCCGGCCCCGACCAGGCCGACAGCAGCACCCGCTCGCCGTCCCAGCGCCCGTCGGCGGAGTCGCCCGGCGCGGTGACCGCACCCGGCCGCAGGGAGGCGGTGTCGGCGGCGTCGAAGCAGTACGCGCGTGTGGCCGCCGGTGCCGCGGGCAGCGCCCGCTTCTCGTCCGACGTGCACTCCTGCGCGCCCCGCAGGGTGTGGTCGGCGCCGGCGAGGACCTCGCCGACCCCCACGGGCCGGCCCATCGCCGCGGTCAGCCGGTCCGCGTCCGCCGCGAACACCGGCTCCCGCTCCAGCGTCAGCTCCCGCAGCTCCTCGGCGGAGGTCAGCGCCACCGGGCGGCCCGGGTCGTCGGTCTCCGTGGCCTGGGAGGCGCTGATCATGGTGGCGGCTGCCGTCAACGCGAAGGCGGTCCCGGCCAGGACGGCACGCAGCGCCCTGCCCCGTCTGCGCCGGCGATGTCTCCCGCGATGCTTCATCGTTCCTCCCGAGGCGAGCCAACTGCGCCCGGTGATCCGTAGGTTGGCTGCAGGAGCAGGTGAGGTGACCCGTAGCACGCGATGCTATGTCAGAGCGGCACCGCGGGGAGCGAAGACCCCGGAAAGATACGGAAGATACACCCGAAGCGCCCGTTCGGCGCAGAATGTCCGCCCAGGGTCAGTGGACAGCGACGGAATTACGCCGCCGCACCACACCCGGCGCGGCGGAGTGCGGCAGCAGCGCCCCCGGCTGCTCCGGAAGCACCACCTCCACGTCCGCGCCCTCGCGGAAACGATACGGCCGATGGTCCAGGAACTCCCCGAGATACCGCCGCACCCTGGACATCTCCGCCCGCACCGTCACCGTCCGCGCCGGATCCCCGAACATGCCCTCCGCCAGCTCGGCGGCGCTCAGCCCGACCCGGTGCACCGCCAGCAGATACAGCAACTCCGCATGCCGCGGGCTCAGTTCGTGCGTCCACGAGCCCGCACCGCCGGACACCGTCACCGTCCACCGCCGAGGCTGCGACACATCCAGCACGATCCGCGTGCCCCCCTCCGGCAGCACCTCGCCCGGCGCGTCCACCGGCCGCAGCAGCCACCCCTCGGCCAGCGGCTCCACCGCGCACACCCCCAGCGACGGCAGCCACCGGCGGCCCGGCGCCAGCGACTTCGGCAGCCCCACCCGGCTCGTGTACGGCATTCCCGACACCGCCGCCGTCCAGCCGTCCCGGTCCACCGCCACCGCCCGGCCCCCCACCCGCGCCAGCAGCGGCGCCGCCGTCGCCCGCAGCCGCTCCAGGGACTGCACATGCATCTCCCGCAGCCGCGCCTCCGCGAGCCGCGCCACCGAGTCCACCCACGCCAGCGTCGCCGGATGCATCGTCTCCAGCGGGCCGCTCACATCGACCACGCCCAGCATCCGCCCGTCCCGCGGATCGGTGATCGGCGCCCCCGCACATGTCCACGAGGCATGCGAGCGTACGAAATGCTCCGCCGCGAACACCTGCACGGGACGCCGCACCACGGCCGGTGTGCCCACCCCGTTGGTGCCGACCACGTCCTCCCGCCAGTCCGCGCCCGGCTCGAAACCCAGCCCGTCCGCCTTGCGCAGCACCGTCGGCGAACCCTCCCGCCACAGCACCCGCCCGTCGGCGTCCGCGACGACCATGATGTGCTGCGCGACGTCCGCCACCGACAGCAGCCCCTGCCGCAGCACCGGCAGCACATGCCGCAGCGGCGACTCCTCCCGCCGGCGGCGCAGCTCCTCCTCCGGCAGCAGCCCCGCCCGGAAATCGTGGTCGGGGTCGACGCCGCTGCGCAGCATCCGCCCCCAGGACTCCTCGATCACCGGCCGCGGCGGGATGCGCGTGCGCCGCCCGGCCAGCGCCGCGTCGCGCACCTTGGCGAGCACCCGCGCGGCGCGAGCCGCGTCGACGGCGGCGAGGTGCGTCACGTTGATCGGCGGATTCGCCACTGGGTCCTCCCGAGACGGGCCGTACCACCCGGATGTCAAGCCCTGCGGCCGACGTTTTCCGGTCCTGTTTCCACGCATTCGGTGTGCGCCCCCATCTTGCCGCCCCACGGTGACGGAGGGACACACTCCGGTCACAACGGGCCCACCGGTTGCAACCCCCTGCAACCCTGGTGGGAGCCCCCACAATTGCTTGAAACTTGATGCACGCCGTCCCGAGCGGCGTGAACCGGCCCCTTCGGGGGCCGTAGCGGCGGGGGTGGTGCCGTGTCGGCGCAGCACCACCCCCGCGCTGCTCCACGACCTGCCGCGCGCCCGCACTCCGGCGCACGCGCCTCCCGGCCCTTCGCGCCCCGGCCCTCGCCGCTCGGCTCCCGATGGGGCCCCCGGCGCCTTCGTGTCCCGCCCCAGGGTCCCCTCACCGCACCGCGCCCCCCTACTCCACCGGCCGGGCCCGCTCCACCACACCCGCCAGCGCCCGCGTCGACGGCAGCGTCCCGAACCCCGCCCCGCCGTCCCCGCCCAGCCGCGCCCCGCAGAACGCGTCCGCGACCTCCGCAGGCGCGTACCGCACCAGCAGCGACCCCTGAAGAACCAGCGCCAGCCGCTCCGCCAGCCGCCGCGCCCGCCCCTCCACGCCCTCCAGATCCCCGAGTTCGGTCAGCAGCCCCTTCGCCGCCGCGTCCAGCCGGTGGTCCGCGCCCCGCGTACGCCCGATCTCCACGAGGTACGCGTCCAGCGCCCGCGGCTCCCGCCGCAACGCCCGCACCACATCGAGCGCCTGCACATTGCCCGCGCCCTCCCAGATCGAGTTCAGCGGCGACTCCCGCACCAGCCGCGGCAGCCCCGACTCCTCCACATAGCCGTTGCCGCCCAGGCACTCCGCGGCCTCCACCACCACCGGCGTGCACCGCTTCGTCACCCAGTACTTCGCCGCCGGCACCGCCAGCCGCAGCAGCGCCCGCTCCTCCTCGCCCCCGTCGTCGTACGCCGCCGCCAGCCGCATCCCCAGCGCCGTCGCCGCCTCCGACTCCACCGCCAGATCGGCCAGAACATTGCGCATCAGCGGCTTGTCCACCAGCCGCGCCCCGAACGCCTCCCGGTACGAGCAGTGGTGCACCGCCTGCGCCACCGCCTGCCGCATCAGCCCCGCCGAGCCCAGCACACAGTCCAGCCGGGTCGCCGCGACCATCCCGATGACGGTCGCCACCCCGCGCCCCTCCTCACCGACCCGCCGCGCCCACGTCCCGGCGAACTCGACCTCGGCCGACGCGTTCGACCGATTGCCCAGCTTGTCCTTCAGCCGCTGCAAGAGGAACGGGTTGCGCGTGCCGTCCTCCAGCACCCGCGGCACCAGGAAGCACGTCAGCCCGCCCGGCGCCTGCGCCAGCACCAGGAAACCGTCCGACATCGGCGCCGAACAGAACCACTTGTGCCCGGTCAGCTCGTACTCCCCGTCCTCGGCGAGCGGCCGGGCGACGGTCGTGTTGGCGCGGACGTCGCTGCCGCCCTGCTTCTCCGTCATCGCCATCCCGAACAGCGCGCCCGCCTTCAGCCGCGCCGGCCGCAGCTCACGGTCGTAGATCCGCGACGCCAGCCGGGGCTCCCACTCGGCGGCGAGGTCCGGCTCGGCGCGCAGCGCCGGCACCGCCGCGTGCGTCATCGACAGCGGGCAGCAGGTGCCCGCCTCCACCTGCGTCCACACCAGGAACGCCGCCGCCCGCCGCACATGCCCGCCCGGCCGCCCCCACGCCGACGTCAGCCCCGCGGCGACGCCCTTGCCGAGCAGCCGGTGCCACGCCGGATGGAACTCCACCTCGTCGATCCGGTGCCCGTACCGGTCGTACGTCCGCAGCCGCGGCGGGACCTCGTTCGCCTGCGCCGCCCACTCCTGAAGCTGCGCCGACCCCGCCGACCGGCCCAGTGCCGACAGCCCGGCCCGCGCCTCGTCCAGCAGATCGGGGTCCAGATGCCGTTCGACCGCCTCGGTCAGGGCACGGTCCGTGCCGTAGACGTCGTAGCCGGTCAGCGGCTCGGGCTGGTTGCTCACGGTGTGCGTGCTGCCTGCCATGTCCCGCAACCTACCCGCCGCGACGCCGCCCATGACCGGCCCGACACGGCCGGACCCCGGCACCCGGCCGCCCCCGCCCCACCTGGGGTGTGAGTGCACCCGTCCACGGCGGATACCTTTAGGGCGTGCAGCCAGCAAGTCAGTCACCCGAGCCGTCACCGAGCCCTCACGGCCGCCTCCACCGGGCGCGCGCCCTGTACCGGAACGTCTCCAAGCGCAGGACCGCCTGGCTGCTGCTGAAAGACACCGTCAACTCCTGCATCGAGTACCGCATCCTCGGGCTCGCCGCCGAGGCCGCGTTCTTCACCCTGCTGTCCGTGCCGCCCCTGCTGCTCAGCCTCATCGGCCTGCTCGGCTACGTCGACGACTGGACCGGCACCGACACCATCAGCAGCCTGGAGACCAACCTCCTCGACGCCTCCCGCACCGTCCTGTCCGACAAGGGCGTGCAGCAGATCGCCCAGCCGATCCTCGACGACGTCCTCAACGGCGGCCGGCCCGACGTCATCTCGATCGGCTTCCTGTTCGCCCTGTGGTCCGGCTCCCGCGCGGTGAACGTCTTCATCGACACCATCACCGTCATGTACGGCCTCGACGGCGTCCGCGGCATCGTCAAGACACGGCTGATGGCGTTCCTGCTGTTCGTGATCGCCCTGCTGATCGGCTCGGTGGCGCTGCCGCTGATGGTCGCCGGACCGGACGCCGTCGTGCGGGTGCTGCCCTGGTCGACGACGGTCGTGCAGGTGCTGTACTGGCCGGTGGTGCTGGTGCTGTCCGTCGCCTTCCTCACCACGCTCTACCACGTGTCCGTGCCGGTCCGCTCCCCGTGGATCGAGGACGTGCCCGGCGCGCTGGTCGCCCTCGCGATGTGGGTGCTCGGCAGCTTCCTGCTCCGCCTGTACCTGCAGTCCACCATCGAGGGCGCCACGATCTACGGCTCCCTCGCCGCCGCCGTCGCCGTGCTGCTGTGGATCGGCGTGTCCGCGTTCGCCGTGCTCGTCGGCGCCGCCGTCAACGCGGCCATCGACCGCGTCTGGCCCGCCGCCGCGACCGCCGCGGCCCGCGCCGCCAACGAACGCGCCCGGCAGGAGGAACTCGCCGAGTACGCCGCCGCCCTCGCCGCCTACCGCGCCCAGGACGACCCGGACGACGACGCCGCCGACATGCCCTCCGAGTTCCCGGAACGCTGGTCCCGCTTCCTCCCCCCGGAAGACGTCACAGCCCGCCTCCGCACACACCCCCGCCAACCGACCAAACACACCGACCACACCACCCCGGACGACAAGTGACCAGCCGCCCGACAACCCCACCGACCCGCACACCGGCGACCCGGGGCCGCATGCTCGCGTAGCTGCGCGCAGTCGGGGCGCCGGGGGCGCATGCCGACCCCGCCCGCACTCCCCGGCAGGGCACCGAGGCCGCCCTGGCGTGGGCGCTGCGGGAGGCCGTCACCAACGTCGTACGGCACAGCGGCGCCGACCGCTGCACGGTCGAGGTGCTGCGCCGCCAGACCCTGGACGGGCCCGTGCTGGAACCGG
>NZ_JALLGL010000019.1 GCF_023072675.1 Streptomyces sp. XM83C
CCGCCGAGTCCCGCCCGGCACCCGCCGTACAGGCGGCAGAGGCGTCGTTCCCCACCTGGGGGACCCGCTGGGTCGTGCACGCCACCCCGGACATCGACTCCGCATCCGTCGGCATGATCAACAAGTCGGCTCCGGGGCAGGACCGCATCACCGCCGACTACCAGGTCGACACCGGCCGCAGGGTGTGCGAGGGCAGCGCCTGCTCCACCTTCATGGCGCACATCACGCAGCCCGTCACCGGGTTCCTCACCGTCGTCGCCGTCGACATCCCCGAGGACCGGCTGCCCGGCGTTCCCGTCCGCCCGGCCCCCGGCCCGCAGCCCGCGCCGCAGCCCGGCTCGCGGGAGCGGACCCTGCGGCGCGCCGCGACCTGGCTCACCGCGAACAACGGGCGCCAGGTGCCGTACAGCCAGTCGAAGGTGTGGAAGGACGGCTACCGCCAGGACTGCTCCGGCTACGCCTCCATGGCGCTGGGCCTGGCCAAGCCGGGCACCAACACGAAGGGGCTGGCCGGCAACCGCAACATCACCCGGCCGATCTCCATGAACGAACTGCGCCCCGGTGACCTCGTCATCGACGCCATCGGTGACAGCAACACCCGGCACGTCGTCATCTTCGAGAAGTGGAACGACGACGCCCACCGCTCCTACACGGCGTACGAGCAGCGCGGCGGCCACGGCACCGACCACCGCACGCTGACCTACGGGCTGAAGGCGGGCAGCGAGTACAAGGCCTACCGTCCGGTCCAGTACGGCGACTGACACACTCTCACCCCGGCAGGGCCGGGTGCGTGCCCCCGGCGCGCACCCGGCCCGCCCCCTGTGCGGACCGGTCACCACCGCACCGCCTCGGCGCGAGGTCAACGGGCAGCTCGCGGGAGGCACCCCGGCGAGTGAACCGCGGGACAGGCGAATCGACTCTGCGGGAAAAGATCACCCTGCGGCGTCACCGTTCCGCTTGCTCCTTCGATATCGGCATAAATACAGTCCTGACCTGCTGGGACGGCCCCGTCCCAGGACGTGGAGCAGCCGCCGGGACAGCCCGTGCGGAAGGACGGACCTGCCGATGCCGATGACCGATCCGCGACGACACAGCCTCACGCCGGCACAGCGGCTCGGGGCGGCCCTCCGGGCGCTCCAGCAGCGATCGGGGTGCACCCTGCGGGCCCTGGAACAGCAGGTGCGGATCAGTGATTCCTCCATCTCTCGCTACTTCCGCGGTGACACCGTCCCCACATGGGACGCCGTACGGGATCTCTGCCGGGCCATGGGCGCCGATCCCATGGAGTACCGGCGGCTGTGGGAGGCCGCCGACGGGACGCGCCCCGAGGTGCCTCACGTGCCCGCGCCGGCCGTGGCGGCGGCGCCCGTGAGCGCCCCTGCGCCGGGGAGCGCGGTGGCGCCGGACGGTGAGCCCGCGGTGCCGGTCACCGTCGTCACCGTGGCCGAGACCGCGCCGCAGGAGCCGGCCACGAGGGCGGGGCGGCTGCGCCGGCTGTTCGCAGGCCGCTGGGCGTTCGCGGTCGCCGGCGCGGTGGCGGGGCTCTCCGCCGGTGCGGCGGTCGCCCTGTTCACCGCACCGCACACCCCGTTCGCGCCGCAGGCCCAGGGCCCCGCCGTGCTCGGCGAGGCCAGCCACCGCTCGCCGGGCGACACACGCATCTTCGTCAACCGGGCCACAGGCGCCTGCATGGACGACAGCCTCGAACACGGCCTGCGCACCTACGGATGCAACGGACTGCCGTACCAGAGGTGGACCCTGCGGACCCTGCCCGACGGCACGCGGCAGATCCGCAACCACGCCACCGGCCGCTGCATCAGCGACACGGGCAACGGGCCGCGCACCGAGCCCTGCGGGGACTCGACCGCCCAGCGCTGGACCACACCGCGGGGCGACGACGAGGCGGTGCCCGTACGCAGCACGGTCACCGGACGCTGCCTGACGGACGCCACGGCAGGCCTGCGCTCCCTGCCCTGCGAGGACATCCCGCACCAGAAATGGGCGTGAGGAGCCGCGTCCTCGGGGGTCGCGCCGGTTGCGACCGGCGGTCTCTTGCGCCGGAGGGGCGGAACTGGTCAGATGCCGTGACTCGGTGGGCGCGTCGGGCAGCCCGGCCGTGAGGATCGACCCCGTGCCCCGCACGGGACCCTGTGCCGGGACCCCGTGCCCCGCACAGGACCCGAGCCCTCCCCGTTCGGCACGCCGCTCACTTCGACACGCCCGCCGGATACCTGGACTTCGCCCGGTTCGGCCCGCCCTCACATGAGGTCGTCGCCGCAACCGCGCGGGCCATGGAGGCGTCCGCCCGCGCGGACCACACCACCGTGGACCTGCTGATGCGGGCGGAGGCCGAGGCCCGGGAGAGCGCCGCGCGGCTCGCGGGCACCGACGCCGCCCACACCGTGCTGCTGCCGAACACCTCCATCGGCCTGTTCCACGCGGCCTTCGGCATCCGCGAGGGCGTCGTCCTCACGGCGCGCACCGACTTCCCCGCCAACCACTACCCGTGGCGGCGCGCCATGGCCCTGGACCGTGCGGTGCCGCGCTGGCTCGACCCCGAGCCGGGCAGCGGTGTGACCCCGGAGCTGGTGCGCGAGGCGCTGACCGCGGACGTCGTCGCGCTGTCGGTGAGCGCGGTGGATTTCCGCAGCGGTTTCCGCGCCGACCTCGCGGCACTGCGGGAGGCGATCGGCCCGGACCGGCTGCTGATCGTGGACGGCATCCAGGCGTTCGGGGTGGCCGAGATGGCGTGGGGCGCCGCCGACGTGCTGGTGGCGGGCGGCCAGAAATGGCTCCGCTCGGGGTGGGCCACCGGCTTCGCGGCCCTGTCCGACCGGGCGCTGGAACGGCTGGAGCCCGTGCTGACCGGCTGGACGGGTGTCGAGGACGCCGGTCGCTTCGACGGCGTGGACCACCCGCCGGCGCCGGACGCGGGCCGCTGGTCGGTGACCCATCCGAGCCCTGTGACAGCGACCGCGTTCGCCGCCGCCCTCGGCCTCGTCGAGCGGTACACGGTCGCGGCGATCGAGCGCGCGATCGCGGCGCGGGTCGCGGAACTGGCGGAGGCGGTGGAGCGGCACGGCGGCCGGGTGCTGACGCCCGCCGGCCCCCGGCGCCGGGCGGGCATCCTGGCGTTCACGGTGCCCGGCGTCGATCCGTCCCTCGTCGGCAAGGCGCTGCACGCCGAGGGTGCCACGCCGACGGTGCGCGACGACTCGCTGAGGCTGTCGCCGCACGCCTCGACGCCCGCGGAGGCGGTCCACCGGGTCGAGGCGGCGCTGTCGTCGCTGCGGGGGTGAGGCCGCGCCGGGAAGCGGCTGCGGCAGAGGGGCGGCGGGCCGGAAGCCACGGGTGGCCGTGCCGTCGACCGGGGTGCACGCGGCGGGGACGGTCCGCCGTTACGACGCCATGGGCCGGAAAGACGATCGGCGTGCCGGTCAGGGGAGTTCCTGCTCCGCCCAGATGATCTTCCCGTCGCGGGTGTAGCGGGCGCCCCAGCGGTGGGCGAGCTGGGCCACGAGGAACAGGCCGCGACCGCCCTCGTCGGTGGTGCGGGCATGCCGCAGTCGCGGCGCGGTGCTGCTGCTGTCGGAGACCTCACAGGTCAGTCGGGCGTCGCGGAGGAGGCGCAGCCGGAACGGCGGGGTGGCGTAGCGGATCGCGTTGGTGACGAGTTCGCTGACGATCAGCTCCGTCGGCACGGCCAGCTCCGTCAGGCCCCACCGCTCGACCTGCCGGGTGGCGGCGGCGCGGACGGTGGCGACGGCAGCGGGGTCGGCGGGGACGTCCCACGTGGCGATCCGGTCGGGGCTCAGGGGGTGGGTGCGGGTCAGGAGCAGGGCGATGTCGTCGGGCTGGGGGCCGGGCACCAGTTCCTCGACGGCCTCGCGGCACAGCGTGGCGAGGTCGGTCTCCGGCCGGGACAGTGCTCTGCCGAGGCGGGTCATGCCGTCCTCCACGTCCCGGCCGGCGCCCGCGATCAGGCCGTCGGTGTACAGGCCGAAGAGGCTGCCGGGCGGCAGTTCGATCTCACGGGTCTCGAAGCCGAGGCCGCCCAGACCGAGCGGGGGGCCGGCCGGCGGCGCGGGGAAGCGGACGCGGCCGTCCGGTTCGACGACGACGGGCGGCGGGTGGCCGGCCCGCGCCATGGCGCACCGGCGGCTGACGGGGTCGTACACGGCGTACAGGCAGGTCGCGCCGAGGAACGCGGACGCGCCGCGGGCCCGGCCGCCGTCGAGGGTGTCCTCGTCGCCGAGCCGCAGCACCAGGTCGTCGAGGTGGGCGAGCAGTTCGGCGGGCGGCAGCTCCATGTCGGCGAGGGTCTGCACGGCCGTACGCAGCCGGCCCATGGCCGCGGCGGCGGCGATGCCGTGTCCGACGACGTCGCCGACGACGAGTGCGACGCGGGCACCGGACAGCGGCAGTACGTCGAACCAGTCGCCGCCCACGCCGCCGCTCGGCTCGGCGGGCAGGTAGTGGGAGGCCACCTCCAGTGCGGTGCCGCCGCTCTGGGCGAGCGGCAGGAGGCTGCGCTGGAGGGAGACGGCGGCCTCGTGCTCACGGGTGTAGCGGCGGGCGTTGTCCACGGACAGGGCCGCCCGGGCGACGATCTGCTGCGCCACCAGGACGTCGTCGGGGGCGAACGGGACGGGGTCGAGGGAGCGGACGAAGGTGGCCAGGCCGAGTGTGGTGCGGCGGGCCCGCAGCGGCACGGACAGCAGGGAGTGCAGGCCGTAGGTGCGGATGACGTCGGCCGCGGTGGCCGGTCCGGCCCACAGGTCGCTGTCCGGGTCCAGGGCCGGGATCAGGATCGGCTCTCCGCTGCGGAACCGGCTCAGATCGCGCGGCAGGGGGAAGGAGTCGACCTGTTCGCCGATGCGGGCGGTGGCCTCGGGGCAGCCCCGGCGCACCGAGCTCATCCCGGAGCGGCGCAGCACCGGCCGTGGCCCCGCCCGGCCGGTGTCGCCGGACCACGCTCCGTGGCTCTCGCCGTTCAGGACGGATTCCAGCAGGTCGACGACGACGAAGTCGGCGAAGCGCGGCACCGCGAAGTCGGCCAGTTCCTGGGCGGTGCGCGACACGTCGAGGGTGCGGCCGATGCTGGTGCCGGCCTCGCTGACCAGCGACAGCAGACGGCGGGCGTTCCACCGCTCGGTGACGTCCATGACCATGTAGCACACGCCGCTGATGCTGTCGTCGCCGTCGACCAGCGGGAAGAAGGAGGTGGAGTAGGCGTGCCGGCGGTGCGGGTCGGACCAGCTCCAGCCGACGTACTCGTAGTCGGTGACGGGCTCGCCGGTCTCCAGGACCTTGCGCATCAGCCCTTCGATGATGTCGGTCCGCATTCCGGGCAGCACCTCGCTGAGGCGCCGGCCGAGCCGTTGCTCGCGGGGGACGCCGCCGAGCCGTTCCAGGGTGTCGTTGAGCCATACGTAGCGCAGCTGCCGGTCGGTGACCGCCATGCCGGCCGGTGAGCGGGTGAGGAAGCCGTCGAGGACCGACTCGCCGACCGTCCAGCGCAGCTGTCTCTCGCGGGCCGAGAGCAGGAAGCACTCGTCGTCTCCGATGCCGAAGGAGGCGGAGACCCTCAGGTCGGTGTCGATGCTGCGGCCGTCGCGGTGCCGGAGCGGGACGCTGCCGTTCCAGCCCATGCCGTTGCGGCAGCGCTCGGCGATGCCGGCGACGCGCACGGGGTCTCCGGGCAGCGCGACGAGGGACATCGCGGGGCGGCCGACGACCTCGGACGCGGGGTAGCCGAGGAGGTCCTCGGCCGCGCGGGTCCAGCCGAGGACGTCGCCGCGCGCGGACAGCACGGCCGCCGCGTCCGAGGACGCGTCGAACAGGTCACGCGCTCCCGCCGACAGGGGCGGGTCGGACCCTTTTCGCACCGGATTCATGAGTCCTGCCGTCGACCGGAACCGGACTTGCTGGAACCACTGCACGGTGGGGGTGCCACCGGACCTACACGCCTATGGTGCTGCTTGTCGGGCCGATGTGCACGGCCCGGCGGAACGGGGGGAGCATGGAAGCAGCCCCTCGGGGCGGCCCCGGAGGGGGACGGTGCGCCGGTCGGCCCGCTAAGGAGGCCCACGGATGACAGCCGAATCCTTCCCGCCCGACGACGAGCCGCACAGCGGCGGCCCGCGCGGCGGCGACCGGCCCTCCGACGCCCCGGACACCGGAGGCGGACACCCCGGCGGCCCCCTCCCCGGCGACGCGCACCCCGGCGGCCACCTCGACGACCAGGGCCCGGACGCCCCCCGCCCCGGCGACCCCGGCGACGCGCGCCTCGGCGGCCCGCGCATCGGCGACGCGCTGCCCGGCGGCGGGCGTTCCGGTGAGCGGGTCCCCGAGGCGTACGACTCCGGGGCGGCGCGGCAGACGTCCCTGCTCGACGTGCTCAGCGTGGCCGCGCTGGTCCTGGACGCGGAGGGCCGGATCGTGTTCTGGACGCCGCAGGCGGAGGAGCTGTTCGGCTACTCCTCCGCGGAGGCGCTCGGCAAACCGGCGGCCCGGCTGATCATCCACCCGGAGCATCTGCAAGCGGTCCTGAAACTGTTCACGGAGGTCCTGGAGACCGGCCGGAGCTGGGCCGGCGCGTTCCCGGTGCGGCACAAGGACGGCACCACGCGGCTGATGGAGTTCCGCAACATGCGGCTGCTGGACGACCTGGGGGACGTGTACGCCCTCGGTCTGGCCGCCGACCACCGGCTGCTCCAGCGTGTCGAGACCGATCTGGCACTGTGCGAGCGGCTGATCAACCAGTCCCCCATCGGTCTGGCACTGCTCGACCCTGATCTGCGGTATGTGCTGGTGAATCCGGCGCTGGAGCGTATCGACGGCATTCCCGCCGAGGACCATGTCGGCCGTCATCTGCGGGAGACGATGCCCTTTCCGGACGTGGACACGGTGGAGTCGGCGCTGCGGCAGGTGCTCGCCACCGGAACGCCGCTGCTCGACCAGTACCACGTGGGCCGGTCCCGTTCCGATCCCGAGCAGGAGCGGGCCTGGTCGCTGTCGTTCTACCGGCTGGAAGACCCGGCCGGGCGGGTGCTCGGCGCGGCGACCTCCGTCGTCGACGTCACCGAGCGGCACCGTGTGGCCGCGGAGGCGGACCGGGCCCGCCGCCGGCTCGCCCTGATCGCCGACGCGTCGACGCGGGTCGGTACCACGCTGGAGGTGGAGCGGACCGCTGCGGAACTGGCCGACATCACCAGCCGCGAACTCGCGGACGTGGTCGCCGTGGACATCCTGGACTCGGCACTGGCCTGCCGCCGGGTGCGCAAACCGGACAGCGGCCCGGAGCTGTTCCGGGCGCTCGCGCTGAAGGCGGCCCACCCGACCGTCGCGCTGCGCGCCGCCGACGCGCCCGGCGAACTCGCCGCGTACGAGGGCGACCGGCTGGTCACCCTGTGCGTCCACACGGGCCGCCCGGTGCTGGTGCGCCATGTCGACGAGGGTGATCTGCCGCGGATCGCGCGGGACGCGGAGGCCGCGCGGCTGCTGGCGCGGGCCGGGGTGCACTCGTATCTCGCGGTGCCGCTGATCGCGCACGGTGAGGTGCTCGGCGCGCTGGACCTCAAACGGACCCGCAATCCGGTGCCGTTCGACGAGGACGACGTGGTGCTGGCGGGCGAGCTGGCGAGCCGGGCGGCCATCGCCATCGACAACGCGCGCTGGTTCCAGAGCGTGCGCAACTCGGCGCTGACCCTCCAGCGGAGTCTGCTGCCCGACCATCCGCCGCACCACACGGGTCTGGAGCTGGCCTCCCGCTATCAGCCGGCGCAGGCCACGAGCGAGGTGGGCGGCGACTGGTACGACGTGCTGCCGCTGGCCGACGACAAGACGGCGCTCGTGGTGGGCGATGTGATGGGCAACGGTATCGACGCCGCCGCCACGATGGGCCGGCTGCGCACCGCCACCTGCGCCTACGCGGATCTCGATCTGGAGCCGGGCGAGGTGCTCCAGCATCTGGACAAGATCACGTGTGATCTGGAGCACTACATCGTGACGTGTCTGTACGCGGTGTTCGATCCGCGGACCCGGCTGTGCCGAATCGCCAACGCGGGCCACATGCCGCCCGCGTTGGCGCGTGCCGGGGACCCGCCGAGGCTGGTGGAGCTGCCGTCCGGTGTGCCGCTCGGCGTGGGCGGCATCCGGTTCGACACCGCCACGGTCGAGCTGTTGCCCGGGGATCTGCTCGTGCTGTACACCGACGGGCTGGTGGAGACCCGGCAGCATCCCATCGACGAGCGGCTGGAGACGATGCTGGGCTTCCTCGACGAGCCGGGACGGCCGCTGGAGGAGACCTGCGATCTGCTGCTGTACGGCCTGCGCCACCCCGACGACCACGACGACGTGGCGCTGTTGGTGGCGCGGGCCCTGTAGCCGGCGGTGCCGCGGCACGGCGGCGGGCCGCCCGTTGTGCCCGACAGGTGAGGTCCGGGGGGCCGTTGACGGTGACGGTGCGCGACAGATCGTGTGCGTACGGTCGGCTGCGGCGGGGTGTGACGTGGTCGCCGGGGCGGCTTCCGCGACCCCTCACGGCCTCTTGCGCGGCTCCGCTAGCATGATCGAACCCATAGCGTTCAACCCAAAATCCGACAAATCGGCTGAATGAATTGATATCGCAGACATCGCGGGAGCTTCCGCGGACCGACCGAAGAACCGCGTTGTGGATCGCGGCGGGCGTGGTGACCCTCGGGTTCCTTGTCGCCCTGGAGATCGCCGCCCGGCACTACGGTGTCCGCGGGCCGATCACCAACCAGGTCCGGGAGGTGATTTTTCCCCCCAAGTCCGGACCTCTGCTGTACGCCAGCATGGCGCTGATGATGGTGGTGCTGAACCGGCGGGAGCGGTTCGTCGCCGCCGGGGCCGCGGTCGGCATCGACCTGGTCTTCGCGCTCGTGCGATGGACGTTCGACATCAAGTCGCCCCATGGGCACGCCTTCGGCAACGGCGCGCTGCTGGTGATCATCGGGTGTGCGGTGATCGCCCTGACCCGGCGGTCCGGGCAGGACCGGGTGCTGCTGCTGAAGGGTGTGGGTCTCGGCCTGCTGCTGGTGGCCGGCCGCAAGACCGGCGACACCTGGCTGCTGATCACCTCCAAGACCCGCCCCACGGTCCTCGACCCGTACGTGGCGGTCGCGGACAAGGCGCTGGGCGATCCGTCATGGCTGGTCGGCCGTCTCGTGCGGGCGTCCGGCACGGTGGGCGAGCACGTCCTCGACTATGTGTACATCCAGCTCGCCGTCGCCGCGGTGGTCATCGCGCTGTATCAGCTGCGGCACGTGGCCGCGGAGCGCGCCTTCCCCCGCCACCATCTGGTGCGGACCTTCCTCGCGATCGGTCTGCTCGGCCCGGGCATCTACATGATCTTCCCGACGGTCGGTCCGATCTTCGTCTACGGCGCCGACGGCGGCCACTGGGCCCTCGCGAACCTCTGGCCGGACACGGTACCTGCGCTCCAGACGCCGCACGCCGTGCCGTTCGACGAGATCACCCCGCGCAACTGCATGCCCAGTCTGCACACCGCGTGGGCCACGACGATCTTCGTGCACTCCCGCCGGGGCCCGCGCCTGCTGCGGTTCGCCGGCACGTTCTGGCTGATCGCGACGCTCGGTGCGACGCTCGGTTTCGGCTACCACTACGGCGTGGACCTCATCGCCGGTGTGGTGTTCGCGCTGACGATCGAGGCGGGGATGCGTGCCCTGGCCCGCGGCTGGGACCGCGCGGGCATCCTGTTCGTGGCGTACGGCACCGTCGTGTTCACCGCGCTGCTGCTGTCCTACCGCTTCCTGCCGATGCAGATGGCCCGCCTGCCGTGGGTGTTCGGGCCGCTTCTGCTGCTGGCGATGGGCTCGGTGATCTACGCCTATGTGCGCACCACCCGCCAGTGGGAGCCGGTGTCCGCACCGGCTCGGCAGACGGAGGCGCAGCCCGCGCTCGCCTGAACTCGAGGACGGCGGAAGGATTCCGGCCGCCGTCGGGGTCGCTTCGGTGCCCCGGCGGCGGCCGGAGCCGTCTCCGCCCCCGCGCACCCGCATTCCGGGTGCTGTCGCGGCGCCGGGGGCGCAGACTCCTGCCGTGGCAGGCACCGAGGAGTTCCGCGACGCCGGCATCCGCTGGGCGGGAACGGGCCTCGACGGCGCGGCGGGTGACCTCGCCGCGCGACCGGGGTCCGCCAGGACCGGATCGACGGCGGCTGCCCCAAGCCGTACATCGTCACCGAGACCGGACCGCCCGGCACCTTCGCCATGACCGCGCCCGAGACGCTCGGCGTACGGCCCGGTACGTGCGTCTGGAGCTGACGGCGCGCGGCACGGGCCGGGGCTGCTCCCCGCACGAACCGGACCGGACCTGTACGGCTGATCATCACCGCTGCCCGCAGGAGCACGCATGCGATCGAGTCCACGACGGCTGCCCGCACTTCTGCCGGGAACCGCCCTGATCACCGCCGGCCTCGGGGTCGGCACCGTCGCCGGAGCCGCGGGCGCCGCCACCGGCCGGGGCGACGCGGGGCAGGCAGCGCACACCGGTCCCACCGTCACCGTGTCCGTCGTACCCTCCGGTGACGACCCCGACGGGGACGACCGCATCCCGGCCTGACCCGGTCACCGGTGTGACGCCGTCCCAGGAGACGCCGGCGCGCGGCTACGACCAGCCGCGTCCCGAGGCGGGCGCGATGCTCGAGAAGAACCACCGGCTGCCCTGAGACGAGGACGGCGCGGCGGTCCCGTGGGGCCGCCGCGCCGCTGCGCACTGTTCCGTGTGCCGGCGGTCCGCTCAGCTCGCGCTGCAGGAGACCGTCGGCCAGGTCCAGTTGCCGTTGTGCTGGATGGTCACACCCCAGTTGTTGCCGTTGCCGTTCGGCCTGGCCACCAGCACCTGACTGCTCGGGTAGCTCGCGGTCACGTTCCAGGTCGCCAGCACCCTCGCCGGCGACGGCACGTTCATCGTCACCGTCCAGTTGTTCGAGCCGGACACCGAGACGTTCAGGTTGTACCGGTCGCCCCACTGCTGGCCCGCCGACAGCGTCGCGGTGCAGCTCGTGCCGCCACCGCCGCCGCCACCGCCACCGCCGCCGTCGCTGCTGCCGTCGGGGGCGACGGCCCGGCCGGTCTGCGGGGAGATCATGCCGGCGCACAGGTTGCGGGAGGCCAGCACCTGCGCGATCCGCGGGATCGCGGCGAGGGTGTTGGCCGGCCAGTCGTGCATCAGGATGATCTGGCCGTCGTTGAGCCGGCCGACCGCCTGGACGATCGCATCGACGCTCGCGTTGTTCCAGTCCTGCGAGTCGACGTCCCAGATGATCTCGGTGAGGCCGTACTTGGCCTCGACCGCCTTCAGCGTCGAGTTGGTCTCCCCGTACGGCGGACGGAACAGCTTGGGCGTGCCGCCGCCCGCCGACGCGATCGCCTGCTGGGTGCGGGAGATCTCCGAGTCGATCTGGGCCTGGCTCATCTGGGTCAGATGCGGGTGGGTGTAGCTGTGGTTGCCGACCCACATGCCCGCGTCGACCTGCGCCTTCACCAGGGACGGGTTGCTCGCGGCGTACTGTCCCTCGTTGAACATGGTGGCGCGCAGGCCGTTCTGCTTCAGCGCGTTGAGCAGAGCGCCGGTGTTGCCGGACGGGCCGTCGTCGAAGGTGAGTCCGACGTACCCGTTGCAGGTCGCAGCCTGCGCGGGTGCGGCCGTGCCGACGGTCAGGGTGCCTGCGGTTGCTGCTGCGGTCATCGCGAGGACGGCCAGTTTCGTGACCAGGGAGCGCAGGGTGCGCGCTCCGCTTCTCTTGCGGATTCTCATCGGGTCTCCTTCAGCGCTTCCGGGTCAGCTCGCGCTGCAGGAGACCGACGGCCAGGTCCAGTTGCCGTTGTGCTGGATGGTCACACCCCAGTTGTTGCCGTTGCCGTTCGGCCTGGCCACCAGCACCTGACTGCTCGGGTAGCTCGCGCTGACGTTCCAGGTCGCGAGCACCTTCGCCGGCGACGGCACGTTCATCGTCACCGTCCAGTTGCTGGAACCGGACACCGAGACGTTCAGGTTGTACCGGTCGCCCCACTGCTGGCCCGCCGACAGCGTCGCGGTGCAGCCACCGCCGCCGCCACCCGTGCCGCCACCCGTGCCGCCACCCGTGCCGCCGCCGGTGCCGCCACCGGTGCCGCCACCGCCGGAACCCGCGTCGCCGACGGTGATGTTGGAGTTGCCGCTGCTCTGGTAGCCCTCGGTCGCCATGATCATGTAGTAGTTGAAGCTGCCGAGGCGCATGCCCGCGCGGGACCAGGCGTCGAAGTGGTTGCCGGTGGTGATGGTGCCGCCGGTCCGCTTGGACTGCCGGACGCTCCAGTACTGGTCGAAGGTCTTGGTGCCCTCGACGGACGGGGCGTTGTAGCGGGTCGTCTTGTAGATGTCGTAGGTGCCGCCGTCACTGGTGACGGTGCCCATGAAGGTGCCCGTGGGGCGGTAGGTGCCCCAGTTGTCGACGATGTAGTACTCGACGAGCGGGTTGGAGGTCCATCCGTACAGCGCCAGGTAGGCGTTGCCGGAGGGGTTGAAGGAGCCGGAGTAGCTCACGGTGCGGCGTCCGCCGTTGGCCCAGCCCTTGCCGGCGACGAAGTTGCCGGTGTTGTACCAGGACGTGCTGTAGTTGCCGCCGGAGCCCAGGTTCATGGAGACGGTGCCCTGGGAGTCGGTCCAGAACGAGTAGTAGTAGCCGTTGTTCGTGCCGGTCTGGTTGGTCGTGACGGTCGTGTCGGCCTGCGCGGTGCCCGGCAGGGTCAGGGCGGCGATGCCGACCAGGAGCAGCGTGCAGGCGCTGCTGATGAGCATGCGGAACTGGCTGAGCCATGCGAAGCGGACGCGCCTCGGGCGCGTCGGGGGTGCGGGTGCGTCATGCATGGACGGGTTCTCCTCCTCATCGTCCTTGAGGTGGACGGGGTGTGTGGTGGGTCAGTTTTGGCTTGCCCCTGTCAACTGTCAATACTTTCGACGTGAATTACGAAACGCCAATCGCCGGGAGAGGAGCGGCAGTTGGACCATTTACGCAGTTCATCGGAGGTTGACTGTCGTTGTCACGGCCGAGGTTCGGCGCCGATCTCCGAATGCAGATCCTTTTTGAATGCGTAACACTCGAATCTTTCGGCGAATCTTTCGAAGCCGGGGCGGCAGAGCCGATGACGCATCGTGCGGCCCAGCGGCCCGGACCGGGCAGACGGGCCGCCACCGGGTCCAGCGGATCACCGGGACCGCCTTGTGCACCGGGCCGATGACGCCGCAACAGCTCAGGAAACACCGCGGCCCGGCACCCTCGAGGGCGTCGGGCCCGCGTCGGTGCGGCGTGCCGTCAGGCGTCGTGGTCCCAGGTCGCGGGCGGTTTCACGGCAACCCGGCCCTCGTCCATGCGGAGCAGCAGCAGCGGTACGCCCGACTCCTCCAGCCACTCGTCGACGGCACGCTTGGCGCCCTCCCACCAGCCGTAGTCGTCGAGCAGCAGGACACCGCCGGGCACCGGCCGCGGCCACAGGTGCCTCAGCTCGTGCCGGGTCGACTCGTACCAGTCGGTGTCGAGACGCAGGATGCTGATTCGGTCCGGGACGTTCCCCGGGACGGTGTCCTCGACCTTGCCTCGGTGGTAGTGGATCCGGTCGGCGGGACAGTCGGTCTGCCGCATCGTCTCCTGGACGTCCTCCAGCGAGGCGTACGCCCGGACGCCCGCGCTGCGGGGGCTGGCGGCGGGCATCTCGGCGGCGCTGCGGCCGTCGTGCCGGCGGTCCTGCTCGCTGGGCTCGCTCATCCCTACGAACGTGTCGTAAAGGTGCAGCTCGCGGCTGATGTCGCCGACCTCGGTGAGAGTTCTGGCCGCCGCGAGCATGCTGCCGCCGCGCCATACGCCGCACTCGACGATGGCACCGGGAATTCGGTGGCGGACGACATGACGCACCGAGTGGATCAGTGCGTTGAGCTTCTCGGGCGAGGTCATCGTGTACGGCTCGACCGCGCGGACGGTGGCCTTGACCGCGTCGTCGTAGTCGTGCGGGAACTCCCGCTGGGGCTTCGGCTCGGCGGCAGGCGGGGCAGTCGCGGGCCGGACGGAAGCGCTCGCCGGCCGACCGCCGGTTCCGGGCGTCTTCACGCGGCGCAGCTCGTAGCCAGTGACAGATCGCAACACATGATTGACTGCCCGACGCATCGTCATGGCCGGCGACCACAACTGAACCGAGTCAGCCCGATGTCTTGTGTGCGCGCTCGCCGCGATCACCCTTTGGTGATCTGTTCAGTGCACGACATCGCCCAGCTGGGGCACCACGCGGACCAGCCGGAACACCCCCCAGACGATCAACAGCGCACCCGCTGCCGCGGGCAGCAGCCACCACCCGGTGCGCACCTGTTCGTCGAAAAGGGTGACGCCCAGGAGGAGGCTCACCGAGGCGTCACCGACGGTCAGCGCGGGCTGCGAGGCGACGAGCGGACCGGTCTGCAGCGCGTTCTCCAGCAGCAGGAGCGCCGCGACGCCGGTGAGCGCGAAACCGTAGGTCTGCCAGCTGGTGAAGAACGCCGGCAGTCCGTCGTCGGCGAGCCGGCCCGTCGCCGACTTCATCAGCGCCGCGGTCAGCGCGTTGCCGGTGGCGGCGCCCGCGGCCAGCACCGCGGCCCGCACCAGGGGTGAGGACGAGACACGCGCGACGGCGACGGCCGCGGCCATCACACCGAGGGTGACCGCCAGCACCGGCACCCACTCCTCCGTGGCCGCCTGCCGTCTCGTCCCGGACGGTGCCGCCGCGCCCAGCAGCAGCGCGAGCCCCGCCACGACACCGGCGACGGCCTGCCACGCGGCCGGAGGCAGCCGCCGGTGCAGCAACGGAACGGCGATCAGCAGGGCGAACGGCAGCTCGAGGACGAACACCGGCTGCACGAGCGCCATGGGCCCGTTGACCAGGGCCAGTGCCTGGAAGACCGCGGCGCCGGTGACGCCCGCGATGCCCGCGAACCAGGCGGGCCGTCGAACGAGGGCACGCAGCAGCGCCAGGCCGCCGCCTCGCTCCACGCCGGCGGCGGCCCTGCGCTGGAAGGCCGTACCGGCGGCGTTGCTGGCGGCGCCCAGGACGGCGAAGAACACGGCGAGCACGATCATGGGTCCACCATGCCCGGCATGCCCCGCGTCGCCCGCCCGCTACGCCGGACCGGCCCCGGCCCCCACCCGGCCAGGTGCCGGGCCGGGTGGCGTGAGCGAGGGAGCCTCCGCGCCCGGCAGTGCCGGCGGAGGCTCCCGGTGCGCGCCCCGGTCAGGTGGTGCTCAGCAGCAGCTCCAGGGCCTGCGCGGTCTCGGGGTGGCGAGCGAGCAGCTCGGCGCCGACCGCGGCCGGTGTCCCCGGCTCCTCCGTCGTCCACCCGCCGTCGCAGCCGAGCAGCTCCGCCAGCGCGTCGCAGGTCGCCGGGTGGGCGGCGAGCAGCGGCAGGCCGCGGGGGCCGGTCGTGCCGCGCGCGGCGCGTCGCGCGGGAGCGGGCTCGGCCTTCCACGGCGGCACCCAGGAGTCCAGCTCGGCCAGCCGGGCCGGGAAGACGCGCCCCGCCTCCCGGATCAGCAGGGGTGCCAGCTCGGCGCCGCTGCCGCGGAGGCCGCTGATCAGGGTCGGCAGCCACGGCAGCAGCACGGGATCGGGCAGCGCCGCGAAGGCCTGCGAGACGGCCTCCACGACGAAGTCGGCCAGCCCCGGCACCGGCTCCAGTGCGTGCAGGAAGCCGTTCAGATAGCGCGGGTAGGCGGGGACGACCAGCGGGTTGCCCAGCAGGTGCGCGATGCGCTCGCGCAGGTCGGCGCGGGACAGGGTGCCGAGGTGGGTTCTGGCCGCCCACAGCAGCGCCGTCTTCGCGGGGTCCTCGGGGTGCGACTGGGCGACGGCCAGCTCCAGCTGGCTGCGGTCGCATCCGAGGGACAGGGCGAGGCCCTCCATGCTGAACAGGAAGCCCAGCATGGCGGCGACCTGCCGCGCGCTCGCGTCGTCGTCCGTGAACGCCGTCGGCAGCAGGGTGCAGTAGTGCGCGTAACCGGTCTTGACGAAGGACTCGATCCACGCGGGCAGGGACGGCTCCGAGGTGCGGTAGTACGCGAGCAGGGCGCGCACCCGGCGCAGCACCTCGGGGGCGCCGTCGACACTGCGTTCGGTCGCGAGGACCTCCAGGGCCCGCCCGCCGAGCTCGTCGGCGAGGCGACGGCTGCGCAGGTACAGGGTGGCGTCCTCGACGGCTTCGAGGACCTTCGCCGTGGTGGCCTGCGGGCCGTACGCGGTGCGGCGCAGCCGTTGTTCGAGGACCTGCTCGATGCTGACGCCCTCGTAGCCCAGCTCGATCAGGGCGCGCTGGTGGGTGCCGAGGGCGAGGTCCCAGGACTCCTGGACGGAACGCTCCCCCAGGCGGCGTTCGCCCATGACCGGGCGGGCGGCACCGTGCGGCATCAGACGGCGCAGCATCCACAGCACGTCGGAGCAGGCTTCCAGCTCCGGCCGGGACGCCATGTCGAGCAGGGCGCGCTGCACACCGCGCTGCTGAAGCTTGAGGCCGAGCGGTGCGAGCCGGTCGTGGACGTCCCGGGCGAGCGGCGGCAGGGCGTCGTAGCCGACCTGTCCGACGCGGTCGCCGCCGAGCATGATCTCCACCAGCCGGCGGACGTCCCGCCGGCCCGGCACGGAGTCCTTCTCGATGCAGGTGATCGCCGCGTCCTGGAAGTCGTACGGCGTCGGCTTGGCCCGGTCGCGCATCCCGGCGAGCAGGATGGACGTCTCGAACACGGCGATGGCGTCGGCGGTGGAGGCGAGATAGCCGTTGCGGCGGGCGGCGCGGACGATCTCCACCGACCAGCCGAGCAGTTCCTCCTCGTCGAGGCGGTCCAGGACGGGCGGGCGCCGCAGGAACCCGGTGAGCCGGTCGGGTGCGGGGCCCTGCCCGGCGGGGGCCGGGACGGCGGGGGCCGTAGCGGTTTTCTTCGCGGCCTTGCCACGGCCTGCCTGGCCGGTGAGCCGGTACGGCTCGACCCGGGTGCGTCTGAGGTTCTTCGCCCACTGGGTCGCGGCGATGGACACCGAGCCGGCGGCGAGCCCGAACTGCGCCTCGATCGCGGCGTGGCTGGACGGGATGAGTCCGTGCTGCCATTTGGTGCCGGTGGGCGGGGTGATCTCGAAAGTGTCGGTGCCGTGCACGCCGAACTCCGCCACGCGGCTGGCCGCGTGGAAGGCGCCGCACACGTACAGGGCGTCGGCCGGGTCGGTGCCGGTGTCGGCGAGGTGCCGGCGCATCCGCGTCCACATGTACCGCTCGCGGTCCTCGTCGACACGGACCCGGTGCGCCTCGCCGGGGGCGAGGCGCCGGAAGAGGCTGCCGATGAGCAGCATGACCTGGCGGTAGGTGTCGTGGTCGGCGTCGCCGAGGGGCAGTTCGACGTACTGGTGCCACCACTCCGACCAGTGCCGCACCTTGCCGTGGCGCAGCAGATGCTCCTCCAGTTCGGCGAAGCGGGGCCGCAGATCGCCGATCTCCACTCCGACGGCGTCGCCGTGCAGTGCCGACTCCTCCTCGGCGGGCGGCGCGTCGGGGTCGTCCGGGCCGGAGGCGCGGTCCGTGTTCTCCTGCCACTGGAAGACGTGGTCGGAGGAGCGGTCGACGAGGACGAGCTCGACGCCGGGGGTGTCCAGGGCGTACGCGATGGCCTGGTACTCGGCTGACGCCTCCGTGATGGGTGCGACCACCGACAGGGGTGCCCAGTCGGTGGGGAAGCCGTCGACCTCCGTCGCGAACGCCTGCACGGCGACGGGGAGCCGGCAGTTGCGCAGTTCGGTGAGGAGCGGCGCCATGTCCTCGCACAGTTCGAGGTAGACCACCTTGGGCTGCTTCTCGCGCAGCCGGCGGGCCATGGCGAGCGCCGAGGCGGGCGAGTGGTGGCAGACCGGGAAGATCTCCAGCGGTTCGCGTACGGCACGGTCCACGTCGTCGACGATGCCGAGGAGGATGCCCTCCAGGGCGTCGGGTCCGTCGGCGAACTCGGCCGCGGCTTCCTGAAGTTGGCCGCGCAGGGCGGCGAAGGATCCCTCGTTCATGGCGGTCACGACAGGGTGGCGATGGTGTCGCGGCCACCCTCGAGGAACTCCGGCCAGGAGCCGCCCTCTTCCTTGCTGCGGGGTTCGACCACGCCGTGCAGATACTTGTTGAGGATGGCCAGGTCCTCCGGTTCGCGCCGGGCGAGGGAGCCGACGAGGGAGGAGGCGAGGGTACGGGCGGTCAGGGTGCGCTCGCCGAAGAAGTTGCTGTGCAGGATGGCGTCCTCGAGTACGCCGATCTGCTCGGCCGTGGACAGGGCGGACTCCAGTTTCTCGTCGTCGCTGCCGGCCGCGGCGGCGGAGGCGCGCAGGTCGGCGAAGCTCTGCAGCAGGACGTCCAGCAGGGTGGGCGGCACGTCCAGTTCGATCTGGTGGCGGCGCAGCAGTTCCTCGGTGCGGAAGCGGACGATCTCCGCCTCGCTCTTCTTGTTGGTGACGACGGGGATGCGGACGAAGTTGAAGCGTCGCTTGAGCGCGGACGACAGGTCGTTGACGCCGCGGTCGCGGCTGTTGGCGGTGGCGATGACGGAGAAGCCCGGCTTGGCGAAGACGATGTTGTCGCTGTCCAGTTCGGGCACGGAGATGTACTTCTCGGACAGGATGGAGATCAGCGCGTCCTGCACATCGCTGGTGGAACGGGTGAGTTCCTCGAAGCGGCCGATGAGGCCGGACTCCATCGCGGTCATGATCGGTGAGGGGATCATCGACTCCCGTGACTGGCCCTTGGCGATGACCATGGACACGTTCCACGAGTACTTGATGTGGTCCTCCGTGGTGCCTGCGGTGCCCTGCACGACGAGGGTGGAATTGCGGCAGACGGCCGCGGCGAGCAGTTCGGCCAGCCAGCTCTTGCCGGTGCCGGGGTCGCCGATCAGCAGCAGGCCGCGGTCGGAGGCGAGGGTGACGATGGCGCGCTCGACGATGCTGCGGTCGCCGAACCACTTCTGGGAGATCTCCCGGTCGAGGCCGTCGGCGCGCTCGGAGCCCAGGATGAACAGGCGGATCATCTTCGGCGACAGCCGCCAGGAGAACGGCTTGGGGTTGTCGTCGACGGACTCCAGCCAGTCCAGCTCCTCGGCGTACTTGATCTCGGCCGGGGCGCGCAGCAGGTCGGACATGGGTAGGCCTTTCGGTACGGGAACGTTCGGGGACGCACAAGGACGTGCGGTGGTACGGGAAAGCTGAGAGATCCGGCGGATGTGTCGGATCTGCGGGAGCGGGAGGCTCGGCCGCGGCGGGCTTCGCGTCGCTCAGGTGAGGAACGTCTTCAGTTCGTGGACGAGCTTGCGGATGTGCCCGGAGATCACCGGGGTGCCGAGGTCCTTGAACCGTTCGCGGAACCAGGGGTTGACGCTGCCGCGGCCGGAGCTGGTGACCGAGCCGACGGGGATGAACTTGGCGCCGGATCTGTGGATGGCGGCCATCGACTCGAACAACTGCTCGGAGCGCCACTCGTAGAAGTCGGAGATCCAGACCACGACCGTGTTGCGCGGTTCGGCGATCTTCGGCTGTGCGAGGGCCATGGCGACGGTGCCGTCGGTGCCGCCGCCGAGGTTGGTGCGCAGCAGTGTCTCGAACGGGTCGTTCACCCACGGTGTCAGGTCGAGGGCCTGGGTGTCGTACGCGATGAGGTGGACGTCCACCTTGGGCAGCCCGGCGAAGATGGAGGCGAGGATGGTGCAGTTGACCATCGAGTCGACCATGGAGCCGGACTGGTCGACGACCACGATGAGCCGCTGGGGTGTGGTCTTGCGGGCGGTGTGCCGGTAGTAGAGGCGGTCGACGTAGAGCCGTTCCTGTTCGGGGTCCCAGTTGGTGAGGTTCTTCCAGATGGTGCGGTCGAGGTCGAGGTTGCGGAAGACCCGCTTGGGTGGCACGGACCGGTCGAGGGCGCCGACGGAGGCCTTCTCGACCTGGGTGCGCAGCAGTTCGGCGACCTCGTCGACGAAGCGGCGGATCAGTGCCTTGGCGTTG
The DNA here is from genome assembly GCF_023072675.1 of Streptomyces sp. XM83C. Taxonomy (GTDB): domain Bacteria; phylum Actinomycetota; class Actinomycetes; order Streptomycetales; family Streptomycetaceae; genus Streptomyces; species Streptomyces thermocoprophilus. Next base: position 20,061 of record NZ_JALLGL010000019.1, read on the forward strand.
GCGAGGGCGACGCCGGAGAGGTTGTTCTTGTCGCGCAGCAGTTGCTCGATGAGGGACATGCTCGGGGTGAGCCGTGCCGCGAGCTGCGGGTCGGCGAGGACCTCGCGCAGGTGCATGCGTTTGACCAGGTCGGCTTCGAGGGCGCCCAGTTCGGGGCCGATGGCCGGCAGGAGGTTGCCGAGGTCGGGGGTGGGCCGGCCGCCGCCGGTGCCGGTGGGGCTCACTCCCCGGCCGGGTGCGGCGCCCGCTCCGCCGTGGCCGGCGCGTCCGCCGCGCAGGTCGCCGGGTGCGCAGCCGAGGGCGCGCTCCAGCCAGCCGGCGTCGGACTGCCAGCGGGCGAGTTGTCCGGCGGTGACGGTGCCGCTGCCGGTTGCGAAGACGTTCAGCAGGAGTTTGGAGGTGAGGGCGGCGCGGCGCACCTCGGCTGCCCGGTCCCGGCCGTCCTCGTCGGGGCGGGGCACCATCAGGCCGTCGAACTCCGCGGCGAGTTCGGGGTGGCGTTGCACGACGGCGTCGATCGAGGTCTGCGGGTCGAGCAGGGCGGGCGGCAGACCGATGTCCTCGACGACGGCGAGGGAGGCGGACTCCAGGCCGGGCTGCTCTTCGGGGTCGAAGAGGCGGGCGAGCAGCCGCCAGTACAGGACCTGCCGGCGGTTCTCGTCCGCGTGAGCCACGGGGGTCGCGCCGGTGGTGTGGTCGGTCATTTGCGCAGCAGCCTTCCCGCGCGTTCGCGCAGCACGGCCACGGCGTCGGTGGCGGCCTTCTCGGCCTTCGCCCCGGCCTTGTCGGTGGTGCCGCCGGCCCAGGCGCCGGCGTGCAGGGCGACGGTCTTCTTGCGGACGGTGCTCTCCACGGCGAGCGGCTGGAGCCGGAAGGTGCCGTCGTCCCAGCGCAGCAGGCCGACGCAGGCGGTGGACCTGGTCACGGCGTCCGGGGTGAGGGGGCCTGCGACGGGCAGCCGGTCGGTGTCGACGGGCAGCCGCTGACCGGAGAGGGTGAACGTGATCTCGTCGGTGTCGGGGTCCTGTTCGGCGGCGTACCCCTCCAGGAACACGGGCCGGGCGAGTGCCGCGGGGTGGCGGTCCAGGGGTGCCGGGGCCGGGTCCTGGGCGGTGGGCAGGACGACGCGGGCGGTGGCGAACGGGTCGACGGGCTCGCCGGGCCGGGCGTGTTCGTCCTGCCAGACGAGGTCGCCGTCGGTGGTGGCGGGCATGTCGGTGAGGTCCATGGACAGGCCTTCGGCCGCGGCGGCCAGCAGGCTCATGTGGGGGCGCAGCAGCTGCCAGACACCGGCGCCGAGGACCGTGTCGGGTTTCGGCACGGACACGGAGGCGCGGACGAGCCTGGGCGGGGAGCCGTCGGCGGGTTCGAACACGGCGTGTATCTGGGCCTGGGCGGCGGTGGCGTGTTCGTGCAGGTCGGTGCCGAGGGGCAGCAGGCGGCCGGTGAGGGTCACGGCGCCCGGCCCGGGTACGGCGCCGGGCAGGGCGAGGATCATGCCGCGGGTCCACAGGTCCGCCCAGCGGCGCAGGGGTGTCCGGTCGAGGGCGGTGCCCGGGCAGGAGGCGGCGAGTTCGGCGGCGAAGCCGTCGAGGAGGGCGGCGAGGCGGCGCAGCCCGGTGTCCGGGAGCATGGCGGAGACGATCTGGGCGGAGCCGGAGACCACGTCGTGGTCGAGGCCCTGCCAGCCGGTGCGGGCCAGGTCGCACAGCCAGGAGCGGGCGGCGGCCAGCAGGTTCGGTGCCTGTTCGGCGGGGCCGGCCGGTGCGGGCGCCTCGGCGGGGGTGCGGCCGGTGATCTCGTCGGCGCGGGCGGCGATCGCGTCGTGCGCGGCGCCGAGCAGGGCGGCGCGGGCGGCGGCCAGGGCGGCGAAGTGGTCCTCGCCGGCGGAGCCCGCGGCGGCCTTGTCGGCGGCCTCGGCGACCCTCGCGGCGAGCGGGCTCGCGGCGACCGCGTCGGCGAGGGCGAACAGCCCTTCGGCCTGGTCGGGTCGGGGTCGCAGGAGGCCCGCGACGAGGGTCCGGTCGAAGGCGTCGACGGCGGCGAGGGCCTCGTCCAGGCCGTCGACGGGTGCGGTGAGCAGGTCGGTGCGCATCAGGCCACCGCCCTCGTGGACGGGAACCAGTGCATCTCCGGCAGCGGGGCCGTGGTCGCCGCCAGCTCCAGATAGGCGAGGTGGCGCAGGAAGCGGCTGAAGACGGACGCGGCGGGCTTGCTCTCCGCCGGGGCGGGCCGGGTCGCGCTCATGGCCGCGTTCAGCGACTGGGCGGTCGGCTCGCCGTCGGCGGCGTCGGCCGCGTCGACGCGGAGGTAGCGGGCGACGCGGTCGGCGCCGTACTGGAGGACGGACTCGGTGATCAGCGCGCCGATGTGCTTGCAGAAGCCGCCTCGGGCGCCGCCGCAGGGGCGGTTGTTGTTGGTGCTGCACGCGTAGGCGTACGTCCCGGCCTCGACCGACGAGACGTACACCCGCTCGATGTCGGAGCCGCTGGAGACGACGCCCTGGAGGCGTCCGTCGGCCAGTTCCACGAACGGCACCTTGGCGAGCTTGCGCGGCCGGGCGGGCGGGACGACCCGCGCCGTGCTCGACCTCTCGAAGTCGGACAACGCACCATCTCCTTTGCAGCACGAGGGAAGCCCTTCGCCGGGACCCGGCGGGACATGGATCAACGTACCGGCGACCACTGACAACGCCCCGTCCTCGCAGGTGGGGCGCTGTCGGCGGTGGGGGTGCGCGGAGCCTTCCGACGAGGTGTCAGGCCTCTTCCACGCGGGCGGTGACGGGGGTGCCCAGCTCCACGGTGCGGCTCACCGTGCACAGGCGGTCGTGGGAGGAGCGGACGGCCCTCGGCAGGATGGCGCGGGCGCGCTCGTTCGCCGGGGTGTCCTCGTCGGGAAAGGCGACGGAGAACGTGACCGTCAGGTCGGTCATGTGGTTGCCGTGCTCGTCGGCGACCTTGTTGCCGGTGACGGCGACGGTGAAGCGGGTGGGCTCCGCGTGCCGGCCGGTCGCGGCGTCCACGTCGATCGCGGTGCAGCCGCCGAGCGCGGCGAGCAGCAGCTCGACCGGGGTGAACTCGGTGCCGGTGTCAGAGGAGCCGCCGAAGGCGATGGTGCCGCCCCGGACGTTGGTGGCGACGAAACGGCCGGGGCCGGTCCGTTCGACGGTGACGGAACGCAAAGGGTTGTCGGTCATGGCGCCGACAGTAGCTCCGCGCGCACCCGCGGCCGGGGATGCGGCGTCCGACGGCGGAACGTGGAGGGCCCCATGGGGTGCGGAACCCGCCTGCTTGCGGCCGACGCGCGGGCGGGCCGGGCAGCGGGGGCGGACGCACCGGGCGGCCGTCGCCGTGCCCGCGTGCCCGATGACCGGACGGCGAAGTGCGTGGCCGACAAGCGTGTCGGGTGGCCGAAAGGCGGCGGATCGCGCCGCGAGTGCCGGGCTCAACCTCTGGTGCTGCTCAAATGCCCTGGCGCGCAGCCCCGATGACGACGAGCATGATCGACATGACTGGCATCACGGGACTCCTGAACAAGACCGACGCCTTCGTGGTCATCCGTGACTCCGACCTCGTCGTGGCCGCCCTGCGGCAGGCTCTCACCGACGCTCCGGACGCGCAGCGGGAGGGCCTGGAGCGTGCCCTCGCCGTGGTGGAGGAGACCGCCGCCGCGTCCGCGGGCGAGGTCCGCGCCCGCTGGGTACGGTCCCGGCTCGCCGAGGTCGGCTTCACCGGGGACATCGCCTCCGTCTCCGCGGTGAAGGCGCTGCGCAAGGCGGAACCGCGGCTGAGTCTGCTGGCAGCGGTGCAGCTGCAGAAGGAGGCCGTGGCCCGTCTCGAGTGACCGGGTCCGGCGCGAGGCCCCCCGGGGCGCGGGGCGGGCGGGGCAGTATGGACAGGGGCGGTCGGGTCGCCGCCCGGTTCAGGAGGTGCCTCATGACGCTCGTCCCGGATCCCGCGCCGCTGCGCGACCGGATCGGCGAGGCGATCTTCGCCCGTGTGGCCGGACCGGACGGCGTGCGCCACCGTGCGCGGATCCACGGCACGCCGGGCCCCCGATGGTTCGGGCCCGAGCGGCCCGTGCGCAGGGTGCACGGTGACGCATCGATGTTCATCGGCGGTCTGTCGGCGCTGCTGCTGCAGTCGCTGCATCCGCTCGCCATGGCGGCCGTGGACGCGCACTCCGGGTTCCGCAGCGACCCCTGGGGCCGCCTCCAGCGCACCAGCGCCTTCCTCGCCGTCACCACGTACGGCCCCGCCGACCAGGCGCGGGAGGCGTGCGAACAGGTGCGGGCCGTGCACGCGCGTGTACAGGGCACCGCCCCCGACGGACGGCCGTACGCCGCCTCCGACCCTCGTCTGCTGTGCTGGGTGCACATCGCGGAGGTCGCGAGCTTCCTGCGCGCACACCAGCGCTACGGTGCCCGCCCGCTGGACGCCGCCGGCTGCGACGGGTACGTCGCCGACATGGCGCGGATCGCGCGGGAACTGGGCGTGCCGGACCCGCCGACGGACCGGGCCGGGCTCGCGGAGCGCCTGGCCGCCTACCGTGCGGAGCTGCGGGGGACGCCCGAGGCGCGCCGCACCGCGCGCTATCTGCTGCTCGACCCGCCCGTCCCGCTGGTGGCCCGCCTGCCGTACGGCGCGCTGGCCGCCAACGCGGTGGCGCTGCTGCCGCCCTGGGCCGCGCGGGCTCTGTGGCTGCCCCGGCTGCCCGTGGCGGAGGCCCTGTGCGTACGACCGCTGGGTACGGCCGTCACGGCGGGCATCCGCTGGGCGATGGCCCCGGCCCGGGACGCCGTGCACTCGGGACGGATCCGGGAGGCCGGGGGCGCGGAGGCGTGACCACGCACGCGTGACGGAGCAGCGCACGGGCGACCGCGCCGGAATCCCCGTACCGACGTGACAACGCGCGCGGCGGGCGGAACCGGGCCCCGGGCTCGCGCCCGGCCGCCGGTCCCCCGTACGCCCCCTCCCGTCAGCGTGTGAAGCGCTCCCACACGCGGTGGGCGCCCAGCAGCCGGGTGACCTCGGCGAGGGCGGTGGTGCCGCTGTCTGCGACCACCACGCCGGGCGCGCCGGCGGGCACCCCGGCCGCCTCCAGGACGGCCTCGGCGCCCTTCCACGCGCCGATCGCCTTGCCGTGCCGGAACGCCTCGTGCAGCAGCAGGGAGACCCTCGGGTCGTGCCCCGGCGTGGTGCCGTCGGCGAGCCCGGCCTTGGCGTCCTTGCCGCCGTACGCGTCGGCGGCGACCCCGGGTGCTCCGGCCAGCAGAAGGGCGTCGAACTCGATGGACCGGGCGGTGGCGAAGGTCCGCTGCACGGTCAGTGCGCCCGCGCCGTCGCCGCCTTCGAGGGTGCCGCCGGTGGGCGCCACCACGAGCGGCACCATGCCGGGGTCTGAGGAACACCCGTGTCAGATCGTGCGCTAAGGGTTCTCCGGGCTGGTTGGGGCTTTGACCTGGGGTGATTGAGCGTCAGAGCCTTCGAGGGTCGCTGTTGTCGATCTTCGGAGAGCTGTTGTGGCGGTCGAGTTCCTGACGGACGAGCAGGCGGCCCGGTACGGGTCGTTTCACGAAGTGCCCTCGCGGGCGGAGCTGGAGCGGTACTTCTTCCTGGACGACGCGGACCGGGAGGCGGTGCAGGCAAAACGCCGGGCACACAACCGGCTCGGGTTCGTTATCTGGAGTCCGTGAGGCTGTGTCCATCACGTCCAGCACGTACGGGTGAAGGCCCCTCGGCCCCGTCCTGGATGGGATTACCTTCCGTCATCCACCACGGATGAACGGGAGGTTCCATGCGGGTACAGCGCGTGCTGATGCCGGACTCGGAGGCAGAGTCGTGGACCGTGCTCGGAGACGACCACGTGCCGGTCGCACCGATCGAGCGCTACCTGGCCTACCTGGCCTGGGGCGAGAAGTCTCCGAACACGGTCAAGGCGTACGCCCACGATCTGAAGGACTGGTTCGTCTACCTGGCCGGCCGGGGGCTGGACTGGCGGTCGGTGACGCTGGAGGACGTCGCCGGGTTCGTGGGCTGGCTGCGGCTGCCGCCGCAGGCCCGGGACGGAAGGGTCGCGGTGCTGCCCACGGCGGACCACCACTGCGCGGAGTCCAGCGTGAACCGCAAGCTCGCGGCGCTGTCGTCGTTCTGCGAGTTCCACGCCCGCCATGGGGTGCCGCTCGGCGAGCTGATGGTGACGATGCGGCCCGCCGGCCGCCGCGGTCGCGGCAGTTCCTACAAGCCGTTCCTGGAGCACATCGCCAAGAGCCGTCCGCAGAGGGCCCGCACGATCCGGCTGCGGCAGCCGCGGCGGCGACCGGTCGTGCTGTCCGCCGGGGACGCCCAGGCGGTGCTGGATGGGTGCGAGCATCTGCGGGACCGGCTGCTGTTCGCGCTGCTGCTGGACACCGGGCTGCGGATCGGCGAGGCCCTGGGCCTGCGGCACGAGGACATCGCGCTGGCCGAGCGGCAGGTGAGCGTCATCCCGAGGCCGAACGCGAATCGGGTGCGGGCGAAGTCGGGCCGCTCACGGGAGGTCCCGGTCAGCTCGGAGCTGATGCGGCTGTATGCCGACTACCTCAACCGCGAGTACGGCGTCCTCGACTCGGACTACGTGTTCGTCAACCTCTGGGGCCGCCCGCACGGCCGCCCGCTCACCTACTCCGCCGTCTATGACCTGGTGGAACGGCTGCGCCGCCGCACCGGCATCGACTTCGAGCCGCACCAGTTCCGGCACACCTACGCGACCTGGCTGCTGCGCAAGGGCGCCGGCATGGAGAGCGTGAAAGAACTCCTCGGACACGCTTCGATCACCACCACGATGGATACGTACGGGCACCTCACCGTCGAGGACGCCCGCCGGACGCTGGAAGCGGCGGGCTGGTTCACCGGCCGGGAGGTGCGGCTGTGACCGTCACACCCCTGCCCGCGGGCCCGCTCGGTCGGCCCGGGCTGCTGGAGAAACTGCTGTTTGCCGTCCGTCCGGAGTTCCGCGTCGACGTCCTGGTCCCCGACGCCGACGACCCAGTGCTGGGCTGGAAGCGCTGCCCAATCACGGGCTGCAACCGCGCCGCGCACGAGCAGGGCCTGTGCACCGGCCATGCCCAGCGCTGGCGCCGGGACGGACGCCCTGACCTCGCGGTGTTCCTTGCCGACCCCGGCCCTCCGCTCCGGGGCCTGGGCGAGCTCACGCACTGCACCGTCCCCGGCTGCCGCTTAGGCGCCGCCGGCAAGGGACTGTGCTCGCGGCATCGCGACAAGTGGTCCCGCTCCGGCAGCACCGATCCCGCCGCCTGGGCGGCCTCCGCGCCGCCGCTGCCAGGCACCGACCCCACCGAGTGCGCTCTGCCCAACTGCACTTTGTGGGTGGAGAACGCGTCGAACGCGTTCTGCAAGAGCCACCACGTCCGGTGGCGCCAGGACGGCGCCCCGCCGGTCGAGGACTTCATCGTCGAGTGCGAGTCCTTCGGCCTGCCCCGAGTGGACTTCCGCGGCCTGGCACCGCAGCTCAGGTTGGAGTTCCAGTACGCCGTCCAGACCCGCCGCGACGAGCAGACCGTCACCGCCCCGGCCCGCATGATCGCTGCCGCCATCCGCTGGGCCCGCGAGGAGCGCGTCACGTCCCTGCTGGACTACTCCGCCGAGCGGTGGCAGCGGGTCGCCGACCCCTATCAGCGTCGAGGGTCCGGCGGCTACGACAAGCGCGTCGCGGTATTCCTCCTCTACGCCAGAGACGCGGTCGAGACCCTGCGCGACGGCACCGGCTGGGAGGTCGAGTACGCCCGGGACGTATGGCGGCTGGGCAAGCTGACCGGGCTCAACCGCAGCGCAAGCCGGCCCCGTCCTCGCAGCGAGCTGCGGTTCGACCGCATCACCCAGCCCTGGCTGCGGGTGCTGGCGAAGCGGTGGATCCGGCTGCGGCTGTCGTCCGGCCTGAACGTCAGCACGGTCACCGGCTACATGCAGGCCCTGACCCGGTTCAGCGAATTCCTCACCGCCGTCGGCCCCACCGCCGTCCGCGGCCTGGGCGACGTCGACCGGGCCCTGCTGGAGCGCTACCTGGCCTGGCTGACCGACCTCCCCGGCGGGCTCAGCTCGAACGAGAGCCGCGTCAACGGCCTGCACCTGTTCTTCCAGGCCATCCGCCAGCACGGCTGGGACGACTCCCTGCCGACCAGCGCCGCGTTCTTCACCGGCGACTGCCCGCGGCGCCGCACACGGCTCGCCCGCCACCTGGCCGAGCACATCATGACCCAGGTCGAACAGCCGGCGAACCTCGACCGGTGGACCGATCCCGCAGCCCGGCTGATCACGCTCATCCTGATCCGCTGCGGCCTGCGGGTCTCCGACGCCTGCACCATCCAGTTCGACTGCCTGCTTCACGACGGCCAGGGCGCCCCCTACCTGCGCTACTTCAACAACAAAATGAGCCGGGAGGCCGCCGTCCCCATCGACGAGGAGACCGAGGCCGAAGTCCGGGCCCAGCAGCAGCGCGTCCTTCAGCGCTGGCCGGACGGCAACCCGCACCTCTTCCCCCGGCTGAAGGGCAACGCCGACGGCACCCGGCACTTCTCCCCGGACACCTACCGGCAGATGCTCAAGCGCTGGCTCGCCCAGTGCGACATCCGCGACGAGAACGGACAGCCGGTCCACCTCACCCCGCACCAGTGGCGGCACACCTTCGCCACCAGGCTGATCAACCGCGACGTCCCGCAGGAGGTCGTCCGTGTCCTCCTCGATCACGACTCCCACCAGATGACAGCCCACTACGCGCGGATCACCGACCAGACCGTCCGCCGCCGCTGGGAAGCCGCAACCAAGGTCAACATCCGGGGCGAGCGCGTCACCCTCGACCCCGAGGGGCCGCTGGCCCAGGCCGAGTGGGCCAAGACCCGCTACGGTCTCGCCACCCAGACCCTCCCCAACGGCTACTGCGGACTGCCTGTTCAGAAGAGCTGCCCGCACGCCAACGCCTGCCTGACCTGCCCGGTCTTCCTCACCGGCCCAGAGTTCCTGCCCGAGCTCAAGGCCCAGCACCGGCGGACGCTGACGCTCATCGACAACGCCAAGGGCTGCGGACATCAGCGGGTGGCCGAGATGAACGAGCAGGTCGTGGCCAACCTCGACCGAATGATCACCGAACTCGAAGCCGACGGGCCGCAGGAGGCCGCTGATGCGGGCTGACAACTCACCTCACATCATCGCCGCCGCCCGTGAGCGGGCCGCGGCAACGAGGGAACGGGCCATCGCCGCTCTGCGGCGCATGGACGCCGCCGGGCAGCCTGTTTCGTTCGATGCCGTCGCCCGCGAGGCCGGCGTCTCGCGGTCCTGGCTCTACACCCAGCCCGACCTGCGGGCCGAGATCGACCGCCTGCGCGAGCGACACGGCCCAGCGTCATCGGCACCACAAGTCCCCGACCAGCAGCGCGCGTCAGACGCCTCCCTGCTGCGGCGGCTGGAGGCCGCGACGGCCCGAAACCGTCAGCTGGAGGCAGAGGTGCGCGAACTGAGGGACCAGCTCGCCCGCGTGCTCGGACAGCAGCGGGCCGCCGCCGTCACCTCTTCGGGTGAAACCAGCAGTCCCCGCCAGCGACCGACGAAGACCATCGGACCCTGCTGACCCGGTTCGTCACCGACACCAGCCAACACGCAACGACCCAGGTCAGAGCCACGTCCAGTTCTGCGGCTGAAGATAAGTTTCGCGGTCCAGCTCACGAGCGTGCGATTCCTGGGCCGATTCATGTCGGACCCGCGGCAGGTGCCGGCGGAGGTGGCCGAGTACCTGGCCGAGCAACTGGAGATCGCGGACGCCTCGTGCCTGAAGCTGTACGGCGAGCGGGACGGTACGGCCCGTACGCACGCCGGGGAGATCCAGGAGTCCGGGGGCTGGCGGGACTTCGCCGAGGTCCGCGAGGAGCTGGCTGTCTGGCTGGACGCGCGGGCGTGGACGACCGGGGACGGGCCGAAGGCATTGTTCGACGCGGCGGCGGGCTGGCTGCGCGAGGGGCGAGTGCTGCTGCCGGGGGCGAGCCGTCTGGCCCGGCTGGTGGGCACGGTGCGGGAGGCGGCGAACCAGCGGTTGTGGGACACCCTATACGGGCTGCTGAACGTCGGTCAGCGGGCGGTGCTGGACTCGCTGCTGACCGTTCCGCCCGGCGAGCGGGTCTCGGAGCTGGACCGGCTGCGGCGCGGTCCGGTACGGGTGTCAGGCCCGCAGATGAAGGGGGCGCTGAAGCGCGCGGAGGAGATCGCCGCCCTCGGCATGCGAGGCTGGATCTGCGGGCCGCCGTGAACGCGATGCTGCCCCGCGTGGACCTGCCCGAGGTGCTGCTGGAGGTGTTCTCCTGGACCGGCGCCGACCAGGCATTCACCTCGGTCACCGGCGGCGAGGCCCGGCTGAAGGACCTGCACGTCACGATCGCCGCGCTCCTGGTCGCGCACGGCTGCAACGTCGGCTACACCCCCGTGATCGGCGGGATCGACGCGCTGAAGTACGGGCGGCTATCCCACGTCGACCAGACCTACTTGCGGCTCTCGACCTACCGGGCCGCGAACGCCACCCTGATCGAGCACCAGGCGTCCATCGGCCTCGCGCAGGCGTGGGGCGGCGGCCTGGTCGCCTCCGTGGACGGCATGCGGTTCGTCGTCCCCGTCCCCTCCGTGTACGCGCGGCCCAACCCGAAGTACTTCGGGCGCCGGGGCGGCGCCACCTGGCTGAACATGATCAACGACCAGGCGGCGGGGCTCGGCGGGAAGGTGGTTGCCGGCACCCCGCGCGACTCCCTGTATGTGCTGGACGTCCTCTACGACCGCGACGGCGGCAAGCGCCCGGAGATGATCGTCACGGACACGGCCTCGTACAGCGACATCGTGTTCGGACTGCTGACCTTGGCCGGGTTCGCGTACGCGCCGCAGCTGGCGGACCTGCCGGACCAGAAGATGTGGCGCATCGACCGCGCGGCCGACTACGGCGCCTTCCACGTCGCCGCCCGCGGCCGGGTCGACCTCGCCCGGATCGAACGGCACTGGGAGGACATCCTGCGGATCATCGGCTCCATCCACACCGGAACCGTGCGCGCCTACGACGTCATCCGCATGCTGTCGCGGGACGGACGGCCCACCCCGCTCGGCGACGCGATCGCGCACTACGGGCGGATCGCCAAGACCCTGCACATCCTGCGCCTGGCCGACGAGCCCGGCTACCGGCGGCAGATCAAGGTGCAGGCCAACCTCCAGGAGGGCCGCCACGCGCTCGCCCGGAAGATCTTCCACGGCCGGGCCGGACAGCTCTACCAGCGCTACCAGGACGGCATGGAGGACCAGATCGGCGCCCTCGGACTGGTCCTCAACGCCCTCGTGCTCTTCAACACGAGGTACATGGACGCCGCCGTCACGCAGCTGCGTGAGGACGGGTTCGATGTCCGCGACGAAGACGTGGCCCGCCTCTCCCCGTTCGTCCGCCATCACATCAACATGCTCGGCCGGTATTCCTTCCAACTCCCCGAGCTGCCCGGGGGCCTGCGTCCGCTGCGCGATCCGGACGCCGCCGACAAGGAATGACACTCAGTGAGGGGTCGTCAGCTGCGCAGGACGCTGACGTCCCCTCTCCCGGGCTCAAGGCTGGAGGCGAATCAGGAAACCTGACCAGCGGTCGCCGCCGCGTCGGCGACCCCAGGGACGGTCGGCTTCGCGGCAGCAGGCGGCGTGCGGTAGGCGCGAAGGGGCGTGTTGGTCGCGGCCACGGCGGCGATCGCCAGGATGGCGGACAGTCCGCCGAAGACCAGGGAGAAGGAGGCAGAGGTGGCCGACGCCAACAGGCCGCCACGGAAGTTGCCGAGTTCGGGGCCCGCGACACCGATGACGTGTTCTACAGAGGAGACCCGTCCCCGGTACGCGTCCGGGGTCTCCAATTGGACCAGGGCACTGCGGGTGACGACAGACACGGTGTCGGCAGCGCCCGCCACGGCCAGGCAGCCGAGCGCCAGCCACAATGGCCCCGCCAGACCGAAACAGGCCAGCGCCAGGCCCCAGACCCCGGCTGCGGACAGCTGGACCAAGCCGCCACGGCGCCAGCGCGTCACCGTGCCGGAGAGCAGACCTGCCGTGATCCCCCCGACCGCGACGGCCGAGAGGAACAGGCCGAGGGTCTGCGGGTTTCCCCCGAAGCGGATCTCGTTGACCAGCGGGAAGAGCGCGATGGGCATGGCGAGCAGCGTTGCGGACAGGTCGGTGGCCATCGAGCCCCACAGCGTCGGGCGGCGCAGGACGATCCGCCAACCGCCACGCTCCGGCCGGCGCCTGCCGCCTGCCGCGTCGGCGCCTTCGGGCCGCATGGCAGGCAGGCGGACCACCGCGAGCATCGAGACGATCATGGCCACGGCCTGGGTCGCGTATGCGGCGGGGAAATCCCAGCGGGCGATGATCAGCCCGGCCATCGCGGGCCCGGCCAGCATCGCGGCCTGGAAGGAGACGTTGGTCAGCGCAAGACCAGCCGCGACCTGGTCGCCCGGCAACAGCCGGACCGGGAAGGTGCGCCGGGCAGGAGCGCCGAGAGCGCTGCAGCTCGTCCCCATGGCCACCAGGGCGAGCAGCAGCAGCACGTTGCGGTTGTCCGCCAAGGACTGGGCGCACAGCCCTGCGGCGGCCAGCAGTTGTCCCGCGGTGGTGGCCCGCACCACCGCACGGCGGTCAAAGGTGTCGGCCAACGTGCCGCCGAGCAGACCGAACAGCACCATCGGCAGGCCGGTGGCGAGCCCGATGGCACCGGTGCCTACTGGGCTGCCGGTCAGGTCCCAGACCTGGGCCAGCACCGCCACGTTGGCTATCTGTCCGCCGAGTTGAGAGGCGGAGGTGCCGATCCACAGGTCGCGAAACGACTGACTGCTACGCAGCGGGCGGGTGTCGAGGAACCGGACACGGACACGTCCCCTCATCGCGGTGGCTCGACAAGGTGGTGGAGGATCCGCTGCCGCATCGACCGGCGTTCCAGCGCCCGCCGCACCTCCTCGACAACGGTGGTCATCGCGTACGGGACCTCGCCGTCCAGCTCGGCGACCGTCGCGTGGGTAGCGCGCCACTCCGCCTCCAGGAACGGCACCAGCGACCGGCCGCGCTCGGTCAGGTCGATCCGCCGGGTGCGGGCGTCAGGCCCCGGCTCGGAGGTGACCAGATCCTCCTTGCGCATGGCGGCGACGGTCTGGCTGATCGCGGAGTGCGAGCGGTCCAAGGACTTCGCAAGCTCGCGAATGGTCAGTGGCCCGGTATGGGCGAGCCGGATCAGCGGATAGGCGAACCGAGGCCGCACCCCCTTGATGCCACGCTCGACGTAGACCTGCTCGATCTCGGCGTCCATGGCTGCCAGAAGCTCGTGCAGGGAATGCCAGGGATCGGGCAGCGCTGTGGGATCTGAAGGTGTCACAGCACTAATATAACAGTGCTGCGATAATCGGGACTCGTGATCGAACCAGAGCCTGCGGCTGTACCGCTGGTCTCCCATTCCGGGAAGGGACCCCGCCCGCGGTCAGCGTCGGCGATCGCCCGGCGCGAGCAGGCTGGTGACTTCGGCGATCGCCTCCGGGGAGGGGTGGAAGTACTTCCGTACGTTCTCTGCCTTCTTGTGCCGGGACTTCGCCATCAGCATCAGCAGGCTCGCCCCTCCCTCGCCGAGGTGGGTCAAACCGGAGTGCCGCCACTCATGCAGATCCCAGCCCGTGCCCGGCTCACCGCCGAGGGCCGTGTGCTCGTCCAGCAGCATCCGGGCCTGCCCGTAGGAGAGACGGGCGAGCCCGGTGTCCGGGCAGATGTCGCGCGGGCTGACGACCTTGCCGGGACCTGGCTTGCGGTGGGTGACGAACACCGGCCCGCGCGTACGGCCCTTGAGCAGGCGGGGCAGCAGCCGGGCGGTGCCCGCGTCCCAGTAGACCGTCTCCAGAACGAAGTCCTCGCGGACGGCGCCGCGGCGACGGGTACGGGGACGGGCACCCTTGGCCTTCACCGGGGCGCGGCGCCCGGCGAGGTCGAGCTCCTCGATGTTGACGCCCAGGATCTCCTCGGCGCGGGCGACGGTCTCGTAGAGCATCCGCCACAGCGTCTTCTCTCGCAGGTGCACCTCACGCCGCGCGATCAGCCGGTCGATCGCCATCTTCGAGCGGACCGGGGTCTCCGAGTCCGGCGGGGTGAGCCGCTTCGCCCAGGCCGGGACCGCCGGGCCGTCGTACCCGCGCTCACCGCACCAGCCCAGCCACGAGAGCACCGACGCACGCCGGGCATTCCAGGTGTTCACCGCGGAGCTGCCCCACAGCAGCTCCAAGGCCTCGCCGATCTCGTCGTCCGCGACGGACGCCAGCGGCCGGCCCTCGCCGAGCCGCTCGGCGGTCTTGCCCACCCCGATCCCGTAGTTGCGGACCGTGTTCGGGTTGCCGAGCGAGTCGAGGAACACATCGGCCGCCGCACGGACAGTCAGCATCTTCCCGGCGGGCAGTTGTACGACGGCTGGCACCGTTTCCCCCTTGCCGCAGATAACGAGGTCGCTTCGCGCACGGCCTGGCGGCTATTCCCACAGGTCGCGATCAGCCTTCCCGCAGATAATAGGGCGTTATCCGTGAGATGACTTCAGACCGGTCCGCCCGCCGACGCTCCGTCAGCCGCCCACCAGGCCCGACGTCGGCTTAGCGCACGATCTGACATGGATGTTCCTCAACCCCCATGCCCGCCTCCACGACCGCCTCGCGTACGGCCCGTACGCCGTCCAGGTCGCCGTCGGGCCCGGTGACGATGCCGACGATCCGTCCGTCGGTGGGCCAGGTCCGCCCGAGCTGGGACAGGGCCGGGCTGGGCTCGACGTCCGCGAGCGGTTCCGTCGGCTCCGGGGCGGGCAGGCCGAGGCCCTCGGCGACGCCCGCGCACAGCTCGGGGTCGATGTGGGCGAGGACCTGAAGGGCGCGCTCCTTGATCGCCTGCTCCCAGCATTTGCCCAGCTCGAAGGTGTAGGCGCCGATGATGTGGTCCCGCTCGACGGGGGTCATGCTCAGCCAGAACCTGCGGGCCTGGCCGTAGTGGTCGGCGAAGGACTCCGGCGCCTCGCGCACCTTGGTGGCCTCCGGCACGAGGACGGGCGTCTCCACGTACGCCCCCATGTCCGCGCCGGCGGTGAACGGGCAGCCGCCGTCGAGGGAGTTGGGCCGGTACGGCGCCACCCCGCGGTGCACGGCCGTCTGGTGCATGCCGTCGCGCAGCATGTCGTTGACGGGGGCGTGCGGCCGGTTGATCGGCAACTGCGGGAAATTGGGGCCGCCGAGGCGGGTGATCTGGGTGTCCAGGTAGGAGAAGAGACGCCCGGCGAGCAGCGGGTCGTCGGTGATGTCGATGCCGGGGACCAGATGGCCGACGTGGAAGGCGACCTGTTCGGTCTCGGCGAAGAAGTTCGAGGGGTTGCGGTTCAGGGTGAGCAGGCCGATCGGCTGGACGGGCGCGAGTTCCTCGGGGACGAGGTTGGTGGGGTCGAGCAGGTCGATGCCCTCGAAGGTCTGGTCGGGGGTGTCGGGGAAGGTCTGGATGCCCAGCTCCCACTGGGGGTGGGCGCCCGCCTCGATGGCGTCGGCGAGGTCCCGCCGGTGGTAGTCGGGGTCGACACCGGCCGCGATCTGCGCCTCCTCCCACACCAGCGAGTGCACGCCCAGCTTCGGCTTCCAGTGGAACTTCACCAGGGTGGTGCCGCCGTCGGCGGCGACCAGGCGGAAGGTGTGGACGCCGAAGCCCTCCATGGTCCGGTAGGAGCGCGGGATGCCCCGGTCGGACATGTTCCACAGGGTGTGGTGGGTGGCCTCGGTGTGCAGGGTGACGAAGTCCCAGAAGGTGTCGTGGGCGCTCTGCGCCTGCGGGATCTCCCGGTCGGGGTGGGGTTTGCCGGCGTGGATGACGTCCGGGAACTTGATCGCGTCCTGGATGAAGAAGACGGGGATGTTGTTGCCGACGAGGTCGAAGACGCCCTCCTCGGTGTAGAACTTCGTGGCGAACCCTCGGGTGTCGCGCACGGTGTCGGCGGAGCCGCGGGAGCCCAGCACGGTGGAGAACCGCACGAACACCGGGGTCTCGGCGCCCTCGGCGAGGAACGCGGCCTTGGTCACGGAGGCCGCGGTGCCGTAGCTCTGGAAGACGCCGTGGGCGGCGGCGCCGCGTGCGTGGACGACACGCTCCGGGATGCGCTCGTGGTCGAAGTGCATGACCTTCTCGCGCAGGTGGTGGTCCTGGAGGAGGACGGGGCCGCGCGGGCCGGCCTTCAGGGAGTGGTCGGTGTCGGGGCGTCGTACGCCCTGCGCGTCGGTCAGGTGGGCGCCGGACTGTGCGGCCCGCGCCCGGTCGGCCCCGGTGGGCGCGCCGGTCGGCGAGATGGTCGCGGGGCCGCTCTGGTCGGGCTTGAGCGGCAGCGGCTCACGCGGCTCGGTGGGTTCCTCCACGGTCGGCGGTTCGCTGCCGGGGCGGCCCGGGACGCCCTCCGGCGGGCCCTCGCCGTCGCCGCGCACCGTCTCGGTGACCTTGTGAACCGCCTTCTTCAAGGGGTTGGGCTCGCTCATCGGTTCCGCTCCTCGGGGGTGTGATCGCACAACCCCGTCCGCGTACCCAGCCTTGGCCGCCCGAGGCACCCTTTTCCGACATTTCACGGCATGCGACGCGGTGGTCACGCGGCCGGGCCGGGACCGGCTCGGCCGCCGAGGGGGACCGCCGTGCCCTTCGGCGGTGGTGCCCTCCGCGCGTCCGTACGGCACCGGCCTCCGTCAGCGTGCCTGCTCGGCGGTCCCCGTCAGGGCCGGTCCGGGCTCGGGGGCCGGCCCTGAGGCCGCAGGCCGGGTGCCGCGCAGGACGGTGAGGGCGATCAGGGCGGCCACGGTCAGCAGGGCGGCGCTGAGTGTGAGGCCCAGGGCGTAGCCGTCGTTGAGCGTGGCCGGGGTGACGGTGTCGCCGGTGCGGTGGTCGGCGGCCGTGCCGAGGGCGGCCAGGCCCAGGGACGCGCCGATCTGCCGGGAGCTGGTGAGCAGCCCGGACGCCGTACCGGCCTCGCCCGGTGCCACGCCGACGGTGGCGACGGAGACGAGCGGGCCGAGGCAGAGGCCGAAGCCGACGCCGGCGACGACGGACGGCCCGAGCACGTCCACGGCGAAGGAGCCGTCGGGGCTGATCAGGCCGAACCAGGCGAAGCCGGCCGCCGTCAGCAGAGTCCCCGGGACGAGCAGGGTGCGCGGCGCGAGCCGCTGCGCGAGGCGTACGGCGACGAAGGCGCCGACGATCACACCGAGCGCGAACGGCAGGAACATCAGGCCCGTCAGCGCCGGCCCCTTGCCGAGGACCCGCTGGACGTAGAGGGAGACGAAGTAGAAGGCCGCCGCCATGGCCGCGCCGAGCAGCAGGTTGCAGAGGTTCGCCCCGGCGACCGCGCGGCGGGCGATCAGGCCGGGCCGCACCAGCGGCTCACGGGCGGTGGTGCGCTCCACGTGGACGAACGCGCCGAGCAGCAGGGCCGCGACCGACAGGGTCGTCATCGTGGCCGGTGACGTCCAGCCGTACTGGTCGGTGCGGACGACACCGAACACCAGCAGGGTCATGCCGACCGTGGCGAGGACGGCGCCGGCGATGTCGGGCCGGCCGCCGCGGTCCACCGGCGGGGCGGCGGCGACTCCGCGCTGTGCGAGGGCCAGCGCGCACAGCGCCATCGGCACGTTCACGAACATCACCCAGCGCCATCCCGCGTACTCGGTGAGCAGACCGCCCGCCAGGACACCGAAGGCGCCACCGGCGGCGTTCATGGCGCTCCACACGCCGAACGCCCGCACGCGGGCCCGGCCGCCGGGGAACGTCGCGGCCAGCAGGGCCAGCGCCGCCGGGGCGAGGGCCGCGGCGCCGATGCCCTGGGCGGCCCGCGCGGCGACGAGATGCCCGGGTTCCTGGGCGAAGCCGCCGGCGAGCGAGGCCAGGCCGAACAGGCCGAGGCCGAGCAGCAGGACACGCTTGTGGCCGTGGCGGTCGGCGGCCTTGCCGCCCAGCAGGAGCAGCCCGCCGAAGGTGAGGGCGTAGGCGTGGATCACCCAGGTCAGGCCGACCGCGCCGAATCCCAGCCCGGCGGCGATCTCCGGGAGTCCCACGTTCACGACCGACAGGTCGAGCGACACCATGAACTGCACGACGGCGACCGCGGCGAGGGTCGTCCCCGCCCCGTCGCGCACCGCTGTGCGCGGATCTTTCGTCATCACCGGCTTCCTTCCCCGGCTTGCCGTACCGACTTTTCGAACATGTTCCGAAAGTAGCACTCGGCCGAGCCCTTGTGAAGCCGACGGCCGTCTCCCCGCCCGGAGCCCGGTGTGCGGGCATGCCGGTGGGCGGGGCCCGTCGACCTCGGCCCCCTCGCGCGGCCGGGGCCGGGCGGGCGGCATGATGGGTGGCATGCCCCGTTCGATCGCCCCGAAGGGCCGCACCGGCCGCCCGCCGCTCACCTCACGCGCTCAGATCCTGGAGGGGGCCCGCAGGCTCATCGACCGGGACGGCTGGGAGAAGCTGACGATCCGTCGTCTGGCGGCGGAGATCGGGGTCGGGGCGACGACCCTGTACCACCACATCCGCAGCAAGGACGATCTGCTGCTCCTGTTGCTCAACGACTACGCGGAGCGGTTCGAGCGGCCCGAGCTGCCGGACGACCCGCGCGAGCGCATCGTGGTGACCGCGACGGCGATCCATGACGCGCTGGTCGCCTGGCCGTGGGCCGCGGAGATCCTCACCGTCGACGGGTTCGTCGGCCTGCTGGACGAGTCCGCCCTGTGGCTGGTGGAGGGGCTCCTGGCGGGCGCGCGGGACTGCGGGTGCGACGAGGAGCAGGCGGTCCATGTCTTCCGCAGCGTCTGGTACTACACGGTCGGCGAGATCCTGGTGCGCGCGCATTCGGGTCACCGGCGCGGCGGGGAGGGCGCCGTCGTCACGCGGGAGCCGTCGTTCTCCGGTTTCGACGCCTCGCGTGTGCCGCACCTCGCGGCGATCGGCGAGCGCTGGCCCGAACTGGCCGCGCGTGACACATACGTGGAGGGCCTGCGGGCGCTCGTCGACGGGCTGCTGGCCCGCACGCTGCCGCCGGGCGGCTGAGATCCGCTACGCCCGGCTGCCGCGCCCTTCCAGGCGTTTCACCACCTGTGCCGCCTCCCTCGCCTCCCGCTCGGCGCGGGTGACGGCCTCGGCGGCTGCCCGGCCGCGGCGTTCGGCGTCACGGGTCTCACGTTCGGCCTGCCGCAGCCGCTCCTGAGCCTCCGTCAGCGCGTCGCGGGCGCCGTCGTACGCCTCCTGCGCCCGCCGCAGCCGCTCCTCGGCGTCCGCCGACTCCCGCTCCGCTTCGGCCAGTCGGCGCCGGACCCGTTCCTCGCCGCGCCGGGCCCGCTCCAGTGCCGTGTCGGTGTCGCGCTGTCCGGCGTGCACGGCGTCGAGTCGCCGCTCGGCCTCCTCGGCCGCCGCGCGGGCCTGTTCGAGACGCTCCTGACGGCGCCGCCGTCGTTCGGCCAGTTCGTCCTCCTGCCGGGCGGGCGCGGGCGTCGGAGG
>NZ_JALLGL010000001.1 GCF_023072675.1 Streptomyces sp. XM83C
GTCGGTGCCGTCGAGGGACAGCGAGCCGCTGAAGTCGAGGAACTTGCCCTTGACGTTGGTCACCATCGCGTGCCGCGCGGTGAAGCCGAGCGTGGAGTGGGCCGCGTCGATCGTGTAGTCGCCGGTGCCGTAGTCGGACGCGTAGGACGGGCCGGCCATCATGCCGCCGAGCATGGTGCCGACGAGCAGTCCGGGCAGTATGCCCCCGCCGAAGTAGCCGCCGGCCCACGGGCCGTACGCCGGTCCGGCGTCCCAGTAGGGGCGGCGGCCCTGGTCGGTCTCCACCTCACGGACCATCGGGTCCAGCCCGTCGGCCAGCCGGGTCCGGTCGGCCGCGCACACCGGCACCTCCCGCGGGGCGCCGCCGGGCGGTGTCCACTCGGCGTCGTCGACCGAGGGGCCGTGGCGCGGGTCGAAGAAGCAGGGCGGCCGGCGCTCGGGCAGCGGCCGGCCCTCACGGCGCGCGGCGAGGGAGGCGAGGGAGAACCGGCCGTCCTCCAGCGCCTTGGTCACGCCCCGGACGTCCTCGGGCCGCTGCGCCGCCGCCATCAGGGACTTGGCCTCCTCGTAGGTGTCGAGGGCGCGGGCGTAGTCGGCGCGCATCGCATCGTCGGCGCCGGGTTCGCCGGGGCTGAAGTCGAGCCGGTCGAGTTCCTCGCCGAAGGCGGTGATGTCCTCGTCGACGACGACCCTCAGCCGCTCCAGCGCGGCCCGCTGCTCCTCCTCGCGGCGGCGCCGGTTGCGCCGGACGAGGGTGTACGCGCCGGCGCCGGCCGCGGCGAGCACGGCGAGGGTGGTGACCAGCGCGGTGGTGGAGGTGCCGCCGCTGTCGGAGGTGCCCCAGCTCGCCGGTGCCGAGCCGCCCATGTTGGCCAGGGCCCGGTCGGTGAAGTCGTCGAGCTGCCGGGCGGCGTCGTTCTCGCCCCGCACGCTGCCGACGAGGTTCTGGACGGCCGTACGGGGCAGGACGGCCGAGTCGACGCGGGCGTCGAAGCGGTCGCCGAGGCGCACCGCGTACAGACCAGTGACGCCGGTCGCGGTGCGCAGGTCCGAGAACAGCCTCTCGGTGGGGTAGTCGGCCGGGAGGACCGCGACGAACAGCGGTTTCCCGGCGTCCTCGATCTTCGCGGCGAGGGCGTCCGCGTCGGCGGCCGACAGCTCACCGGAGGCGGCCGGGTCGACGTAGACGGGTTTCTCCCGCAGGGCCGCGGCGACGGTCGACAGGCTGGTGTCGGCCGCCGCGCGCGGCGCTGTGGCCGCGAGCAGCGCGAATGCGCTGAGCAGGGCGGCGAGCAGGATTCCCGGGAGGCTTCGGGTCCGTATCACGGCCTTCATGGTTCGAACCTACCCGAAGCCGCCCGAATACAGACATTACGTCTCTATGCGGCCCGGTAGGCCGCGATCAGCCGGTCCACCGCCTTTCCGTAGTCCCCGGTGAGCAGCAGATGGTCGGCGTCGGCGAAGGGCGCGGACACGGCGGCCGTGATCCTCTGGCCGGCCTTCTGCTGGACGATCAGCCGGGCCTCGGTGACCAGGGTGCGCCCGGCCTCGTCGGCGCCGAGGCGTTCGGCGACGCGGCCTGCCACCGCGAGGGTCTTGAGGGTGTGCTCCCCGCCGGAGGGGACCTTGGTCAGAGTGGTGAGGCCCCATCCGTAAGGGAACTGCGGGTCGTACGACCGGTCGCCGACGTTGATCGGCAGCTGGGCCTCGGAGCGCGGCCAGGTCACGGGCAGCCGGCCGGTGAAGGGCCGCTTGCCGTAGAGGACGTCGGCGACGCCGTCGCCCTCGGTGCCGGGCAGCCAGGAGGCGACGAGGGCGTCGATCTCGCCGAGCCGGTCGCCGATGAGCTGGGGGCGGCCCGACACGATCAGCACGGCGCACTTCATGGCGGCGCACACTTTGTCGACGGCGGCCTTGTCCTCGGCGGACAGCTCCAGGTCGTGCCCGTTGCCGACGTCTCCGACGCCTTCGGCGTAGGGGGTCTCGCCGACGACGACCACACCGACGTCGTGACCGGTGGTGGGGGCGGAGGCGTCCTTCGAGTAGGTGACGTTCCCGCCGGCCCTGCGCATGGCCTGGAGGATCGTCGTGCCGGGGGTGATGTCGCCGGAGGAGCCCTGCCAGGTGACGGTCCAGCCGCCGCTCTGGTTGCCGATGTCGTCGGCGTTCGATCCGGCGACGTACACCTTCTGGGACCGCTTCAGCGGCAGCAGGCCGCCCGCGTTCTTCAGCAGCACCTGCGACTCGGCGACCGCCTGCCGGGCCACGGCGCGGTGCGCGGCCGAGCCGATCGCGGAGGCGCCGCGGGTGTCCGCGTACGGCCGCTCGAACAGGCCGAGGCGGAACTTCTGGGTGAGGATGCGGGAGACGGCGTCGTCGACGCGCTTCTCGCTGATCCGTCCGGCCCGGACCTCGGCGACGAGCGCCGCGCGGAAGTCCTTGTAGCCGTACGGCACCATGATCATGTCGAGTCCGGCGTTGATCGAGGTCCGCACGTCGCTCGCGAGGTCGCCGGGGATCTGGTCGATGCCGTTCCAGTCGCTGATGACGAACCCGTCGAAGCCCATCCGGCCCTTGAGCACGCCGTTGATCATGTCGCCGCGGGCGTGCATCTTCACCGGGCCCTTGCCGTCGCCCGCGATGTCGAGCGAGGAGTACGAGGGCATGACCGAGCCGACGCCGCGGTCCACGGCTTCGGCGTACGGCGCGAGATGGACGGCCTCCAGCTCCTGCCGGGTGACCTCGGTGACGCCCTGGTCGATGGTGTACGTGCCGGTCGTGGAGGAGCCGTAGGCGGTGCCGCCGTCGCCGACGAAGTGCTTGGCGGTGGCGAGGACCTTGTCGTGCCGGTCCAGGTCGCGGCCGTCGGCGCGGCCCTGGAAGCCCTGGATCACGGTCTCCATCGACGCGACGAGCGCCGGGTCCTCGCCGAAGGACTCGTAGGAGCGGCCCCAGCGTTCGTCGCGGGTGACGCACAGGCAGGGCGCGAAGTCCCAGGGGACGCCGGTGGCGCGGACCTCGGCGGCGGTCACCGCGGCGGTGCGCTCGGCGAGCTTCGGGTCGCGGGCGGCGCCGAGGCCGATGTTGTGCGGCATGACGGTGGCGCCGACCAGGTTGTTGTGGCCGTGCACCGCGTCGACGCCGTAGATCAGCGGGATCTGCAACCGGGTGGCCTGCGCCCGCAGCTGGAAGCCGTCGATCATCTTCGCCCAGCCCTCGGGCGTGTTGGGCGTCGGTGTGGAGCCGCCGCCGGAGAGCAGGGAGCCGAGGGCGTACGTGGCGATGTCACCGGGCGTGGCGGCGACGGCGCCGCGCTCGGCCTGCGTCATCTGGCCGGCCTTCTCCTCCGGCGACATGCGGGACAGCAGGTCGGCGACGCGGCGCTGCACGGGCAGTTTCGGGTCGAGGTACGGCAGTCCGTGGGCGTCGATGACGATCTGCGGGGTCTCGGCGGGCGGCCGGGCGCCGGTGACGGTGAGGTTCAGCGGGATCGTCTCGGCAGTCTCGGCGGCGCGGTCCTTGCGGGTGCGGACCTGGACGACGCGGGAGGTGCCGGAGGCGGTACCCGCGGGGAAGGTGAAGGTGCCCTCGGCGGGCGCGTAGTCGGCGGGGCTCGCGCTGCCGCCGCCCGTGCGGTAGGTGATCGTCACGGGTTCGTCGAGCGGGCGGGAGCCGGTGGTGGCGACGGTCAGCCGGACGGAGGCGGTGGCGCCCTCGGCGACCGGGTGGACGGCCGCGTCTGCGGTGACGGAGGCCCGCAGGGACTGGTCGGCGGTGCCGTACAGCTCGACGGCGTCCATCGCGAAGCTGCCCTTGGCGCCGGTCGGGAGGGTGACCGCGTACCCCCACATCCCGGTGAGGCCGAGGACCTGGTCGATGCCGCCGACGGGCTGGTAGTCGGTGCGGTAGACGAAGTCGGTGAAGGGCAGTTCGATCTGCTTCCAGCCGGTGAAGTCGTCGGCGAAGGACGTGGTCCACAGTTCGGATGCCTCGCCGTGGGCGCCGCCGTCCTTGATCTCGAAGGTGACGGTACGGCCGGTGCCGCGGCCCTCCCACCAGAAGCGGATGCCGCGGTACGCGGACCAGTCGTGGGCGGGGCCGTCGGCGGCGTAGTCGTGGGTGAAGCCGCCGTATCCGCTGATGTCGTAGTCGCCGGCGAGGACCTTCTGCCCCTCGGGGGCGTCGGGCCGTTCGGCGAGGCGGAGCGTGGGCGGGTCGTCGGCGTCGCCGCCCCAGGTGAACAGGCCCTCGGCGGGCTGGGAGGCGAAGGGCACCTCGCCCTCGAAACGGTCGACGAGGACGGGTGCGGGTGCGTCGGCGGCCGGTGCGGCGCGGGCGGCGGAGACGGGGAGCAGAGCGGCGAGCAGAGCGGTGGAGACGAGCAGGGCGGTTCTCGGCATGGACCTTCCCCTCGGCTTGTCCTGATGCACTCGGTTCACTCAGCACTTAGATCACGCCGTGAGTTAACTGGGGTCCCGGGGGCCCGTCAAGACGTACCGTCAGAAACCGTGCACCCTGCCGCCCCCGTCCCCGCCGACGGCCGCACAGCCCCTACGATGCAGCGGTACTGCCGTGGGCCGAAGGGGGCGGAAGATGGCTGAGTCCGGCAAGCGCAGAGCCGCGGACATGACGGTGTCGGAGCTGGTGGACCTGGACCGCGCACGGACGCGGTCGGAGGTGCTGCTGGAGCTGTTCCGGCACGCCGAACAGGAAGTGATCACCGCGATCGGCTGGTATCTGGCGAGGCGCCGCTGGCCCGCCCGCTGGTCGCGTGCGCTGCGGGCGCTGGCCGCGCTGCTCGGCATCGCCGGCACGATCACCCCGCTGGTGCACGCGGCCGACGCCGGCCTCGTCCGGCCGGAGTGGGGGTTCGTGTTCCTCGCGGGCGGCGCGGGCTGCGTGCTGTTCGACCGGATCTTCGGCTTCTCCGCGTCCTGGACCCGCTACATCCGCAGCGAACTGGCCCTTCAGCAGGTGCTGAAGAAGGCGCAGGCCGACTGGGCGCAGGCCTATCTGCGGGGCACCGAATCGCCCAGCGAGAAGGAGCAGACGGCCCTGCTCAACGTGATCGAGCGGCTGCGTGCCGACGCCCAGCGGATCCTGGAGGAGGAGAGCCGCGCGTGGATGGGCTACCTCGCCGACAGCATCGAGGAGCTGACCCGCTCCACCACGCCCGGCGGCCAGCGCTCCGGCCCCGCGGGCGTACTGCGGCTGGACCGGGCCGGAGGCCGAGACCAGGGCGCCGAGGGGGCGCCCCGGCCGCGTACTTCGGCGCTGTGAGACGCCGTTGGCGCGTCACGGCCGGTAGCGCTCGGCCCGCCGAGTCGGCACCGGCCGCGCGGACCCGGTCGGGTCACTCGGCCGGCTGGACGCCCGCCCGCAGCAGACCGTAGGTGTAGGCGTCCTCCAGGGCCTGCCAGGACGCGGCGATGACGTTGTCGGCGACACCGACCGTGGACCACTCCCCCGCGCCGTCCGACGTGGAGATGAGGACGCGGGTGGTGGACTGCGTGCCGTGCACGCCCTCCAGGATGCGGACCTTGTAGTCGACCAGCTCCAGCTTGGCGAGCTGCGGGTAGATCTTCTCCAGGGCGACGCGCAGCGCCCGGTCGAGGGCGTTGACGGGGCCGTTGCCCTCGGCGGTGGCGACGATCCGCTCGCTCTTCGCCCACAGCTTGACGGTGGCCTCGTTGGCGTGGCTGCCGTCGGGGCGGTCCTCGACGATGGCCCGCCAGGACTCGACGCGGAAGTACTTCAGCGGGCGGCCCTCGACCTCGGCGCGCAGCAGCAGCTCGAAGGAGGCGTCGGCGGCCTCGTACGTGTAGCCCTGCAGCTCGCGTTCCTTGACGCGCTCCACGACCCGGCCGACCAGTTCGCGGTCGCCGCCGAGGTCGATGCCCAGCTCCTTGCCCTTCAGCTCGACGGAGGCGCGGCCCGCCATGTCGGACACGAGCATCCGCATGGTGTTGCCGACCAGCTCGGGGTCGATGTGCTGGTACAGGTCCGGATCGACCTTGATCGCGGAGGCGTGCAGGCCGGCCTTGTGGGCGAACGCGGAGACACCGACGTACGGCTGGTGGGTGGACGGCGTGAGGTTGACGACCTCGGCGATGGCGTGCGAGATACGGGTCATCTCCCGCAGCCGGCCCTCCGGCAGCACCTTCTTGCCGTACTTCAGCTCCAGTGCGGCCACCACGGGGAACAGGTTGGCGTTGCCGACGCGCTCGCCGTAGCCGTTGGCGGTGCACTGCACGTGCGTGGCGCCCGCGTCGACGGCGGCGAGCGTGTTGGCGACGGCGCAGCCGGTGTCGTCCTGGGCGTGGATGCCGAGCCGGGCGCCGGTGTCGGCGAGGACCGTGGAGACGACGGCGTGGATCTGGGCGGGCAGCATGCCGCCGTTGGTGTCGCACAGTACGACGACGTCGGCGCCGGCCTCGGAGGCGGCGCGCACGACGGCCTTGGCGTACTCGGGGTTGGCGCGGTAGCCGTCGAAGAAGTGCTCGCAGTCGACGAAGACGCGGCGGCCCTGGGAGCGCAGGTAGGAGACGGTGTCCCGGACCATCTCCAGGTTCTCGTCGAGGGTGGTGCGCAGCGCCAGCTCGACATGCCGGTCGTGCGACTTCGCGACCAGGGTGACGACCGGGGCACCGGACTCCAGCAGCGCCTTGACCTGCGGGTCCTCTGCGGCGGTGGTGCCGGCGCGGCGGGTGGAGCCGAACGCGACGAGCCGGGCGGTGCGGAAGGTGATCTCCTGCCGGGCGCGCGCGAAGAACTCGGTGTCGCGCGGGTTGGCGCCGGGCCAGCCGCCCTCGATGAAGCCCACACCGAAGTCGTCCAGGTGCCGTGCGATCGCGAGCTTGTCGGCGACCGTGAGGTTGATGCCCTCCCGCTGCGCGCCGTCGCGCAGGGTGGTGTCGAAGACATGGAACGAGTCGTCGAGCTCGCTGTTTGCCGGATCGGTCGTCGCGGTCATGGTCTCAAGGCTCCTGATTGTGGATCTTCGGTCTTACCGGAATAACCGGCTCCACCGTCCCCCCAATGGTCCCTCGCGCTCGTCTCCCGGCTGTGGGTGGGCCCTGGAAACAGAAAAACCTCTCGCGGGTGCGAGAGGTCTGCGCGCGGGTCGAGGACGACGGTGGCCGCCCGTACCTGGTCGTACGAAGGCGGTCACTGCGGACCGGCGCGCCTGCTGCCAATAATCGTGGCGAACGAGAGCACGGGGGAAGTTTGGCACACCTCGCCCGGGTGCTCGCCGTCTGTCTCAGGATGCGAGCAGCGTCTGTTCCAGGAACTCCCGGACGTGGGCGAGAACCTGCGCGCGGTCGGTGCCGCGCAGCCCGATGGCGACATGGATGGAGAACCCGTCGAGGAGCGCCCGCAGCCGGGCGGCGTACCGATCGGGGTCCACGGGCCGGAACTCGCCGCGCGAGATGCCCTCGGCGAGGAGGGCGACGAGGTCGCGATGCCAGGCGCCCTCGATCGCGGCCTGCCGGTCACGGGCGTCGTCGGCGGCGTTCTGCGACCGGTTCCACACCTCCAGCCACAGCGTCCAGTGCGGGTCGCGATGCCCGTCCGGGACGTACAGATCGACATAGGCGTCGAGCCGCTCACGGGCAGTGCCGGGCCGGGCGAGCAACCGCCCCCGCTCGGCGCCGAGCCGCCCCTCGCTCCACTCCAGCGTGCGCAGCAGCAGCTCGTCCTTGGACCGGAAGTAGTACAGCAGATGCCCGCTGCTCATCCCGACCTCCCGCCCGAGCGCGGCCATGGTGAGCTTCTCCAGCCCACGCTCGGCGATCATGCCCATGGCGGCGGCCAGGACGTCCTCACGGGGCGGCGCGGGCGTACGACGCCGGGAGGTCACGCGGCAACCTCCGGACACGGCTCGACCGGCGGCCGGGACACCCCGAGGGCCGCGCTCAGCAGTACGTTCACCCGTATGTTCTACCTGACGGGGACGCCGTGCGATGCGCCACGGCGCCCCGCACGGCTCCCGGCGCTGGTCGGGGGGCGTTGATGCGGTCGGGGGGCGGGCAGTTGCCGTACGGGCCGCCCACTTCCGGGCGATCGTCGTGTCTCCGCGACCCGAGTCAAGGGCGCTCCAGCGGGGGGAAGAAGCGAGCGGGCAGCCCGGAAAGACGGGCCCCGGGGTCGGCACCCCGTGGGGGCGTCGAGAGGCCCGGTGGGCGGCGGGCGCGTCCTCGCCTCGCATGCACGCCGGGAGCCGGTGGCGGCTCCCCGCCGGTGGCGGGTGCGCCCTCGCGCCCCTGCGCAGACTGTTCGACCGAGTTCGGGGTGGCGGATCGAGTGGTGGCCGAGTGGATTCCGTGACCGTGTCGGCAACTTGGCCGACTTGCCCTCGATGAGACTGCGGCAGTCGAGCGTGTGCAGATGCGAGGGCGGGGTTCGGGGTTCACCTCGGGATCACCTCACATCGCCCTGTGGGAGCCTGTGCCTCAGTACCCGAGCGCGCCCGCCCGCCTGCGACCCGCCTGGCGAGCAAGCAGCGCGATGACGACCCCCGGACCCAGGGCGTGTACATCAGCCCGGCGCAGACGTATCAGGAGGTGCGGGAGCTGTCGAAGGCGGTACACCGGATCGAAGCCGGGATCGACGGCGTCCTGAACGAGACGAGGAACCTCCGCGACGACGTCGGCGACCACGAGACCCGTATCCGCGCGCTGGAGCGCGCCCGCTGGCCGCTGCCCACGATCGGTGTCCTCGCCGGTGTGGCCGGCGCCGCCACCGGCGCCATCAGCCTCCTCGCACGATGACCACCAGCGCCGCCTGTACCACCCCCTCGCCGGGCGGGCGAGGGGCGTTTCGTCATGCCGTCAGTGCAGCGCCTCGATGGCGCGCAGCACCAGGGCACGGGCCTCGGCTCCGTACACGGCCATCGCGCGCAGCTGCTCGAAGGCCCGGAAGTACAGGTTGATCTCTGACGGCTGCGTGATCCTCACCCGGGCCGAGACCAGCTCGACGGAGACGAGGCGGTCGTCGTAGACGTGGAAGGTCTCTCGCGCCCACTGCTGCCGCTGGGGCGTAGCCATGGGGATGATGCCGAGAGACACCTGCGGCAGGGCGCCGGCCGTCAGGAGATGGCCGAGCTGGGCGGCCATCGCATCGGAATCGCCGACCTGATGGTGCAGCACGGCCTCCTCGACGACGAAGACGAAGGTGTGCCCCGGCTGGTGGATGACGGCGGACCGGTCGACGCGCGCGCGGGCCGCCTCGGCACTGTCATCGACCGGTAGCTCCCGGAAGCGGGCGCTGATCCCGAGGACTCCGGCCGCGTAGCCCTCTGTCTGGAGCAGGCCGGGGACGAGCGAGGAGGAGTAGACCCGGAAGACCTTGGTGTCCTGGAAGAGCTGGGAGCTGCTGCGCTGGAGTTCGGCCAGACCGTGGCGGACTTGGGCGCGCCACTCGGTGTACATGGACTCGGCGTGGAGGGACTGGGCGATGAGGTCGTCGGCCTGGTCCAGGTTGTCGGTGGCGCGGCACCACAGGCGGATGTCGGTGGCTGTGGGTGCCGTGCGCGCGTTCTCGATGCGGCTGGTCTTGGCGTGGTGCCAGCCGCACCGGCCGGCCAGCTCAGTGACCGTCAGCCCTGCGCCCTTGCGGAGGGCACGCAGACGTCGGGCGACGACTTCCCGCGCGGCCTGGGCCGACGAGGACGGGGATGTGGGCATGAGCCGGCCTTACGGGTGCGCTAGCGGATCTGGTACTGGTCGTGCGGGATGGCCCTCGACCAGACCTCCTCGAAGGCCTCGCCGCACAGCTTCACCGCCGCCGGGTCATCGCTCATCTCGCCGCCGGCCGACGCGCCCTCGCCCGTGAAGTGGTTCCACCGGATCAGCCGGTCGTCGATCAGCCAGAAGTCGTTTCCCGGCAAGGCAATGTCCGAGGCTTGGCGGCGGGGCAGCCATCGCACCTGCTCGCCTGCGGCCACGTTGGTGAACGTGCCGTCGTACAGGAAGTGGGTGTATTCGCTGACCGGTTCGGACACGATGCGGGCGCGGCACACGACGACGCCACGGCCGACGGTCTCCTGGATCAGATCGAGCCACGGTCGCCACCACGAAGCGCGGTCGGACGGGTCGTGGCGGAATCCCGCCCGCCACTGGGCGAAGGGGCCCTTCTCGTAGTCGACGGCGTAGGAGTCCCGCATCTCCAGGTGCACTGCGGAGCGGGTGGCCGACCCGAGCAGCTCAGGCCATGTCGGCACGCTCAAGGGCATCGCACGCCTCCCTGATCATCGGCACCATCCGGGCGGGGATGCGGACTACGGCCTCGTGCCCCGGGATGCCGACGGCATGACCTGGCACCTCGAACGCGGCACACTGCGCGGCCAGTTCGGGTCCCGGCTTCCATCCCTGGAGAACGAGTTCCTTCTGCTCCTTGTCGACCCACACCGTGGGGCTCTCGCCGTCCCCCGTGCTGGGGTCGATCCCGATGAACTGTAGGGCCATGGCGACCTCCGGCTGTCTGATGTGCAGGACTGTGCGCCACAGTCGCCCGCCCGGCCTGACCGGTCAAGGGCGCCTTTGCGCCATCTGGCCCGGCCGAACGAGTCCGTGCACAGAACTGCACATCGCTGGCAGTGGCGCACATCACGCCTTAGCGTCGGCGGGGACGACAAGCCCCGGCGAGGCCGCAGACCTCCCGGGGTGTGGCCGACTGGTTGGAGTCGACATGGCAGAGGTCACGCAGACCCGGCCCCCGTCGGGTGGCCCAGGCGCTCTCAGCGCGACGCTCCTCCCGCTCCCCGACCCTGTCGGCCTGAGCGAGGATCAGCGGCGCGGTGCGGCATGCGTGTGGGGTGGGGAGCCGCTCACCGTGCACACGGCCGTCGATCTCGGCGTGCGCACCACCGGGCTCAGCGCAGAGCCCGATTGCGGGGGCCGCTGGTACCCGCGCGCCTGCCGCTCGCACATCGCGGTCGCCGCGAACTCTGCGCTCCAGGCGCACGTCGGCGAGTGCGAGCAGTGCGTCGAGGACATCACCCAGTGCGCCACCGGCATGGCCCTGGCCCGGCTGACGAGGGGACGCCGCCCGTGATCTGCGCCCGATGCGACAAGCCCATCCGGCCGGGCGAGGAGTACGTGCGGGTCGACAACCCTGGCGCCTCCGGGGCCGGTTCGACGCTGTACATCCACGCCGTGCGGGGCGTGCCCGTACCGCAGCAGACCAATCAGGCAGGCCCCTTCGGTCGGTAGGACCGGCGCCGGGCGAGCGGCCCGCCCGACGGCGAGGGCGGGCCGCTCAGCGCACGAGGTCGACCAGCTCGCAGCCGATCGCGTCGGCGATGCGGATCAGTGTGTCGAGGCGCGGCGAAGCGTGGTCGTTCTCTCCGCCTCCCCGGGTGGTGGCCCCACCCTGGTCTTGCAGAGAGGCCCCCGGCGCAGACGACGTCGCCGGGGGCCTCTCTGCGTCTCCCGATGGGAGAGATATGGGAGACCCATCCAGGTAATGGGAGCCGAGTAGGGCTGACTCAGGCTGACCAAAGCGAAGCAGCCGACAGAGATTCCGCAGGTCAGCTCACTGACCAGCGCTCTTCGGCTGCTGCTGGGTGATGCAGTGGATGCCTCCCCCGCCCGCGAAGATCGCCCGCGCGTCCACCAGGGTCACCGTGCGGTCGGGGTAGAGGCGTCGGAAGGCGGCTGCCGCCAGGTCGTCGTGGGGGTCGTCGAAGGCGCAGAGGATCACGGCGCCGTTGCAGACGTAGTGGTTGATGTAGGAGTAGTCGAGCCAGTCGCCGTTCTCGTCACGCAGGGCCGTGGGGGCCGGGATCTCCACCACCTCCAGGTGGCGGCCTCGGGCGTCCGTGGCGGAACGGAGGATCTCCAGGTACGTCTGTGAGCGGGCGTGGTCGGGGTGGTCCGGGTTCTGCTGGGTGTGGACGACGACCCTGCCGGGGCCCGCGAACGCGGCGACGATGTCGACGTGGCCCTGGGTGCCGTAGGTGCCGTAGTCGCCGGTGAGGCCGTGCGGGAGCCAGATGGCCTTGGTGGTGCCCAGCTTGGCGTGTATCTCCTTCTCGACGGCTTCCTTGCTCCAGCCGGGGTTGCGGGCCGCGCCGAGCTGGACGGTCTCGGTGAGCAGGACGGTGCCCTCGCCGTCGACGTGGATGGCGCCGCCCTCGTTGACCAGCGGCGAGGACAGTACGGGTACGCCGGTCAGACCGGCGATCTGCCGGGCGATCTTCGCGTCGTGCTCCCAGCGGGCCCATTCCTGGGCGCCCCAGCCGTTGAAGACCCAGTCGACGGCGGCCAGGCGGCCTTCGGCGTCGGTGACGAACGTGGGGCCGATGTCCCGCATCCACGCGTCGTCGAGGTCGCGTTCGACCAGGTCGATGTCCGGGCCGAGGAGGGCGCGGGCCGTGTCGCCCTGGCCGGGGCCGTGGACCATCGTCACCGGTTCGAAGCGGCGTACGGCGCGGGCGACGGCCGCCCACGCGGCGCGGGCCTCGGCGAGTTCCGCGTCGGTGGCGAAGGTCGGGTTGGGGCCCGGCCAGGCCATCCAGGTGCGTTCGTGCGGGGCCCACTCCGGGGGCATGGAGAAAGTCATCGCTGGGTCCTGGGCTCTGGAGGAAGGGGCTGGAGGAAAGGTCCGGGGGAAGGGGTCAGAGGAAGTACAGGCGGTTGAGGGGGACCGTGTCCGCCGGGCCGGAGCTGAGCGGTTCGCCGTCCAGGGTGACCAGGCCCGTGCGCTGGTCCACGTCGACCTGTCCGGTACGGGTGTTCAGGAGCAGGTCGGCCGGGCCGATGCCGCGGGTGCCGCGGACGGCGACCCTGCGGCGGCGGGTCGGCAGCGTGTCGTGGCCCTGGTCCACGGCGGCCTGCGCCACGAACGCCACGGACAGTTCGGCCGGGGTGGCGCCGTGCGCGCCGAACTGCGGTCCGAGGACGGAGGGTTCGCAGGTGTCGGTGGCCGCGTTGGGGTCGCCGGTCACGCCGTACGCGGGGAAGCCGGACTTGAGGACGAGCTGTGGTTTCGCGCCGAAGAACTCCGGGCGCCACAGCACGATGTCGGCGAGTTTGCCGACCTCGATCGAGCCGATCTCATGGGCGAGGCCGTGGGCGATCGCCGGGTTGACGGTGAGTTTGGCGATGTAGCGCAGGACGCGCTCGTTGTCGTGGCCGACGCCGGGGTCGCCCAGCTCGGCCTTCATCTTCCCGGCCATCGCGAACGTACGGCGGACGGTCTCCCCGGCGCGCCCCATGCCCTGCGCGTCGGAGGAGGTGATGCCGATGGCGCCCAGGTCGTGCAGCACGTCCTCGGCGCCCATGGTGCCGGCGCGGATGCGGTCGCGGGCCATGGCGGCGTCGCCGGGCAGGTCGGTCTTGAGGTCGTGGACGGAGACGATCATGCCGTAGTGCTCGGCGACGGCGTCCCGGCCGAAGGGCAGGGTGGGGTTGGTGGAGGAGCCGATGACGTTGGGGACTCCGGCCATCTTCAGCACGTTGGGGACGTGTCCGCCGCCGCAGCCCTCGATGTGGAAGGCGTGGATGGTGCGGCCCT
This sequence comes from Streptomyces sp. XM83C, assembly GCF_023072675.1. Classification (GTDB taxonomy): domain Bacteria; phylum Actinomycetota; class Actinomycetes; order Streptomycetales; family Streptomycetaceae; genus Streptomyces; species Streptomyces thermocoprophilus. The sequence goes on from NZ_JALLGL010000001.1 coordinate 13,519, forward strand.
CCAGCACACGCAGGGTGTCCTCGACGGACAGGCATTCGTTGAGGCCGTCGCTGTGCAGGGCCACCTGTACGTCGTGGGCCTCGGCGACGCGCAGCGCGGTGTCCAGGGCGCGGGTGTGGGCGCCCATGTCCTCGTGCACCTTGAAACCGCAGGCGCCGCCCTCGGCGAGGGCCTCCACGAGGGGCTCGGGCCGGGAGGACGAACCCCGGCCGAGGAAGCCGATGTTGACGGGCCAGGCGTCGAACGCGGCGAACGCGTGCCGCAGCGCCCAGGGCGAGTTGACGCCGACGCCCCACACCGGGCCGAACTCCTGCCCGATGATCGTGGTGACGCCGGAGGCGAGGGACGCCTCCATGATCCGCGGGGACAGCAGGTGCACATGGGTGTCGACGGCGCCGGCGGTGGCGATGAGACCCTCGCCGGAGACGATCGAGGTGCCCGTGCCGACGACGACGTCGACACCGTCGAGGGTGTCGGGGTTGCCGGCCCGGCCGATCGCGGCGATACGGCCCTCGCGGATGCCGATGGACACCTTGCGGATGCCCTGCACGGCGTCGATGACGACGACGTTGCTGATGACGACGTCGCAGGTGTCACGGACGGAGGCGGCCTTGAGGTGGAGTCCGTCGCGGGCGGTCTTGCCGAAACCGGCGAGGAACTCGTCGCCGTGGCGCTGCGCGTCGGACTCGACCAGGACGGTCAGTCCGCTGTCGCCGAGCCGGATGCGGTCGCCGGCGCGGGGTCCGTGGGTCGCGGCGTACTCGTACGGGGTGAGGCGGCGGGCTTCGGCGGGGTGCCCTCCGGGTCGGCTCATGACTGCTCCTCCTCTGCGGGGAGCTGCGGGCTCCCGTTCCCGACCGGGCGCGCCGGCCGCTCCTCCGCGCCCCGCACGCCGAGATACCCGCACGCCGCCGCCCGGCGCAGGGCCTCCTGCCGGGCCCCCGGCGCGTCCAGCGGTCCGTCGACCAGCCCGGCGAAGCCGACGGCGATGCGGGCGCCGCCGATCGGGACGAGGCCGACCTCGTGGGTCTCGCCGGGGCCGAAGCGCACGGACGATCCGGCGGGTACGGCGAGGCGCATGCCGTAGGCGCGGTCGCGGTCGAAGTCGAGGCGCGGGTTGGCCTCGAAGAAGTGGAAGTGGGAGGTGACGGAGACCGGCACGGGCGCGGTGTTGGTGACGGTCAGCCGCACCTCGGGTCGGGACTCCTCGTGCTCGGGGCCCGGCAGCAGGGCGCCGGGCGCGTCCTCGTCGGGGCGGGACCCGGTGCCCTTGCCGATCGGGTCGGTCACCACGGCCAGCCTGGAGCCGTCGTCGAAGACGGCCTCGACGTGCACCTCGGTGACGATGCCGGCGACGCCGGGCAGCACGTCGTCGGGGCCGAGGACGGCGCGGGCCCGTTCGATCGCCTCGGCGAGCCGGGCGCCGTCACGGGCGGCCTCGCAGACCGTGTCGGCGATGAGTGCCGTGGCCTCGGGGACGTTGAGCCTCAGGCCGCGGGCCCTGCGGGCGCGGGCCAGTTCGGCCGCCCCGAAGAGCAGCAGCCGGTCACGCTCCGTCGGGGTCAGTCTCACGTCGCGGCACCTCCCTGCCTCCCTCTTGCGCTTCAAAGCGTTAGAGCATCACTCTAAACATGAAATTCACGTAACCGAAAGCTTGACGCGCACTGAAGCAGGGCGCACATTGAGCGTCGCTCTAACTTTCGGCGGCGTCGAAGGAGACCCAGCCCATGCCCATCGAACAGCGCGGAGTCGACACCGTCCCCGACGAGGAACGCACCAGCGGCCCCCGTGACCTCGTGTCGATCCTGCTCGGTTCCAACCTCTGCCTCGGTGTCATCGTCTTCGGCTGGCTGCCGCCGTCGTTCGGGCTGGACTTCTGGTCCTCGGTCAGCTCCGTCGTCGCGGGCACCCTGGTCGGGACCGCGCTGACGGCGCCGCTCGCGCTGATCTCGCTGCGTACCGCGACCAACCTGTCCACGTCCTCGGGCGCCCAGTTCGGGGTGCGGGGCCGGCTGATCGGCTCCGTCGTGGGCCTGCTGCTCGCCCTCGGCTACACGGCGCTGACGGTGTGGATCGGCGGTGATGTGATGGTGGGTGTCCTCGGCCGGCTGGCCGGGCTGCCCGCGGACGGGGGGTCGTACGCCGTCGTCTACGCGCTGCTCGCCGCGGCGACCGTCGCGGGCGCCGTCTACGGCTACCGGGTGCTGCTCGCGATGTCCCGCATCCTCGCGATCGGCATGACCGCTCTGCTGGCGCTGGGCCTGGTCGCGTACGCCCCCGACTTCACCACGGACGCGCTGCCGGAGGCCGGAGGGTATCTGCTGGGCGGCTACTGGCCGACCTGGCTGCTGTCGGCGGTGGCGGCGGGGCTGTCCGGGCCGGTCGCGTTCATCACCCTGCTCGGCGACTACACCCGCTACATCTCCCCCGCACGTCACACCCCGCGCCGTGTCCTGCACGCGACCTGGCTGGGTCTGATCCTCGGGCTGCTGGTGCCGCAACTGTTCGGCACGTTCACCGCGTACGCCGCCCGCGCCGCCCTGGACTACGCGGGGCCGCTGGTGGACGCCTCCCCCGGCTGGTATCTGGTGCCGCTGCTGCTGGCCGCCTCCGCGGGCTCGGTCGGCAACGCGGGGCTGATGCTGTACTCGATGGGCCTGGACCTGGACGCGATCCTGCCGCGCGCCTCCCGCGCCACGGCCACCTACACGGTCGCCGCCGTCGCCACGGCCTGTGTCTTCGCCGGGCACTACGCATCGACGGCGCAGGACGCGATGACGTCGTTCGTGCTGCTGCTGACCGCGATCGGCACGCCGTGGGCGGTGATCACGCTGATCGGTTTCGTCCGCTGTCGCGGGGAGTACGACGCGGACGCCTTGCAGGTCTTCAACCGCCGCTCGCGGGGCGGCGTCTACTGGTTCCGGGGCGGCTGGAACGTGCGTGCCGCGCTCGCCTGGGCGCTGGGCGCGGTCACGGGGCTGCTCGCGGTGTCGCTGCCGGAGTACCAGGGCCCGCTGCTGGCGTACACCGGCGGGGTCGACTGCAGCTTCCTGCTGTCGGGGCTGGTCGGCGGGGCGGCGTATCTGCTGCTGGTGCGGGGCGGAGAGGCCCCTGCGGCCGGCGGGGCGGCCCCTGTGTCCGGCGAGGCGGCCTCGTACTCCTCCGACCGGGCGGGGCTCGTCGACAGTCCCGCGCCCGAACGGAACTGACGCCCCCTCGGCGCACCCGTGGGCCTGTGAGATTCGGCGCACCCGTGGGCGCACGAACGGGCGGGACCGCCCCGGTGACGGCGGCCCCGCCCGCTGACGTCGATGCCGGTGCCGGTCAGCCCAGCTTGTGCATCCAGCCGTGCTTGTCCTCGGTGAGGCCGCGCTGGATGCCGAGGAGGGCCTCGCGCAGGCGCACGGTGACCTCGCCGGGGGTGCCGTCGCCCTGCGTCCATTCGACGCCGTCGGTCTTGACGGTGCCGACGGGGGTGATGACGGCGGCGGTGCCGCAGGCGAACACCTCGGTGAGGGCGCCGCTCTCGGTGTCGGCACGCCACTGGTCGATGGAGACGCGGGCCTCCTCGGCCTCGTAACCCAGGTCACGGGCGACGGTGAGGAGCGAGTCGCGGGTGACGCCTTCGAGGATGGACCCGGTCAGGGTGGGCGTGACGATCTTGTTGCCGTACACGAAGTACAGGTTCATGCCGCCGAGTTCCTCGACCCACTTGTGCTCGACGGCGTCGAGGTAGCAGACCTGGTCGCAGCCGTGGGCGGCGGCCTCGGCCTGGGCGAGCAGGGACGCTGCGTAGTTGCCGCCGGTCTTGGCGTCGCCCATGCCGCCGGGGACGGCGCGGACGCGGTCCTGGGAGGCCCAGATGGACACCGGCTTGACGCCGCCGGGGAAGTAGGCGCCCGCCGGGGAGGCGATCACGATGAAGAGGTACTCGTTGGACGGCTTGACGCCGAGCCCGACCTCGGTGCCGATCATGAAGGGGCGCAGGTAGAGGGACTGCTCGCCGCCGTGCGGGGGCACCCAGTCCTTGTCCTGCCGGACGAGCGCGTCGCAGGCCTCGATGAACGTCTCGACGGGCAGTTCCGGCATGGCGAGCCGCTTGGCGGAGCGCTGGAAGCGGCGGGCGTTCTGGTCGGGGCGGAAGGTGGCGACGGAGCCGTCGGGCTGGCGGTAGGCCTTGAGCCCTTCGAAGATCTCCTGGGCGTAGTGCAGGACGTTGGTGGCGGGGTCGAGCGGGATCGGCGCGTACGGGACGAGCTGTCCGTCGTGCCAGCCGCGGCCCTCCGTCCACTTGATGGTCACCATGTGGTCGGTGAAGTGGCGGCCGAAGCCGGGGTCGGCGAGGATCGCCTCGCGTTCGGCGGCGGGCAGCGGACGGGCGGAGGGCTTGAGCTCGATCGTGGGCGTCGTCATGAGTGGATGTCCTTCACCGGTTGTCGTGACGGGCCGCAGCTCCTCCCGGTACCGGTCGCACGACCGGTGCTAGGACGTCCGAGCTTTCCCTCATATCGCGGCCCCGCGTTCGATTATCGCGCGGTGCCGGCGGTGGAAGGAATCCGGGGCAGGCGGCCCAGGGGTTGATGGTGGCACCCGGGGCCGCGTACGGAAAGCCGCCGGGTGCGGTGTGCGACCCGACGGCTTCGTGGAGTGTGACGAGCGGCGCGGGTCTCAGCCGGCTACTCGTACGGCGAGGGCGTCGCCGATCTCCGAGGTGCTGCGGGCGGGCAGCTCGGCGCGCTCGGTGAGGTCGGCGGCGACCGCCTCGTCGATGCGGTCGGCCTCGGCCTCGTAGCCGAGGTGGCGCAGCAGCAGGGCGACGGACAGGACCGTGGCGGTGGGGTCGGCCTTGCCCTGGCCGGCGATGTCCGGGGCCGAGCCGTGGACGGGCTCGAACATGGACGGGAATTCGCGGCTGGGGTTGATGTTGCCGGAGGCCGCGACGCCGATGCCGCCGGAGACGGCTGCGGCGAGGTCGGTGATGATGTCGCCGAAGAGGTTGTCGGTGACGATGACGTCGAACCGCTCGGGCTGGGTGACCAGGTAGATGGTGGCGGCGTCGACGTGGATGTACTCGGTGGTGACCTCGGGGTACTCCTCGGCCACCTTGTTGAAGATGTTCGTCCACAGGTGGCCGGCGAAGGTCAGCACGTTGTTCTTGTGGACGAGGGTGAGCTTCTTGCGGGGGCGGGCCTGGGCGCGGGCGAAGGCGTCACGGACGACGCGCTCGACGCCGTAGGCCGTGTTGACGGAGACCTCGGTGGCGACCTCGTGCGGGGTGCCCTTGCGGATGGTGCCGCCGTTGCCGGTGTACGGGCCTTCGGTGCCCTCGCGGACCACGACGAAGTCGATCTTCGGCTGGCCGGCGAGCGGGGTGGCGACGCCCGGCAGCAGCTTGGAGGGCCGCAGGTTGACGTGGTGGTCGAAGGCGAAGCGCAGCTTGAGCAGGAAGCCCCGCTCCAGCACGCCGGAGGGGACGGACGGGTCGCCGATCGCGCCGAGCAGGATGGCGTCGTGCTGCTTGAGCGCGTCGAGGTCGGCGTCGGTGAGGGTCTCACCGGTGGCGTGGTAGCGCCGGGCGCCGAAGTCGTACTCCTTGGTCTCCAGCTTCACATCCTGCGGGAGGACGGCGGAGAGGACCTTCAGGCCTTCGGCCACGACCTCCTGGCCGATGCCGTCACCGGGGATCACTGCGAGATCGATGCTGCGAGACATGCGGGCACCCTACTCCTCGTCCCAGGTGATGACATGGAGTGTCCGCCATGCGGACACCGTGGACACTCGGCCGGCGCAGTGGGCCTGCTGCGGTCCGGTACGGCTCAGTGGCCGGTGGCGCCGCCGTTGTCGCGGCGGTCGAGGGCGCGCTGGAGTGCGGCGGCGGCGTTCTTGCGGTCGGTCTCGCCGGCGCGGGAGGCGTGGCGGACGCGGCGGCGGACGGTCGTCTCGGCCATGGGGATCCACTCCTTGGAGGACGCGTGGAAGCGCTGCGGAAGAAAGGGTTACGAGACGCCGGAAGGGGCGGGGAGCGTCGGGGCCGCAGGGGTTGCCTGCACCGGGGCCCGGCTCACGACCGCCGTTCGCTGGGTCGAGCGAATCGTTCGGCTTCTACAACGCTAGAGGAGGTCGCAGCGTCTGTCTCCACAATTACTCGGACTTCCTACTATCTGAGACGGTGGAGTAGGTCACACGGCTCTGACCTGCATGAACGGCATGGCGTCGGCATACTCCACGCGAAGGACAGGGGTGCGACACCCATCACCCCGGTGGCGGCGTGCCGCACGCCGGGCGACAGGCATCGCGGGCCCGTGCGAGCGAGTCAACTACCTAAAGGCACTTGACCGGTTAGGTCGGGGCGTGATGCACTGCACTCACCGCTAACCGTCCACCCTACTTTCACCGGTTAGAAAGGATGGCCGTGTCCGCCGTCGTCCAGGTCCACCACCGCACCCTCACCGTCCAGGGCCACGAGATCGCCTACCGCGAGGCCGGGCCCGCCGGCGCCCCCGTCGTGCTCCTGCTGCACGGCTTCCCGAGCAGCTCGCACATGTTCCGCGACCTGATACCGCTGCTCGCCGGCGACTTCCGGGTCATCGCCCCCGATCACCTCGGCTTCGGCCGCTCGGCGACGCCCGCCGCGACGGACTTCCGCTACACCTTCGACGCGCTCGCCTCCGTCACCGAGGAGTTCACCGAGCAGCTCGGCCTGAAGGAGTACACCCTCTACGTCCAGGACTACGGCGCCCCCATCGGCCTGCGTCTCGCGCTCGCCCACCCCGAACGGGTCACGGCGATCGTCACGCAGAACGGCAACGCCTACGAGGACGGGCTGGGCGAGCAGGCCTGGGCGCCGGTGCGGGCACTGATCGAGAAGCGGACGCCGCAGACCGAGGCGGCCGTGAAGGAGATCTACTCCCCGGAGGGCATCGCCTGGCAGTACCTGCACGGGGTGCCGGAGGCCTTCCGCGACCTGGTCAGCCCGGACGCCTACGAGCACGACGCGGCGCGGATCGCCCGGCCCGGCCAGACGGAGATCCAGCTCGACCTGATCTCCGACTACGGCAGCAACTTCACCCTCTACCCGGCCTTCCACGAGTACTTCCGCACCAGCCGCGTCCCTCTGCTGGCCGTGTGGGGCGCCCACGACGAGATCTTCGTGCCGGCCGGGGCGCTCGCCTTCCTGCGGGACCTTCCGGAAGCGGAGGTGCATCTGCTGCCGACGGGCCACTTCGCGCTGGAGACGCACGCTGCGCAGATCGCCGTGCTGATGCGGGACTTCCTCGGCAGGCACCTGGCGTCGGTCTGAGCCCGGTCACGGCGCCCCCGGCCCGGTTGCGGCGGGGCGCCGGGCGGCCGATCCTGCCGGACGGGGGGACATCGCGCACACGGCAGCGGGACGGTGACGTCATGACCAACGCGAAGGCAGTGCTCCACGGCGGCCCGGAGGACCTGGCCCAACGGATCGTCCCCATCACCCCTCCGGGCACGGAGCTGAAGATCCCCCACAAGGGTGGCTACGAACACTTCAAGGTGACCGGGCGCCACGAGGACACCGAGGAAGGGCACCTGCCGGTGTTCGAGTGGTGGGAGCGTACGGAGGTCGCCGAGTAGCGGGCCGTCCGCCGGACGACCCGCGGCAGCACGACGGGCCGGGCCCCCTGGCAGGGGACCCGGCCCGTCCGGCGCTCCGGGCGTCAGCCCATGTGCGGGTAGGTGTAGTCGGTCGGCGGGACCAGCGTCTCCTTGATGGCGCGGGTCAGCGTCCAGCGCATCAGGTTCTGCGGGGCGCCCGCCTTGTCGTTGGTGCCGGAGGCCCGGCCGCCGCCGAAGGGCTGCTGGCCGACGACGGCACCGGTCGACTTGTCGTTGATGTAGAAGTTGCCGGCCGCGTAACGCAGCTTCTCGGCGGTGTACGCGGCTGCGGCGCGGTCGTTGGCGACGACCGAGCCGGTCAGCGCGTAGTCGGAGACCGACTCCATCTGCTCCAGCATCTCGTCGTACTTGTCGTCCTCGTACACGTGGACGGCGAGGATCGGGCCGAAGTACTCGGTGGTGAACACCTCGTTCTCCGGGTCGGTGCACTCGATGACGGTCGGGCGGACGAACCAGCCGACCGAGTCGTCGTAGCTGCCGCCCGCGATGATCGTGCAGCTCGGGTCGGACTTGGCACGGTCGATGGCGGCCTTGTTCTTGGCGAAGGCACGCTCGTCGATGACGGCGCCCATGAAGTTCGACAGGTCGGTGACGTCACCCATGGTGAGGTAGTCGACCTCGGAGGCGAACTCCTCCTTGAACCCGGAGTTCCAGATGGACGCCGGGATGTACGCGCGGGAGGTCGCCGAGCACTTCTGGCCCTGGTACTCGAAGGCACCGCGGGTCAGCGCCGTCTTCAGCACCGCCCGGTCGGCCGACGGGTGGGCGACGAGGAAGTCCTTGCCGCCGGTCTCGCCGACCAGACGCGGGTACGAGCGGTACTTCTCGATGTTCTGGCCGACGGTCCTCCACAGGTACTGGAAGGTCTTCGTGGAGCCGGTGAAGTGGATGCCGGCGAGGTCGCGGTGGTTCAGGGCGACCTCGGAGACGTCCAGGCCGTCCCCGGTGACCAGGTTGATGACGCCCTTGGGCAGACCGGCCTCCTCCAGCAACCGCATCAGCAGCACGGCGGCGTGGGTCTGCGTCGGGGACGGCTTCCACACCACGACGTTGCCCATGAGAGCCGGGGCGGTGGGCAGGTTGCCGGCGATCGCCGTGAAGTTGAACGGCGTGATCGCGTAGACGAAGCCCTCCAGCGGGCGGTGGTCGAGGCGGTTCCACACGCCCGGCGAGTTGGCCGGGGGCTGCTCGGCGAGGATCTGCCGGGCGTAGGCGACGTTGAACCGCCAGAAGTCGACCAGCTCGCACGGGGTGTCGATCTCGGCCTGCTGGGCGGTCTTGGACTGGCCGAGCATGGTGGAGGCGGCCATGGTCTCCCGCCACGGGCCGGCCAGCAGCTCGGCGGCGCGCAGGATGATCGCCGCGCGGTCGTCGAAGGACATCGCACGCCAGGCCGGCGCGGCGGCCAGGGCGGCGTCGATGGCGTCCTGGGCGTCCTGCTGGGTGGCGTTGCGGTAGGTGCCGAGGACAGCCTTGTGGTTGTGCGGCTGCACGACCTGGAAGGCCTCACCGCCACCCATCCGCTTCTCGCCGCCGATGGTGCAGGGCAGATCGATCGGGTTCTCGGCCAGCTCCTTCAGCTTGGCCTCCAGACGGGCACGCTCCGGCGAGCCGGGGGCGTAGCCGTGCACCGGCTCGTTGACGGGGGTGGGGACCTGGGTCACAGCGTCCATGGGTTCCGTAACTCCTTGACGTGGGCGGTGTTGCGAGCGGGGGTGCGGGCTCAGCCCTTGCTGACCATCGACCTGAGGAAGAAGCGCAGGTTGGCCGGCTTCTCGGCGAGGCGGCGCATGAAATAGCCGTACCAGTCGGTGCCGTACGCGGTGTAGACGCGCATACGGTGGCCCTCCGCGGCGAGCCGCAGATGCTCCTCGCTGCGGATGCCGTACAGCATCTGGAACTCGTACTCGTCGAGCTTGCGGCCGGCGCGGCGGGCCAGCTCCTGGGCAATGGTGATCAGGCGCGGGTCGTGGGACCCGATCATCGGGTAGCCCTCGCCCTCCATCAGGATCCGCAGGATGCGCACATAGGCCTTGTCGATCTCGTGCTTCTGCTGGTAGGCGACCTCGGCGGGCTCCTTGTAGGCGCCCTTGACGAGGCGGACGCGGCTGCCGGCGTCCGCGAGGCGGCGGGCGTCGGCCTCGGTGCGGAAGAGGTAGGCCTGGATGACGCAGCCGGTCTGCGGGAAGTCCTTCCGCAGCTCCTCGTGGATGGCGAACATCGAGTCGAGGGTGGTGTGGTCCTCCGCGTCGAGGGTGACCGTGGTGCCGATCGCGGCGGCGGCCTCGACGACGGGGCGGACGTTGGCCAGGGCCAGCTCGTGGCCGCCGGGCAGCGCCTGGCCGAACATGGACAGCTTCACGGACATCTCGACCTTCTCGCCGAGGTCGAGGTCCTTCAGCCGGTCGATCAGCTCCAGGTAGGCGTCGCGGGCGGCGGTGGCCTGCTCGGGGGTGGTGATGTCCTCGCCGACGACGTCCATCGTCAGCTCCAGGCCCTTGGCCGTGAGGTCCTCGATGATCGGCACGATGTCGTCGACGGTCTCGCCGGGGATGAACCGGTCGACGACCTGCTTGGTCACCGGGGCCGCCGAGATCAGGCGTCGCATCCGGTCGCTGCGAGACGCGGCGAGAATCACGGGACCCAGCACGGGGCACCTCCACAAAGTGCAACAGGGCGGCCGAAACCCGATGTTCCGGGGACGGCACGGAGAACCACCGTGAAACCTAAGGATCCCTCCGATCGTGGGCCATCGACAGCTGTCACGCATTTGTGCCCGGGATCTCAGACAGATGTATGAGAGCCCTTCGGCCATGCGGGACAATGCCCGGTGTGACGGTGGAACACAGGGGTGACTACCAGGAGCTCGTCGACGAGATCTCGGAACTGCTGGGCGCCCCGGCGACCCTGGAGAACCGCGACTTCGAGCTGATCGCGTTCGGGGCGTACGACAGCGAGGACGACCTCGACCCCACCGCCCTGGACCCGGTCCGCACCCGCTCGATCCTCACCCGGCGCTCGACCGCCACCGTCCGCGCCTGGTTCGAGGGGTTCGGCATCGCCCGCGCGACCGGCCCCGTGCGGATCCCGCCGACCCCGGAGGCGGGCGTGTACCGCGGGCGGATCTGCCTTCCGGTACGGCACCGGGGGGTCGTCCTCGGCTATGTGTGGCTGCTGGACGGTGACCCCGGCCCCACGGACGCCCAGTTGGCCGCGGCCATGGAGGTGACGGCACGCATCGGCGCGCTGCTCGCGGACGAGGCCCAGCACGGCGCCGACCTGACCCGCGAGTTCCGGGCGGTGCTGACGGCACAGGCGGGCTGGCAGCAGGAGGCGGCCGTGGCCGCGCTGCGCAGCGCGCTCGGCCCGCGCGCGGACGGCCCGCACACGGTGGTGTGCGTCGCTCCGTGGCCGTCGGCCGACCCGGACGACGCGCCCTCGGCGCGCACGGTGCCGCACGCGACGGCGCTGTGCACGGTGCCGTGGGGCGCCGACGGGCAGTGCCTGGCGGTGCTGGTGCGGCTGCGGTCGACGGATGTGCGCGTGCCGGCGCTGACGGCGGCGACGCGGCTGCTGCGGGAGGGCGCCCGCGCGGCCGGTGTCGGCGAGGTCCGCACCGGTCTCGCCGAGCTGGGCGTGACCTGGCGGGAGGCGTCGGCGGCGGCGCGGGCCGCGCTGGCGGAGCCGCGCCTGGGGCCGGTCGCGGAGTGGTCCCGCATCGGCCCGTACCGGCTGCTGACCGCGCTGCCCGCGCACGCCCCGCAGGATGCGGCCGTGGCGCCGCTGCTCTCCCCCGCTCATCGGGAGCTGGCCCGCACGGCGGAGACGTACCTGGACCACGCGGGCCAGGCCGGGCGGACCGCCGCCGCACTCGGCATCCACCGGCAGACGCTGTACTACCGGCTGTCGCGGGTGGAGCAGCTGACGGGGCTGGACCTGGACGACGGGGAGGACCGGCTGCTGCTGCACATGGCCTTGAAGGGGGCGCGGCTGTGAGACCCGGCGGCCGGGTCAGTTCCGTGTGAAGCCCTCGGCGACGCGGCGCAGGCCCTCGGTGAGCTGGTCGGCCTCGGGGGCGGTCCTCGGGTCGAAGTGCCACTGCATGACCAGGCCCATCAGCAGCGTCACATAGAAGTAGCCGACGGTGTCCACGGTCTCGTCGGTGACGCTGTCCTCGGGCACCCCGGTGAAGAGGGCGACGATGCCGCGCGCGGCCTCCCGCTGGGCGCGCGCCAGGCGGTCGCGCAGCTCGGGGAGCTGGTCGCCCATGACGACGACCTCCAGGCTGAGCCGCCACATCGAGCCGGGCTCGCGCATGGTCGCGATGATGTTCGCCCACACCTCCTGGAAGCGTTCCGCCGATCCGGGTGGGGCGTGCACGCCGGCCCCGCCGCCGTCGAAGGCGACGGACATGTCCTCCACCAGCTCCACATAGGCCTGGGCGAGCAGGGCGTCCTTGGAGCCGTAGTGGTAGCCGATGGAGGCCAGGTTGGTACCGGACTCCTTGACGATGTCGCGTGCCGTGGTGCGGGCGAAGCCCTTGGCCAGCAGGCAGCGCTTGGCGCCTTCGAGCAGATCCTCACGGTGTCCCATGCGGGAAGCGTAACCCCGGTCCATACGGCCGTCTCAGACGCGCGTTCACACGGCTCGCGTGGCGCACGCCCGCCCGGCGCGCGATCGGTGCGCCTGCCCGGCGCGGGCTCTTTCCCGGCCGTCCGCCAGCCTCCAGACGAGCGTCTTATACATTCGTTCTAGACAACTGTTTAAGACGTGCGTACATTAACGGTCATGACGAACCCACACCCCACCGCCCGTGCCGGACGCCGCGAATGGACCGCCCTCTGCGTGCTGATGCTGCCGCTGCTGCTGGTCTCGATGGACGTGTCGGTGCTGTACTTCGCGATCCCCGCGATCAGCGCCGACCTGGAGCCGAGCGGCACCCAGCAGCTGTGGATCTTCGACATCTACGCGTTCGTGCTCGCCGGCCTGCTGATGACCATGGGCTCCCTCGGCGACCGCATCGGCCGCCGCCGGCTGCTGCTGATCGGCGCCGCCGCCTTCGGCACCGCCTCGCTGGTCGCGGCCTACGCGGACAGCGCCGGGACACTGATCGCGGCCCGGGCGGTCCTCGGCATCGGCGGGGCCACCCTCATGCCGTCGACGATGGCGCTGATCCGCACGATGTTCACCGACCCCGGGCAGCGCGCGAAGGCGATCGGCCTGTGGTCCGGCGTGATGACCGGCGGTATCGCGCTCGGCTCGGTGCTGAGCGGCGTACTCGTCGAGTTCTTCTGGTGGGGCTCGGTGTTCCTGGTCAACCTGCCCGCGATGGTGCTGCTGCTGGTCATCGGCCCGTTCCTGCTGCCGGAGTCGAAGGACCCGAACCCGGGCCGCTTCGACTGGCCGAGCGTGCCGCTGTCGATGGCCGCGGTGCTGCCGGTGATCTACGGCCTGAAGGAGATCCCGTCCGAGGGCCGGCACATCCAGGACGTCGTCTCGATCGCGGTCGGACTCTGCTTCGCCGCGCTCTTCGTCCGCCGGCAGCGCACCGCCGCGTCCCCGATGATCCCGCCGGCGTTGGTCCGCGCCCGCGGGTTCAGCCCGGCCGTGGTGCTCAACCTGATCGCCTCGTTCGCGATGATGGGCTCGGCGTTCTTCACCACCCAGTACCTCCAGTCGGTGCTCGGCAAGAGCGCTCTGGAGGCGGCGCTGTGGGCGCTGCTGCCGTCGGTGCCGATCGGCATGGCCGCCCCCGCGGCCGGCGCCCTGGTGCAGAAGGGCGTGAGCCGGGCCTCGGTCGTCGCCGCCGGGTTCGTCACCGCGGCGGCCGGGTACGCGATGCTCGCCTTCACGGACACCGACAGCCTGTGGCTGCTGCTGGCCGCCTGCGCGGTCCTCGCCTGCGGCATCGTCGTCGTCATGTCGCAGATCACCGACATGGCGCTCGGCGCGGCCCCGGTGGAGCGGGCCGGCTCGGCGTCCTCCCTGCTGGAGACCGGCGGGGAGTTCGGCGGGGCGCTCGGCATGGCGGTACTCGGCTCCATCGGCACCGCCGTGTACGGCCACCGGATGCCGGACAGCGCACCGGACGTGGCGAAGGAGACCCTGGGCGGCGCGCTCGCCGTCGCCGACCGGGTGCCCGGCCTCGCCGCGGCGGCCCGGGAGGCGTTCACCGGCGGTATGCACGGGGCGGCGGTCGCCGGGGCGGTACTGCTGCTGGCGTCGGCGGCACTGGCGGCCCGCTCACTGCGGGGCGTGCGGGTCCGCGAGGCGGAGGCACCGGAGCAGTCCACGACCGAGGAGGCACGGGCGGCCGTATGAGAGCGGCGGCCCCGCACATGAAGAACGCCGGGCGGTCCGAGGGAACTCCTCGGACCGCCCGGCGTCCGTGTGCCGTGGGTGTCGGACCACCGCGGGGTGTCAGACCAGGTTCACCGAGCGGGCGGACGTCGCGCCGATCTCGGCGGCCAGCTCGGCCAGCACGTTCGGGGCCACCGTGTCGTCGACGGTCAGCACCGCGAGGGCCTCACCGCCGACGGCCGCGCGGGCCACCTGCATACCGGCGATGTTGATGCCGGCCTCGCCGAGGATGCGGCCGACGGTGCCGACGACACCGGGACGGTCCTCGTAGCGCAGCACCACCATGTGGTCGGCGAGCGCCAGGTCCACGTCGTACTCGCCGACAGCGACGATCTTCTGCACATGCTTCGGGCCGGCCAGCGTGCCGGAGACCGACACCTCCTCGCCGGTGCCGAGGGTGCCGCGCACGGTGACCACGTTGCGGTGGTCGGCCGACTCGGAGCTGGTGGTCAGACGGACCTCGACACCGCGCTCCTGCGCGAACAGCGGGGCGTTGACATAGGAGACCGTCTCGTCGACGACGTCCTCGAAGACACCCTTGAGCGCGGACAGCTCCAGCACCTTCACATCGTGCTGGGTGATCTCGCCGTACACCTCGACGTCGAGGCGGACCGCGACCTCGCCCGCGAGCGCGGTGAAGATACGGCCGAGGCGCTCGGCGAGCGGCAGACCCGGCTTGACGTCCTCGGCGATGACGCCGCCCTGGACGTTGACCGCGTCCGGCACCAGCTCACCGGCGAGCGCGAGACGCACCGAGCGGGCGACGGCGATACCGGCCTTCTCCTGCGCCTCGTCGGTGGAGGCACCGAGGTGCGGGGTGCACACGACCTGGTCGAACTCGAACAGCGGGGAGTCCGTGCAGGGCTCCTTGGCGTACACGTCGAGGCCGGCGCCGGCGACGCGGCCCTCCTTCAGCGCCGAGTACAGCGCCTCCTCGTCGACGATGCCGCCGCGCGCGGCGTTGATGATGCGCACGTTCGGCTTGACCTTGCGCAGGGCCTCGTCGCCGATGAGCCCGATCGTCTCGGGGGTCTTGGGCAGGTGGACGGTGATGAAGTCGGAGACCTCCAGCAGCTCGTCCAGGCTCAGCACCTTCACGCCCATCTGCGCGGCCCGCGCCGGCTGGACGTAGGGGTCGTACGCGACGACCTTCATGCCGAAGGCGGACATGCGCTGGGCGACGAGCGCGCCGATACGGCCGAGGCCGACGACACCGAGGGTCTTCTCGGCCAGCTCCACGCCCGTGTACTTGCTGCGCTTCCACTCGCCGTTCTTCAGCGCGGCGTTGGCCTGCGGGATGTTGCGGGCGGTGGCGACGATCAGGCCGCAGGCCAGCTCGGCGGCGGTGACGATGTTGGAGGTGGGGGCGTTGACGACCATCACGCCGGCCTTGGTGGCGGCGGAGACGTCGACGTTGTCGAGGCCGACGCCGGCTCGCGCGACGACCTTCAGCTTGTTCGCGGCGGCGATCGCCTCGGCGTCGACCTTGGTGGCCGAGCGGATGAGGATGGCGTCGACGTCGGCGATGGCCGGCAGCAGTTCGGCGCGGTCAGCGCCGTTGCAGTGGCGGATCTCGAAGTCGGGGCCGAGCGCGTCGACGGTGGCGGGCGACAGCTCTTCAGCGATGAGTACGACGGGTTTCGAGCTCACGTGAGTCCTCACATGTGCGATGCGGACGGCCGTCCCGACGGCCGCAGGCGGTGGAGGGAGGGGCTACCGCGGAAGACGCACGACGCTGTGGGCCTGACGCGTGTTGGGCAGCAGTCTAGTGGCGTGGCGGAGGTCGTATGACGCCTCCACGGAAGGATCACCCGTCCGTGGTTGGACGGGTTGGACAACGCCGTGTCACCGACGTTACCCGAGGTTCGCCGAAGGGGCCGAAGCAGTCCTGCTCCGGCCCCTCGGCACGGTGGCTTACGCCTCCTCGTTCACCCAGCTCATCAGCTTGCGCAGCTGCTTGCCGGTGGTCTCCAGCAGGTGCTCGGAGTCCTGCTGCTTGTACTCGTTGTACTTCTTCAGACCGCCGTGGTACTCGTCCATCCAGGTCTGGGCGAAGGTGCCGTCCTGGATCTCGGCGAGGACCTTCTTCATCTCGGCCTTGGTGGCGTCGGTGATGATCCGCGGGCCGGTGACGTAGTCGCCCCACTCGGCGGTCTCGGAGATCGACCAGCGCATCTTCTCCAGGCCGCCCTCGTACATGAGGTCCACGATCAGCTTCAGCTCGTGCAGGCACTCGAAGTAGGCGATCTCCGGCTGGTAGCCGGCCTCGGTGAGCGTCTCGAAGCCCGCCTTCACCAGCGCGGCGGTGCCACCGCACAGAACGGCCTGCTCACCGAACAGGTCGGTCTCGGTCTCCTCGGTGAAGGTCGTCTTGATGACGCCGGCGCGGGTGCCGCCGATGCCCTTCGCGTACGACAGGGCCAGCGCGAAGGCGTTGCCGGAGGCGTCCTGCTCGACGGCGGCGATGCAGGGGACGCCGCGGCCCTCCTCGTACTGGCGGCGCACCAGGTGGCCCGGGCCCTTCGGGGCGACCATGCAGACGTCCACGCCGGCCGGGGGCTTGATGAAGCCGAAGCGGATGTTGAAGCCGTGGCCGAAGAACAGCGCGTCGCCGTCCTTCAGGTTCGGGGCGATGGACTCCTCGTAGACCTGGGCCTGGATCGGGTCCGGCACCAGGATCATGATGACGTCCGCCTCGGCGGCGGCCTCGGCCGGCGTCACCACGCGCAGGCCCTGCTCCTCGGCCTTGGCCTTCGACTTGGAGCCCTCGTGCAGACCGACACGCACGTCGACACCCGAGTCACGGAGCGACAGCGCGTGGGCGTGGCCCTGGCTGCCGTAACCGATGACCGCGACCTTGCGGCCCTGGATGATGGACAGGTCGGCGTCGGCGTCGTAGAACAGCTCGGCCACTTTGGGTTCTCTCCTTGGAGTGCTGGTGTTGCGTCCCACCGTATGACGGCGGGCGGAGTCGGAGTTGCGGGGTCTCGGCATACGGGCGGCCCCGTCGCCGGGAAGCCGCCCGTACGGGCGCGTCAGGCGCTGCGGTCGAGGGCGCGCAGCGAGCGGTCGGTGATCGAGCGGGCGCCCCGGCCGATGGCGATGGTGCCGGACTGGACCAGCTCCTTGATGCCGTACGGTTCCAGCATCTTGAGCATGGCGGACAGCTTCTCGCTGCTGCCGGTGGCCTCGATGGTGACGGCCTCCGGGGAGACGTCGACGGTCTTGGCGCGGAACAGCTGGACGATCTCGACGATCTGGGAGCGCGTCTCGTTGTCGGCGCGCACCTTCACCAGGACGAGTTCGCGCTGCACCGCCTGCGACGGCTCCAGCTCGACGATCTTCAGGACGTTGACCAGCTTGTTGAGCTGCTTGGTGACCTGTTCGAGCGGCAGGTCCTCGACACCGACGACGATGGTGATACGGGAGATGTCGGGGTGCTCGGTGACACCCACCGCGAGCGAGTCGATGTTGAAGCCGCGGCGGGAGAAGAGGGCGGCGATCCGGGCGAGGATGCCCGGCGTGTTCTCCACCAGGACGGAGAGCGTGTGCTTGGACATGTCGGTGTGCTCTTCCTCGCTCAGTCGTCTTCGTTGTCGCCGAAGTCGGGGCGGACGTCCCGGGCGGCCATGATCTCGTCGTTGGAGGTGCCGGCGGCGACCATCGGCCACACCATGGCGTCCTCGTGGACGATGAAGTCGATGACGACCGGGCGGTCGTTGATGGAGTTGGCCTCCTCGATGACCTTGTCCAGGTCCTCGGGCCGCTCGCAGCGCAGGCCCACGCAGCCCATGGCCTCCGACAGCTTCACGAAGTCGGGGACGCGGGTGCCCCTGGCCTCCGGGTTGATGTCGTCGGGGCCGCTGTGCAGCACGGTGTTGGAGTAGCGCTGGTTGTAGAAGAGGGTCTGCCACTGGCGGACCATCCCGAGGGCGCCGTTGTTGATCACGGCGACCTTGATGGGGATGTTGTTCAGCGCGCAGGTGGTGAGTTCCTGGTTGGTCATCTGGAAGCAGCCGTCGCCGTCGATCGCCCAGACGGTGCGGTCGGGTGCGCCGGCCTTGGCGCCCATGGCGGCGGGGACGGCGTACCCCATGGTTCCGGCGCCGCCGGAGTTCAGCCAGGTGGCGGGCCTGTCGTACTGGATGAAGTGCGCGGCCCACATCTGGTGCTGGCCGACGCCCGCGGCGAAGATCGTGCCCTCGGGTGCGAGCTGCCCGATCCGCTCGATGACCTGCTGCGGGGCGAGCGAGCCGTCCTCGGGCTGGTCGTAGCCGAGCGGGTACGTCTCCCGCCACCGGGACAGGTCCTTCCACCAGGCGCTGTAGTCGCCCTTGTGGCCCTCGGCGTGCTCCTTCTGCACGGCCTGGATCAGGTCGGCGATGACCTCGCGGGCGTCACCGACGATCGGCACGTCGGCGGCGCGGTTCTTGCCGATCTCCGCGGGGTCGATGTCGGCGTGGACGACCTTGGCGTACGGGGCGAAGCTGTCCAGCTTGCCGGTGACGCGGTCGTCGAAGCGGGCTCCGAGGGCGACGATCAGGTCGGCCTTCTGAAGCGCGGTGACGGCGGTGACCGCACCGTGCATGCCCGGCATTCCGACGTGCAGCGGGTGGCTGTCGGGGAATGCGCCGAGCGCCATCAGTGTGGTGGTGACGGGCGCTCCGGTGAGTTCGGCGAGGACCTTCAGTTCGGCCGTCGCGCGGGCCTTGAGGACACCGCCGCCGACGTAGAGGACGGGCCGCTTGGCGGAGGTGATGAGCTTGGCGGCCTCGCGGATCTGCTTGGCGTGCGGCTTGGTCACCGGGCGGTAGCCGGGCAGGTCCATCACAGGCGGCCAGGAGAACGTCGTCTTCGCCTGGAGGGCGTCCTTGGCGATGTCGACGAGGACAGGGCCGGGGCGGCCGGTGGAGGCGATGTGGAAGGCCTGCGCGATGACCCGGGGGATGTCCTCGGCCTTGGTGACGAGGAAGTTGTGCTTGGTGATCGGCATGGTGATGCCGACGATGTCCGCTTCCTGGAAGGCGTCCGTGCCGATGGAGGAGGACGCGACCTGGCCGGTGATCGCGACCAGCGGGACGGAGTCCATGTGGGCGTCGGCGATCGGGGTGACCAGGTTGGTGGCGCCGGGGCCGGAGGTGGCCATGCAGACGCCGACCTTGCCGGTGGCCTGCGCGTAGCCGGTGGCGGCGTGGCCGGCGCCCTGCTCGTGGCGGACCAGGACGTGGCGCACCCGGGAGGAGTCCATCAGCGGGTCGTAGGCGGGAAGGATGGCACCGCCGGGAATGCCGAATACCGTGTCGGCGCCGACCTCCTCGAGAGAGCGGATGAGGGACTGCGCGCCCGTGACGTGCTCGACAGGGGCGGGCTGCTGTCCTCCGGATCGGGGCCGCGGCTGCGGATGATGGGCCCCGGTGGCCTGCTCGGTCATCGGCATTCTCTTCTCGATGCTGAGGGTTTTTGCGAAGTTCGGGCGTTGTGCGGCTGTTGCTGGTGCAACAAAAAACCCCTCGTGCCGTAAGGCAAGCGAGGGGAGCGCGCCGGTGGGGGTGCTGAGCGGTCAGGGCTCAGCGTCAGCCGACGCGCTTTCCAAGTACGAGAATTCGGGTGCGCATGGCACTGACCCTCCCCCCGGCACGCACCCGGTGTCAAGTGGGTGGGACGGGAGTCTCATTATGTGAACGCAGTGGCGCGCCGCCCGCGACGACGACGGAGACACCGCTGGTGTACACCCCCGAGCCGCCGCCCGTCAGGGCCGGTTCGGCCGGACCGTGCGGCACGGGCAGGTGTCCGGTGCCGAGCGCCCTGCGCAGCCGGTACTCGTCCAGCGGGCCGGCGAACGCCGTGCCCTGCCCGTGGGTGCAGCCCATGGCGCGCAGGGCGACGGCCTGCTCGGGAAGGTCCACGCCCTCGGCGACGGTCTGCAGACCGAGATCGCCGGCGATCCTCAGCAGCCCGCCGGTGATCTTGTGCAGTCGGGCGGACTCGACGACGCCCTCGACGAGGGAGCGGTCGAGCTTGAGCCCGTCCAGGGGGAGCCGGCGCAGCGCGGTGACGGCCGCCCAGCCGGTGCCGAAGCCGTCCAGCACGAACCGTACGCCGAGCCTTCTGAGGGCCGTCAGGCGCCGCTCCAGCTCGTCGAGCGGCACACGGGGGTCGAGGTCGGCCAGTTCGATCACGAGGGAGCCGGAGGGCAGCCCGTGCCGGGTCAGCAGCGCCTCGACGGAACCGAGGGGCACGGACCGGTCCAGCAGCCGCCGGGCGGGCATCCGGACCGCGACCGGCACGGTGACGCCGGACGCGTGGCGTTCGGCGGCCTGCTCGACGGCTTCCTGGAGCATCCAGCGGCCCAGCTCGGCGGTCCTGTCGCTGTCCTCGGCGACCCGCAGGAACTCGGCGGGCGTGAACAGCACGCCCTGCGAGG
Organism: Streptomyces sp. XM83C; assembly: GCF_023072675.1. Lineage (GTDB taxonomy): Bacteria > Actinomycetota > Actinomycetes > Streptomycetales > Streptomycetaceae > Streptomyces > Streptomyces thermocoprophilus. Next base: position 33,950 of record NZ_JALLGL010000001.1, read on the forward strand.
AGCGCCAGCGGGCCTGGGCGGCGACCGCCGAGATGCGGCCGTCGGAGAGCCGTACGACGGGCTGGTGGAGCAGGGTGAACTCGCCGTCGTGCAGCGCGGCCCGCAGCCGGGTCGCCAGCTCGGCCTTGCGGACGACGTCCTGCTGCATCTGCGGCCGGTACAGCTCGACGCGTCCCTTGCCGCCGGCCTTCGCCCGGTACATGGCGAGGTCGGCGTTGCGCAGCAGTTCGCCCGCGCCGAGGCCGGGTTCGGCGAAGGCGACGCCGATGGAGGCGTTGACGCGGACATCGTTTCCGTCGATGGCGTACGGCTGCGAGAGCGTGACCCTGAGGCGGTCGGCGAGCTCCAGGATGTGCCGCTCCCGGGCGCCTCGGTCACGGGTGTTGTCGCCGGCGATGAGGGCGGCGAACTCGTCGCCGCCGAGCCGGGCGGCGGTGTCCCCGTGGCGTACCGCGTCCTGGAGTCTGCGGGCGGCCTGGACGAGGAGTTCGTCGCCGGCCTGGTGGCCGATGGTGTCGTTGACGGCTTTGAAGCCGTCGAGGTCGATGAAGAGCACGGCGGTGTTGCGCAGGGCGAGGCCCCGGTCGGAGCTGCGCCGCCCGGACAGCGCCTGCTGGACGCGCGTGGTGAACAGGGCGCGGTTGGGCAGGTCGGTGAGCGGGTCGTGCTCGGCGTTGTGCTGGAGCTGGGCCTGAAGCCGGACGCGTTCGGTGACGTCGCGGCTGTTGAAGATCAGCCCGCCGTGGTGGCGGTTGACGGTGGACTCGACGTTGAGCCAGCCGCCGTCGCCGGAGCGGAAGCGGCACTCGATGCGGGTGGTGGGTTCCTCCAGGGGGCTGGCGGCGAGGAAGCGGCGGATCTCGTGGACGACGCAGCCGAGGTCCTCGGGGTGGATGAGGTTGGCCAGTTCGGTGCCGACGAGGTCCTCGGCGGGACGGCCGTAGACCCCGGCGGCGGCCGGGGAGACGTACCGCAGGACACCGCTGGGCGCGGCGATCATGATGACGTCGCTGGAGCCCTGCACCAGGGAGCGGAAGTGGTTCTCCTTCTGCGCGAGTTCCTGGGTGAGGGAGATGTTGTCGAGCAGCATGATGCCCTGGCGGACGACGAGCGCGAGGACGACGGTGCCGCCGATGAGCAGCACGACGCGGGAGACGCTGTGCCCGTTGAGGACGTTGTAGAGGATCCCCAGGGTGCACACGGCTGCCGCGAGGTACGGCGTGAGCGCGGCGAGGGAGCCGGTGATGGGCCGGGTGCCCGGGTAGCGGCCGTGGTCCGCGCCCGGCTGGGGCGGTGTCGGCCGGCCCGGCGGTCGGCGGCCGGGCCGGTGCTCGTGGACGACTCGGGTGTGGCCGTCGGTGTCGCGCGGGTGCCGGGCGGCCCAGGGGGCGTAGGCGAGCAGCAGCGAGCCGGCGAACCAGCCGGCGTCGAGGAGCTGGCCGGAGCGGTAGTTGTTGTGCAGCAGCGGTGAGGTGAACATCGCGTCGCACATCACCGTCAGGGCGAGCGCGCCGATCGCCGTGTTGACGGCGGTGCGGTTCACCGCGGAGCGGCGGAAGTGCAGCACGAGGACCATGCTGACGAGGGCGATGTCCAGCAGCGGGTACGCCAGGGACAGCGCGACGTGCGCGACGCTCGGGCCGTCGGACTGGGCGGCCTGGGCGAGGGCGAGGCTCCACGACAGTGTGAGCAGGGAGCCCGCGATCAGCCAGGCGTCCAGGGCGAGGCAGACCCAGCCGGCCTTGGTCATGGGGCGTTTCGCGAGGACGAGCAGTCCCACGATGGCGGGCGGCGCGAAGCACAGGAAGAACAGGTCGGCCGAGGAGGGGCTGGGCACGGGCCGGTCGAGGACGACCTCGTACCAGCCCCAGATGCCGTTGCCGAGGGCGGCCATCGCCGAGGAGAGGGCGAACAGCAGCCAGGCGGTGCGGAAGCGGACGCGGCGGCAGCGCGCGTAGAGCAGGCAGGAGACGGCTGCCGTGGCCGCTGCCGCGGCCAGCCCGAAGTCACCCATGACGAGGGCGAGTTCGCCCGATCCCCAGCCGAGTGCGGCACCGACGGCGTATCCGCCGCACACCACGGCCAGCACCATCTGCTGGACCATGGCCGTGCGGTTGCCGGAGGCCGGCGGGCGGGGCCGGGGCAGCTGCGCGGTCGGCTGCGGACGCAGGGGCGACCCGACGGCGGTCGCGGAGTGCGGCGGCGAGTTCACCGGGTCCTCCCGGTCCGTGCCGTCGCCCCCCGGTCCCGCCGGGTGCGGTGCACTGGGTGCGCATGCCTGCGCCGGGCGGTCGGCCTGCGGTGCGGGGCCGGCCGGCCGCCCGGCCGGTGCGGACGGCCCCGGTACTCCCTGTGATCGGCGTGGTGGCCGCGTCTGCGCGCGGCCGTGCGCCAGGGCCGCCGCCGGCTGCCCTGCCGCGTCGGATCGTTCGTCCATAGGCCGTGCATCGCCCGTCGCCCCCCTCACAAGTCTGGAATGTCCGTCCCCGGCGCCGAACGGTGCGCGGCGCATCCCCTGTCGGGACGATACACCAGTATCGTCACTCAGGGACATAGCTTCTCTACGCTCCGTGACCACCAGGCGTTATGCGGGCACGCACCGCGTTCGCGGGACTGCGGAGGGTACGCGAAGCGGATTACGCGCCCGTCGTGAGGATCACGTTGCGCAACGGCTCCCGGTTCACGAAACGCGTCAACTGGTCGGCCAACAGCCGCTTGGCGCGCGGCAGGAACGCGGACGTGGGCCCGCCGACATGAGGCGAGATCAGCACACCGGGGGCGCGCCACAGCGGGTGGTCGGCGGGCAGCGGCTCGGGGTCGGTGACGTCGAGTGCGGCGGTGATCCTGCCGCTGTCCAGCTCCGCGAGCAGCGCCTTGGTGTCGACGACGGGGCCGCGGGCGACGTTGACGAGCAGCGCGCCGTCCTTCATGCGGGCGAGGAACGCGCCGTCGACGAGGCCGCGGGTGGTGTCGGTGAGGGGCGTGGAGAGGACGACGACGTCCGCCTCGGGCAGCAGGGCGGGCAGTTCGGTGAGCGGATGCACGGGACCGCGCGCCGTTGTACGCGCAGAGCGCGCGACGCGCACGACCCGCGCGAGCTCGAAGGGCGCGAGCCGGTCTTCGATGGCGGCGCCGATGGAGCCGTACCCGACGATGAGGACCGTCCGGTCGGCGAGCGCGGGCCGGAAGCCGCCGAGCCAGGCGCCGCGGTCCTGGGCGCGGACGAAGTCGGGGATGCCGCGCAGCGAGGCGAGGATCAGGGCCAGTGTCAGCTCGGCGGTGCTCGCCTCGTGCACACCGCGTGCGTTGCACAGCCGTACGCCGGGCTTCAGATGCCTCAGGCCGGGCTCGACGTGGTCGGTGCCGGCCGACAGGGTCTGCACGACCTCGACGGCGGTCATTTGCGGCAGCGGGCGCTGCCCGACGTCGGCGGGCTTCATGTACGGCACGACGTAGTACGCGCAGTCCGCGGGGTCGGCGGGGAAGTCGTCCTCGCCGTTCCAGAAGCGGTAGTTCGGCCCCTCGGGGAGCCCCTCGATCTCCTCGGCGGGGATGGGCAGCCACACGTCAGCAGTCATGTCAGGAGGCTATGTCAGGGGCGTCGAGGAGCAGAGGTTAGGTTGGGGGCGCCAGGAGAGGGAGGATCACGAGCAGGTGGAGCGCAGGACGATCGGCGCGACGGCACTCTCCGTGGGGGCCGTCGGACTCGGGTGCATGCCGATGAGCTGGGCCTACAGCGGCTCCCGGCAGCGGGGCGAGGAGTCGCTGCGGACGGTCCACCGGGCGCTGGATCTGGGCTCGACACTGCTGGACACGGCCGACATGTACGGCCCGTTCACCAATGAGCTGCTGCTGGGGCGGGTGTTGAAGGAGCGCCGCCGGGAGGCGTTCGTGTCGACGAAGGTCGGTCTGCTCGTCGGCGAGCAGCACATCGTGGCCAACGGCCGCCCCGGCTATGTGCGGCGGGCCTGCGACGCCTCCCTGCGGCGGTTGCAGACGGACGTGATCGACCTGTACCAGCTGCACCGCGCCGACCCCGAGGTGCCGATCGAGGAGACCTGGGGGGCGATGGCGGAGCTGGTGCGGGCGGGCAAGGTGCGGGCGCTCGGGCTGTGCGCGGTCGGGGTGCGCGGCGGGCGCCGCCCCGGCGCCGGCCTGTACGACGCGACCTTGCGGCAGCTGCGGCGGGTGCAGCAGGTGTTCCCGGTGAGCGCGGTGCAGGCCGAGCTGTCGGTGTGGTCGCCGGAGGCGCTGCGGGAGCTGCTGCCGTGGTGCGAGGCGCGCGGCATCGGGTTCCTCGCGGCGATGCCGCTCGGCAACGGCTTCCTGACCGGCACGCTCACCCCGGGCGAGGGGTTCGAGCCGGACGACATGCGGGCCCGGCATCCCCGGTTCACCGCCGAGATGATGGCCGCCAACCAGCCGATCGTGGCCGGGCTGCGGCGCATCGCCGCCCGGCACGGCCCGGATGTCACGCCGGGCCAGGTGGCGCTGGCCTGGGTGCTGGCCCAGGGGCGGCACGTGGTGCCGGTGCCGGGCGCCAAGCGGGCGCGGTGGGTGACGGAGAACGCGGGCGCGGCGGATCTGCGGCTGACGGCGGCGGACCTGGCGGAGGTGGCGGGACTGCCGGCGGCGCAGGGGTCGTGGGACTGAGGCGGTGCCGCGGTGCGGGGGCGGGACGGGTTCGGTTCGGCCGCGGGTGCGGGGGGCGGCTCGGGCTCGGCGGAACGGGCCCGGGCGGGCCTGGCCCGCGACGGAAACGGCTCCCGGCGGCCGGGGCGCGGGCGGGGGTGTTCGTGCGGCGGGTGGTGCGCGGTCGTACCGGATCTTCGGGAGCGGGCGCCGGGAACGTGCGGGCGGTGTATGACAGAAGTCGGACCTACTCCGAGGGGGACCATGATCGTGCGACGACGGGCTGTACCGGCCCTGCTGGCCGCTGCCGCGCTCCTGCTCGCGGCGGGATGCTCCGGGAGCGGATCGGGGGCGCCGGCCGGTGCGGCCTCCTCCCCCGCCGGTATGAGCTCCCCGGCCTCTCCCTCGGGTTCCGCGACGGCCGAGGCGACAGCGCCCGCCAAGGGCACCGTGAAGGTGCTGCGCACCGTCGCGACCGGTCTGGACACCCCGTGGGGTCTGGCCCCGCTGCCCGACGGCGGCTCGCTGCTGGTGGCGTCGCGGGACCGGGCGACGATCACCCTCGTCGACGCGCGGACCGGCCGCAAGACGCTGCTGGGTGAGGTGCCCGGTGTCTCCCCGCAGGGCGAGGGCGGGCTGCTCGGGATCGCGCTCTCCCCGGACTACGCGTCCGACCGCATGATCTACGCCTACTTCACGTCGGCCTCGGACAATCGCATCGTCCGGATGCTGTACGACCCGAAGAAGCCCGCCGGTGAGCAGCTCGGCGCGCCCGACACCGTCTTCAAGGGCATTCCGAAGGGGTTCATCCACAACGGCGGCCGGATCGCGTTCGGCCCCGACGGCATGCTGTACGTGGGCACGGGCGAGAGCGGGCAGCGCGGGCTGTCGCGGGACAAGGAGTCCCTGGGCGGCAAGATCCTCCGGCTGACCCCGGAGGGTGAGCCGGCGCCCGGCAACCCGTTCCCCGACTCCCCCGTCTACTCGTACGGGCACCGGAATGTGCAGGGTCTGGCCTGGGACGACAAGCAGCGACTGTTCGCGTCGGAGTTCGGCCAGGACACCTGGGACGAGCTGAACGCGATCGCGCCGGGCGGCGACTACGGCTGGCCGGAGGCGGAGGGCAGGTCGGACGACCCGGGCTTCCGTGACCCTCTCGTGCAGTGGCACACCGACGACGCCTCCCCCAGCGGCATCGCCGTGGCCGAGGGCTCGGTGTGGATGGCGGGGCTGAAGGGCAAGCGGCTGTGGCGCATCCCGCTGAAGGGCACCGAGGCGTCGGCGGAACCGCAGGCCTTCCTCACGGGCGAGTACGGCCGGCTGCGCACGGTCGTCGCGGCGGGCGGCGGCAAGCTGTGGGTGACGACCAGCAACACCGACGGCCGGGGCGATCCGAAGGACGGCGACGACCGCGTCCTGGAGCTCCAGGTCAGCTGAGCCGGGCCGGAGGCGTGCCGGGGCCGGGGGCTATGTGTCCGGGCCGTCCTCGGGCGGTTCGTCGTCGGTTCCCTCGCCGGGGGGCGCTTCCTCGGGCCGTTCCTGGAGGCGTACGACGACCTTGCCCGATGTGAGGTCTATGGGGCCGTGCGCGGGGTCGCTGTCGCCGATGTCCTCCCGGGTCAGCTCCAGCCGGCGTTCCTCGTCGTGGGTGTGCTTGCGGCCGGGGGCGAACAGTTCCTCGAAGGCGTTGAACACGGGTTCCTCCCCGGTCGCAGGTTCCTCCAGCGTACGGCTCAGCCGGTGGTGCGCACGGGGACGGTTTCGGCCGTGAACAGGCCCAGCCGGTGCGCCACCGCCGCCGCCTCGCCGCGGCCCGCCACGCCGAGCTTGGCGAGGATGTTGGAGACGTGGACGCTGGCGGTCTTCGGGGAGATGAAGAGTTCCGCCGCTATCTGCCGGTTGGTGCGGCCCGCCGCGACCAGGCGCAGCACGTCCTGTTCGCGGCTGGTCAGGCCCAGTGCCTCCACGGGGTCGGCGGGGGGCCGGGGGCCGGTCGTGTCGGCGGTGAGGGCGATCCGGGCCCGCTGGGCGACGAGGGCGACGGCGTCGGCGAGGGGGCGGGCGTCGAGGTGGCCGGCGACGGCGTGGGCGAGGCGCAGCAGTTCCGTGGCGCGGGCGCGTTCGTCGTCGCCGCCGTCGGCGAGCAGGGCGACGGCCAGCCGGTGGCGGACGCGGGCGAGGTCGTAGGGGCGTTCCAGAGGCTCGACGCGGGTCACCACGTCCGACCAGTCGGCGCCGGTGTCGCGGCCCTCGGCGCGCAGCAGTTCGGCGCGGGCCCACGCCGCGTGCGCGTGCCAGACGGGCGCGTCGGTGGTGAGCCGCTGCACGGCGCCGGCGATCCGGGCGAGGGCCTCCTCGCGGCCGGGGCGGGCGGCGGGCAGCAGGCGGGCGTCGGCTTCGGCGGCGGCGGCGTCCAGCAGCAGCGGCCAGCCGTACCGGTGGGTGCCGGGTGGGATGCCCGCGTCCAGGGCGGCGGCGAGGGCGGTGCGCGCGTCGGCGAGGCGGCCCTCGGCGGCGGCGAGGCCGAGGCGGACGCGGGCGACGATGAGCCACTGCTGGGGCATGGGGTCGTGGGTGCCGAAGTGGGCTTCCGCCTCGGCGAGGTGGCGGGCGGCCTCGGCGTTGTCGCCGCGGCTCAGGGCGATCAGTGCCAGGGTGATCGCGCCGCAGCCCAGGGGTTTGGCGCTGTGTCCGCGGCGCAGCGCGGCGCGGGCGGCGTCGGTGGCCTCGTCCCAGTTGCCGAGGGAGTACTGCGAGTCGGCGAGGTTGCCCAGAACCCAGGATTCGGAGTCCAGCAGCCCGAACCGGCGGGCGTAGGCGACGCCCTCGGTCAGGACGCGGACCGCCTCGCGGGACCGGCCCACGCTCTCCAGGTCGTTGGGCAGGTTCACATAGGCGCGGCCCGCGACGAAGGTGTGGCCCTCGGTGGCCGCCTGCTGCCGTACCTCCTCCATCATGGCGAGGCCGGTCTCGACGTCGCCGGCGCCGACGGTGAGCCCGCCGAGGGTGAGCCGCGCGTTCAGCTCGGTCTCGCGGGCGGTGACCATCCGGGCGTAGGCGACGGCCTGTTCGGCGGCGGCGAGGGCGTCGGGGCCGGGTTCGTGGAGCATCGACCAGCTCGCGACGTTGGTGAGCACCTCGGCGTGGACGCGGGACGGGGGCAGTCCGCGTACGAGTTCCTGGGCGGTGGCCAGTTCCTGTCGGCCGTCGCCGCGGGCGAGGGACTGCACGAGGCGGGAGCGCTGGATCCAGAACCAGGCGGCGCGCAGGGGGTCGTGTTCGTGTTCCAGGAGGCGCAGGGCCCGTTTGGTGATCTTCAGGGCGCGTTCCCGTTCGCCACCGAAGCGGCCCGCGCAGGTGGCCTCCGTCATGAGGTCGAGGAAGCCGAGCGGGGTGGTGGCGGGGTCGCCGGCGCACTCGGGGTAGGCCTCCGCGTATCCGGCGACGCACAGGCGGGCGCGGATGTCCTCGGGTGCGGCGTCCCACAGTTCCATGGCCCTCTCCAGCAGGCGCAGTTGCTCGCTGTAGGCGTGGCGGGTGCGGGCCTGTACGGCGGCTTCGAGGACGGCGGGCAGGGCCTTGGCGGCGTCGTGCGCGTGGTACCAGTAGCTGGCGAGGCGCATGGCGCGCTGGTCGGCGGGGACGAGGCCGGGGTCGGCTTCGAGGGCTTCGGCGTAGCGGCGGTTGATGCGGGAGCGTTCGCCGGGCAGCAGATCGTCACCGACGGCCTCGCGGACGAGGGAGTGGCGGAAGCGGTAGCCGTCGCCGGTGGGTGTGGCGGTGAGGATGTTGGCGTTGACGGCGGCCCGCAGTGCCTCGATGAGGTCGTCCTCGGCGAGCCGGGCGACGGCGGCCAGCAGCCGGTACTCGACGGTGGAGCCGCCCTCGGCGACGATCCGGGCGACGTTCTGCGCGGTCTCGGGCAGGGCCTCGACGCGGACCAGCAGCAGGTCGCGGAGGGTGTCGGTGAGGCCGGTGCGGCAGCCCTCGAAGACGGCGACGGCGAGTTCCTCGACGAAGAAGGCGTTGCCGTCGGAGCGGCGGAAGATGTCGTCGACCTGGGCCGGTTCGGGTTCGGCGGCGAGGATGCCGGCGATCTGCCGGCCGACCTCGTCGCGGTTGAACCGGGACAGTTCCAGGCGGCGTACGGTGCGCAGCCGGTCCAGTTCGGCGAGGAGGGGGCGCATGGGGTGGCGGCGGTGGACGTCGTCGGAGCGGTAGGTGGCGAGGACGACGAGGCGGCCGGTGCGCAGGGTGCGGAAGAGGTACGACAGCAGGTGGCGGGTGGAGGCGTCGGCCCAGTGCAGGTCCTCCAGGGCGAGGACGACGGTGCGGTCGGTGGCGACGCGCTCCAGCAGGCGGGCGGTCAGTTCGAACAGGCGGGCCATGCCCTCCTCGTCGTGGCGTCCGCTGCCGGTCTCGCCCAGTTCGGGCAGGAGGCGGGCGAGTTCTTCCTCCTGTCCGGCGGCGGCCTCGGCGAGTTCGGCGGGCAGTTCGCGGTGGAGGGTGCGCAGGGCGGTGGAGAAGGGCGCGAAGGGCAGTCCGTCGGCGCCGATCTCGACGCAGCCGCCGACGGCGACGACGGCGCCCTCGCCGGCGGCGGCCTTGGCGAACTCTTCGACGAGGCGGGTCTTTCCGACGCCTGCCTCGCCGCCGATGAGCAACGCCTGCGGCTCTCCCGCGGTGGCGCGGGAGAGCGCTTCGCGCAGGGCGTCCAGCTCGGCGGTGCGGCCGACGAACACGGGGCTGACGGATCGGATCTCCACGGACCCGAGCATGGCATGCGCCGCTGACAGCGCGGCAGGGGTTTTCCACAGCCCCTGCCGCGCGGAGGCCGGCACCCGCGGCTCCGGCGGCGCCGGGGGCGCGCTCACGCGGCGCGCGTGGACCAGCGCCGCCGGGGCCGCCCGGTATGGCTGTCGCTCTCGGCGGACCGTTCGCGCTGTGCCTGGCGGGCGGCGCGGCGGGCGCGGACGGCCTCGCGGGCGAGGCGCTCGTTGTCGGCCTGCCGGATCAGGTCGGCGGAGCGGGTCTGCTGGATCTCGTACTCGAACATGGTGTTCCCCTGGGAGACGGTCGGGTCTCGCTGTCGCGATGCTTCGACTTTCGTCTCCCAGGGGGGTCCGCCGCATCGGGCGACCTCCGCATCTTGCGGCGGGGGCGGGTGCCTTAGACGGGGGCTGGGGCGAGCGGTGATCGTCTAAGGTGCCCGGGGTTCTGTCTGAGGGTCTTAGGGCATGCCCCTGCCGGGTCTCCTGCCGGGGCGGCGTTCCCCCTCGGGGAGGGCAGGTCCCTCAGTGATCGTGGTGGGCGGTACGCGCGCGTGCCGCACGCCACTCGGGGGCGAGCAGCGACCACACCTCCAGGTCGTGCCGTACGCCCTGGTGGAGATGGGCCTCACGGCGTACGCCGTCGCGGTGCATGCCGAGCCGGCGGGCTACGGCGATGCTGGCCTCGTTGCCGGATGCGGCGACCCACTCGACGCGGTGGATGCCGCGCTCGTCCACGGCCCAGTCGACGAGGTGCCGCATCGCGCGCGTGACGAGGCCGCGTCCGGTGGCGGCGGGCTCCAGCCAGCAGCCGACCTCGCAGGTACCGGCGGCGGCGTCGAACTCCAGAGCGAGGACACCGCCGACCAGCTTGCCGTCCTGCCAGATGCCGTGGTGGTGGGAGGTGTCGGCGGCGCGCATCCCGGCGTAGCGGCGCAGGGTCTCGCGGGCGGTGTCGAGGTCGGTGACCTGGGAGCCGAAGGGGATGTACCGGGTGATGAACGCACGGCCGCGGTCCAGGTGGGCGAGGAACTCCTCGGCCTGCCAGGGCTCCAGGGGGCGCAGTTCGGCGCCGTCGTCACCCAGGGATATCGCGTACATCCTGCTGCCGCTCCTTCTCCATCTCCTCCACTGCGTCCGTGAGCCTCTCACGGGCGGCGGCACGGCACTCGGGCGGCTCGATGCTGATGCGGGGCAGGACGCGGTCCAGGGCGCGCGGCAGCCACCAGTTGGCGCCGCCGAGGAGGTGCATGAGGGCGGGGACGAGCAGGGTGCGCAGCACGAACGCGTCGAGGGCGACGGCGGCGGCCAGGGCGATGCCGAACATGGCGATGACGCGGTCGCCGCTGAGCACGAACGCGAGGAAGACGGAGATCATGATGACCGCGGCGGAGTTGATGACGCGGCTGGTCTCGGCGAGGCCGACCCGGACCGCGCGCCGGTTGTCGCCTGTCTCCAGCCATTCCTCGTACATCCGGCTGACGAGGAAGACCTGGTAGTCCATGGAGAGCCCGAAGAGGACCGACACCATGATCACCGGCAGGAAGGGTTCGACGGGTCCGGCGCGGCCGAGTCCGAGGAGTTCGCCGCCCCACCCCCACTGGAAGATCACGACGACGACGCCGAACGCGGCGGCGACGGCGGCGACGTTCATGGCGGCGGCCTTGAGCGGGATGCCCAGGGAGCGGAATGCGAGCAGCAGCAGGACGCAGCCGAGGCCGATGACGACGCCGACGAAGAGGGGCAGCTTGCCGACGATCACCTCGGCGAAGTCGTCGTAGGAGGCGGTCACCCCGCCGACCTGCACGTCGAGGGTGGTGCCGGTCTCGGCGCGGGGCAGTACGTCGGTGCGCAGCCGGTCGACGAGGTCGCTGGTGGCGGTGGACTGCGGGGCGGAGTCGGGGACGACTTCCAGCCAGGCGGTGGTGCCGCCGGAGTTGTAGGTGACGGGGGTGACGGCGGCGACGCCTTCGGTGGCGCGCAGGGTGGTGCCGAGGTTGTCCAGGGCGAGCCGGTCCTCGCCGCCGTCGACGCGGGTGACCAGGGTGAGCGGCCCGTTGACGCCGGGGCCGAAGCCGTCGGCGAGCAGGTCGTAGGCCTGCCGGGTGGTGGAGCTGGTGGGGCGGTTGCCCTGGTCGGAGGTGCCCAGGTGGAGGGAGAGGGTGGGCAGCGCGAGGAGGGTGACGACGCCGAGGGCGAGGGAACCGAGCAGTTTGGGGTGGCGTTCGACGAACGCGGACCAGCGTGCGGCGAGCCCGGTCGGCAGCTCCGGTTGGGGCCCGTGTTCGGTGAGCCTGCGCCGCTCGCGGCGGCTGAGCGCGCGCATGCCGATGAAGGACAGCAGCGCGGGCAGCAGGGTCACGGAGGCGGCGACGGTCAGTACGACGGTCAGGGAGGCGGCGACGGCGACGCCGTTGAGGAAGCCGAGTCCGAGGATCAGCATGCCGAGCAGGGCGATGCAGACGGTCGCACCCGCGAAGACGACGGCGCGTCCGGTGGTGGCGACGGCCTCGGCCGCGGCGTCGGGGACGCTCAGTCCGTGTTTCAGTCCGCGCCGGTGCCGGGTGACGATGAACAGGGCGTAGTCGATGCCGACGCCGAGCCCGACCAGCAGGCCGAGCATGGGCGCGAAGTCGGCGACGGTCATGGCGTGCCCGAGGAGCACGATCCCGGCGTATGCGGTGCCGACGCCGACCAGGGCGGTGGCGATGGGCAGCAGGGACGCGGCGAGCGACCCGAAGGCGAGGAACAGCACGACCGCGGCGACGGCCACGCCGACCACCTCGGCGAGGTGGCCGCCGGAGGGCTCGGTGAGGGCGATGGCGCTGCCGCCCAGCTCGACCTGGAGTCCGTCGGTCTCGGCGGCCTTGGCGGTGTCGACGACGGCCTGTGCCTCGCCGGGGGTGATGTTCTCGGCGGAGTCGTCGAAGGTGACGGTGGCGTAGGCGGTGTGCCCGTCGTCGCTGATCCGGCCGGCGTCGCCCTTGCCGGCGTAGGGGCCGCTCACGGAGGCGACGCCGGGCAGGGCGGCGATCCGGTCGAGGGTGCGGGACATGGTCTGTTCGACGTCGGCGGCGCGGACGGTGCCGGTGTCGGTGTGCCAGACGACGGTGTCGGTGTCGCCGCCGAGGCCGGGGAAGCCCTCCTGGAGCAGCCGGGTGGCGCGGCCGGACTCGGTGCCGGGGGCCTCGTAGTCGTTGCTGTACGCGGAGCCGGTGACGGCCGCGGCGGCGGCCACCCCGCCGAAGGCGAGGAGCCAGAGCAGAACGGCGAACAGGCGGCGTCGTACACACCAGCGTGCAAGGGCTGCCACGAACGTGCTCCCGGAATGACTGATTGTGGATCTTTGGCCGGGAACCGTCGTTCATGAGGTGAACGGCCCGCAAAGAACGCATGAGCAATGCGAAGACCACTCTTGCAGCAAAAAGTGATCGTTTGATGGGTTCGTGGGCTTGTTCACAGGACTGGGAGGCACGTCACACGACAATCCCGGGCCGGCTGTCGCCCCGGCCTCACGGACCGCGCACTCAGTCGAACTGGTCTCCGAGCGCCATCACCATCACCCCGGCGATCAGCAGCCACAGCGCGCGCCGGGTACGGCCGCGCGCGCCGAGGAACGCGGCGCAGGCGCACACCGCGCCCCCGGCGGCGTACGCGGCGGCCACCGGTGCGGGCGCCGGGCCGGCCAGTCTGAGCAGGGACGCGGTGAGCCCCGCGAGGGTCAGCAGCGCCCCGGCGCCGGCGGCCGTCCAGCGGGCCCGCCGCGCGGCCTCCCGGGGCTCCTCTGCGTCGTCCTCGGCGTCCTCGGTGTCCTCGGTGTCCTCGGTGTCCCCGTCCTCCGCCGGGTCCTGATCTCGGTCCTGGTCCGCTCGTATGTCTTTCTCGTGCGGCACGGCGCCCTCGATCCGCTCCGCTTCCTCGGGGACCGTCTGAGGCCCGGTGTCGGAATCGGCTCGTCCACTCATGCCGCGGGAGCGTAGCGCGCTGGGGTGAAAACCCAGGTGCGGGCCCTCCCTCCGGGCTGCTAGGCAGGCCTCATGAACGATCTCGCCGAGCGCCTGTCCCTCGCCCGCTTCCCCCGCAGCGCCCGCTACGACCCCCGCTGGACGGTCGAGAACCAGATGGGTCCGAACGCCCTGTGGCTGCTGGAGTGGCTGGCCCCGGCGATGGGCCTGGACGGTCTCACGGAGGACGCCCGGGTCCTCGACCTGGGCTGCGGGCGGGCGATGACGTCGGTGTTCCTCGCCCGGGAGTACCGCGTCCGGGTCACCGCCGCGGATCTGTGGGTGAAGCCCGACGAGAACGCGGCCCGGCTCGCCGAGGCGGGCGTCGCCGACCGGGTGCTGCCGGTGGCGGCCGAGGCGCACGACCTGCCGTTCGGCGAGGCGTCGTTCGACGCGATCGTCTCCATCGACGCCTATCAGTACTTCGGCACCGACGACCTGTATCTCCCCACCCTGACCCGGCTGCTGAAGCCCGGCGGGCGGATCGGCGTCGTCGTACCGGCGCTGCGGGAGGAGATCGACGGCACGGAGCCGCCGGAGCATCTGAAGCCGTTCTGGGAGCCCGCGTTCTGGTGCTTCCACTCCGCCGAGTGGTGGCGCAGGCACTGGACGCGCAGCGGTGCCGTGACCGTGGAGACGGCGGAGTGGCAGGAGGACGGGTGGCGCGAATGGCTGCTGTGGAGCGAGGTGTGCGCCGAGGAGAGCCCCAGCGAGTTCATGCGGGGCCTGGCACGGGACTCGGTGGAGATGCTGCGCGCGGACGAGGGACGCACGCTGGGCTTCGTACGGGTGGTGGGGCGCCGCCTGTGACGCGGAGGGTCGGACGCCCGGATGCGGAGCGGAAGAGTGGGCGCCACCTGTGACACGGACGGTCGGACGCCCGGATGCGGTGCGGAAGAGTGGGCGCCACCTGTGACACAGACGGTCGGACACCGGATGCGGAGCGGAAGAGTGGGCGCCACCTGTGACACAGACGGTCGGACACCGGATGCGGTGCGGAAGAGTGGGCGCCACCTGTGACACGGACGGTCGGGTGCCACCTGTGTGACGGACGGCTCTGATACGGCCGGTCGGGCGCCGCCCGTGACGTCGGTGCCGGGCCGTTGACGTGCCGGAGGGGACGTACCGCGTGCGACGGTACGTCCCCTCCGGTCCCGCTCGGCGGGCCTCAGCCCTCGCTGACGCCCAGTTTCTCCAGGATCAGCTCCTTGACGCGGGCCGCGTCGGCCTGGCCGCGGGTGGCCTTCATGACGGCGCCGACCAGGGCGCCGGCCGCGGCGACCTTGCCGCCGCGGATCTTGTCCGCGATGGCCGGGTTGCCGGCGATGGCCTCGTCGACGGCGGCGGTGAGCGCGCCCTCGTCGGAGACGACCTTCAGGCCGCGCTTGTCGACGACCTCGTCCGGGGTGCCCTCACCGGCGAGGACGCCCTCGATGACCTGGCGGGCCAGCTTGTCGTTCAGGTCACCCTTGGCGACCAGCTCGGCGACGCGGGCCACCTGCGCCGGGGTGATGGCCAGTTCGTCCAGGGCCTTGCCGGACTCGTTGGCGTTGCGGGCCAGTTCGCCCATCCACCACTTGCGGGCGGACGCGGCGTCCGCGCCGGCCTCGATCGTCGCGACGATCGGGTCCAGTGCTCCGGCGTTCAGGATGGCCTGCATGTCCGTGCCGGAGATGCCCCACTCCTCGCGCAGCCGGTTGCGGCGCACCAGCGGCAGCTCGGGCAGCGAGGCGCGGATCTCCTCGACCCACTCGCGGGACGGGGCGACCGGCACCAGGTCGGGCTCGGGGAAGTACCGGTAGTCCTCGGCCTCTTCCTTGGTGCGGCCGGAGGTGGTGGAGCCGGTGTCCTCGTGGAAGTGCCGGGTCTCCTGCACGACCGTGCCGCCGCCGTCGAGGACGGCCGCGTGCCGCTGGACCTCGTAGCGCACCGCGCGCTCCACGGAGCGCAGCGAGTTGACGTTCTTGGTCTCGGAGCGGGTGCCGAACTTGTCGGCGCCCTTCGGCATCAGCGACAGGTTGACGTCGCAGCGCATCTGGCCCATCTCCATGCGGGCCTCGGACACGCCGAGCGCGCGGATCAGTTCACGCAGCTCACGCACGTACGCCTTCGCCACCTCGGGGGCACGCTCGCCGGCGCCCACGATCGGCTTGGTGACGATCTCGATGAGGGGGATGCCGGCGCGGTTGTAGTCCAGCAGGGAGTGGGACGCGCCGTGGATACGGCCGGTGGCGCCGCCGACGTGCGTCGACTTGCCGGTGTCCTCCTCCATGTGGGCGCGCTCGATCTCCACGCGGAAGATCTCGCCGTCCTCCAGCTCGACGTCCAGGTAGCCGTTGAAGGCGATCGGCTCGTCGTACTGCGAGGTCTGGAAGTTCTTCGGCATGTCCGGATAGAAGTAGTTCTTCCGGGCGAAGCGGCACCACTCGGCGATCTCGCAGTTCAGCGCGAGGCCGATCTTGATGGCGGACTCGACGCCGGTCGCGTTGACGACCGGGAGCGCGCCGGGCAGGCCGAGGCAGACCGGGCAGGTCTGGGTGTTCGGGTCGGCGCCGAGCGAGGTCGAACAGCCGCAGAACATCTTGGTCTTGGTGCCGAGTTCGACATGGACCTCGAGGCCCATGACGGGGTCGTACGCCGCGAGTGCGTCCTCGTACGACACCAGGTCGGTCGTGGTGGTCACGGTGAAAACTTCCCTCTCAGCCCAGCAGGACGTCGTCGTCGCCCAGCCGCTTCAGCTCGCGGTAGAGGACGGCGAGGCCGGTGACGATCGCGACGGCGGACACGGTGGCGTCGACGAGCCGGAGCGTGTCGTTCTCGGCGCGGGCCTTCTTGATCTGCTTGGCGACACCGAACGCGCCGAACGCGGTGGTGGCCATGGTCAGGTAGGTGCCGGACTTGGACTTCTTGAAGCCCTTGGCCTTCTTCAGTGCACTCACAGCGACGGAGCCTCCTCCAGGAGCGGGTGCCCCCACTTTTCCACGAAGGCGGCCTCGACGGCCGCGCCCACCTTGTAGAGGCGCTCGTCCTTCATCACCGGGGCGATGATCTGCAAGCCGACCGGGAGGTTGTCCTCCGGGGCGAGGCCGCAGGGCAGGGACATGGCCGCGTTGCCCGCCAGGTTGGTCGGGATGGTGCACAGGTCCGCGAGGTACATCGCCATCGGGTCGTCGGCGCGCTCGCCGATCGGGAAGGCGGTCGTCGGGGTCGTCGGGGAGACGATCACGTCGACCTGCTCGAAGGCCTTGTCGAAGTCCTGCTTGATGAGCGTGCGGACCTTCTGCGCGGAGCCGTAGTACGCGTCGTAGTAGCCGGAGCTGAGCGCGTACGTGCCCAGCATGATGCGCCGCTTGACCTCGGGGCCGAAGCCTGCCTCGCGGGTGAGGGAGGTGACCTCCTCCGCGGAGCGGCTGCCGTCGTCGCCGGTGCGCAGGCCGTAGCGCAGGCCGTCGAAGCGGGCGAGGTTGGAGGAGCACTCGGACGGCGCGATCAGGTAGTACGCCGACAGCGCGAGGTCGAAGGACGGGCAGTCCAGTTCGACGATCTCGGCGCCGAGGTCCTTCAGCAGGGCGACGGCCTCGTCGAACCGCTGGACGACGCCGGCCTGGTAGCCCTCGCCGCGGAACTGCTTGACGACACCGACGCGCATGCCCTGCACGCTGCCGTTGCGGGCGGCCTCGACGACCGGCGGGACGGGCGCGTCGATGGAGGTGGAGTCCATCGGGTCGTGCCCGGCGATGACCTCGTGCAGCAGGGCCGCGTCCAGGACCGTGCGGGCGCAGGGGCCGCCCTGGTCGAGAGAGGAGGAGAAGGCGACCATGCCGTAGCGGGAGACCGCGCCGTACGTCGGCTTCACTCCGACCGTGCCGGTGACGGCGGCGGGCTGGCGGATGGAGCCGCCGGTGTCGGTGCCGATGGCGAGGGGCGCCTCGAACGCGGCGAGCGCGGCGGAGGAGCCGCCGCCGGAGCCGCCGGGGATCCTGGTGAGGTCCCACGGGTTGCCGGTCGGGCCGAACGCGCTGTTCTCGGTGGAGGACCCCATGGCGAACTCGTCCATGTTGGTCTTGCCGAGGATGACGACGTCGGCGGCCTTCAGCTTGCGCGTGACGGTCGCGTCGTACGGCGGGATCCAGCCCTCGAGCATCTTCGAACCGACGGTCGTGGGCACGCCCTCGGTGGTGAAGATGTCCTTCAGCGCCAGCGGAACGCCGGCGAGCGGGCCGAGCTTCTCACCGCGCGCCCGCTTCTCGTCCACGGCGCGGGCCTGGGCGAGGGCGCCCTCGCGGTCGATGTGCAGGAAGGCGTGCACCTTCTCGTCGACGGCGTCGATCCGGGCGAGGTGCGCCTCGGTGACCTGGACGGCCGTCAGCTCGCCGGAGGCGATCTTCTCGGCGATCTCGGCGGCCGTGAGCTTGATGATGTTGCTGTCCGTCATGGCGGTCACTCCTCCCCCAGGATCTGCGGCACCTTGAAACGCTGCTGCTCCTGGGCCGGGGCGCCGGACAGCGCCTGCTCGGGGGTGAGCGAGGGACGGACCTCGTCCGGGCGCATGACGTTCGTCAGCGGGAGCGGGTGCGAGGTCGGCGGTACGTCTTGGTCGGCGACCTCGCTGACGCGGGCCACCGCGCCGATGATGTCGTCCAGCTGGCCTGCGAAGTGGTCGAGCTCTTCGGGCTTCAGCTCCAGACGCGCCAGCCGGGCGAGGTGGGCGACCTCCTCGCGCGTGATGCCAGGCATGCAGCGTTCCTCTGGGGTGAGTGTGTGGTTTGGGCCGGGGCCAGTCGTCGCATTCCGGACAGGCGGGAATGTGGCGACTGGCCCCAATCCTATGGGGCGCGGGGCGGCGGCCGTTAAACGGTTTCTCCTCGGCCGCTCCGGCGGCGTCCGACGCGGACTCTTCCACGGCCTCTTGTACGGCCTGTTCCGCGATCTCCTGTGCGGCCTCCTCGGCGGCCCCGCCCGCACGGCTCCGGGGACACCGCACCGTCGGCGGCTCAGGCCGCGAAGAGCAGGGCGGCGCTGAGGAGCACGACGAGCGCGGTGGCGAAGTGGATACCGAACGCGACGGCCCGCGCACCGCCGTGGCGCAGGACGATCACCGTGTCCACGAGCGGGATCAGCGCCACGCACACCATGAACCAGGCCTCCGCGCGCAGCCCGGCGAAGACCAGCAGGGCGAGGCCCACGAGGCCGAAGGTGCCGTCGCGCAGGCCCTTGACCGTCAGATAGGCGCCCGCGTCACCGCGCGGGTCGGCGGGGACGCCGTAACCGGCGGCGGCGGGCGCGGGCCGGAACCAGAAGCGGTAGCCGAGGAACAGGCAGAACAGGTCGAGCAGGACGGCCAGGGTGGTGGCGGCGACGGTCATCGGGATCCCCATTCATGTTCGCTAGCGGCGCTAGGTCTTGTTTCGACGCTAGCACGAGCGGCGGCAGTGTTGCTAGCACTGCTAGAATCCGGGTCATGTCGATTCAGGCGCGCAAGGAGCGCGAACGGGCCGAGCGCGAACGGCTGATCGTCTCGGCCGCGCGGGAGCTGGCCGAGGCGGAGGGCTGGGACGCGGTGACGACGCGCCGGCTGGCGGCGGAGATCGAGTACAGCCAGCCGGTCCTCTACAGCCACTTCAAGGGCAAGACCGCGATCATGGCGGCGGTCGCCGTGGAGGGCTGCGCGGAACTCGCCGGCGAGCTGCGGCGCGCCCGGACGGCCGCGGAGGGGACCCGGGCCCGGCTCGCGGCGGTCGGCGAGGCGTACACCGCGTTCGCGCGGCGCCGGCCCGCGCTGTACGACGCGATGTTCACGCACCTCGTGGATCTGCCGTGGGCGACGCCCGAGGCACCGGCGCCGCTGCGGGAGGCGTTCGGGGAGCTGCTGGCCGCGGTGGAGCCGACGGCGGCAGAGGGCGAGGACACCGGGCTGCTCACCGAGACGTTCTGGGCGGGCCTGCACGGCCTGGTCACGTTGATGCGCAGCGGCCGGCTCCCCGAGGCCGGGCACGAGCGGCGGCTCGCCCTGCTGATCGGGCACTTCACGGCGGGGCTGCCGGGGAGCTGACGGGCGGGCCGGCCCGCCGCCCGCCCGGCGCCGTCGTCCCGTGTGCCGGGCGTGCCGCGCCTCAGCGGCCCGGTTCCTCCGCCGTCGCCGCAGGGAGGGCCGCCGCGGGGCGCTGCCAGCCGCGTGAGCCGCGGGCGCGCAGCCAGGCCGTGGTCTCCTCGGGCGGCATCGCCGCCGCGACCAGCCAGCCCTGTACGGCGTCGCAGCCGAGGTCGCGCAGCCGCTCCCAGGTCTCGTCGTCCTCGACGCCCTCGGCGACGACGAGCAGGCCGAGCGAGTGGGCGAGGTCGACGGTGCAGCGGACGATCTCCGCGTCCTCGGTGTCGACGGCGAGCCGGGCGACGAAGGACCGGTCGATCTTCAGTTCGCTGACGGGCAGCCGGCGCAGATGGACGAGGGAGGAGTAGCCGGTGCCGAAGTCGTCCAGGGACATCTTCACGCCGTGGCCGGTGAGCGCGGCGAGGGTGTCGGCGGCGCGGGTCGGGTCCTCCAGGAGGACATGCTCGGTGATCTCCAGCTGGAGCGCCCCGGCGGGCACCCCGTGCCGGGCGAGGCGGGCGGCGACGGAGCCGGCGAAGCCGGGGGTGTGCACGTCGCGCGGGGAGACGTTGACGGCGACCGGGACGAACAGGCCCTCCGACCGCCACCGGGCGACCTGCCCCAGGGCCGTCTCCAGGACGTACTCGGTGAGATGGGGCATCAGGCCGGAGGACTCGGCGATGGCTATGAACTCGTCCGGCGGGACCTTGCCGCGCTCCGGGTGCACCCAGCGGACCAGGGCCTCCAGGCCGGCCACCTGGCCGTCGAAGCGGACCTTGGGCTGGTAGTGCAGCTGCACCTCGTGCGCGTCGAGCGCGCGCCGCAGATCGCCGAGGAGGCCGAGCCGGTCGGGGGTGTTGGAGTCCCGCTTGGACTCGTACACCTCGACGCCGGTGCGGTCCCGTTTGGCCTGGTACATCGCCACGTCGGCGCGGCGCAGCAGGCCTTCGGCGTCGAGGGCGTGGTCGGGGAAGACGGCGACCCCCGCGCTGGCCTCCAGGACGAGGGTGAGTCCGTCGAGGTCGAGCGGGGAGCTGAGGGCGGCCACGAGGCCGCGGGCGATGCGGGTCGCGGACGTGGTGGAGTCGGCGACCGGCAGTAAGACGGCGAACTCGTCGCCGCCGAGCCGGGCGACCTCCGCGCCGCGCGGCAGGGCGAGCCGCAGCCGGTCGGCGGTCTGAAGCAGCAGCCGGTCACCGGCGAGATGACCGAGGGTGTCGTTGACCGATCGGAAGCGGTCGAGATCGATCAGCATGAGGGCGGCGCGGGCGTCGATGCGTTCGGCGTCGTCCAGGGCCGTCCAGATGCGTTCGAGGAGCCACTGCCGGTTGGGCAGCCCGGTGAGCGGGTCGCGCAACTGCTCCTCCGCGCGGGCGCGGGCGATCCACAGGGTGGAGTCGAGGGCGATGAGCGGGATGGCGAACAGGGGCAGCAGGATCGGCTTGGACACGGCCACGACGCACACCAGGGGTGCGATGCCGAGGAGGGCGATCGCGACCAGGCCCTGTCTGACGAGGGCGGTGCGGGCGACGGTGGGCAGGCCGCCGGTGCGCAGCGCGTGCAGGTACCACAACAGGGCGCGGGAGACGAGGAGATAGGCCGCCGCGACCAGCACCACCTGGGGTGCGGTGTAGAGGGTCCAGCGGTCCGGGTCCCACGGGTCCTCGACGCTCGGTACGGCCCCGAACGCGGCCAGCACGAGGGCGCCCGCGCCGATGCCGAGGATGTCCACGGCGCCGTGCAGGACGCCCTGCCGCCAGCGGTGGCGGCGGGCCACGCCGACCAGGACGACGACGGTGAGGCTGACCAGGCCGGCCGGGACCCAGCCGTACAGCAGCAGGACCGCGAGGGTGAGGGCGGCGCCGGAGCCGGTGCCGCCCCACCAGCGGGCGCGGCCCAGCATCACGAGGTGGCCGACGACGATGCCGGTGAGCACGGCCAGCGACCAGCCGGCCGTGCCGGACGGGAAGAGGGGGTGGTCGCCGGTGAAGGCGCGGACGAAACCGGCGCCGAGCACCAGCGCGGCGGCGACGACGACCGCGGCGGGCAGCCTCACCCACGACCGGTGCCGGTCGTGACCGGCGGTCGGATGTCCGGAGGCGAGCAGCGCGTCCGGTGCGCCGTGCGCCGCGGCGGTGCGCCCCCGCCGGCCGGCGCGCTCCGATACCCGCGTCGCCCAGCCACGCCATGCGCCGGCCATACGGCGCAGGCGCAGCCGTGAGTCCGGGGCGACGCTCTCGGTCGGTTCCATTCCCGTCCCTCTCACAGCCGGCGGTGCCCACGCCACGCGGCCCGATGCCCGACAACCATCAGCGGTTCCGCGTTGGGAAACCCTGCCCCTGTCCTTCCCGAGCCGTCCGGAACACGGGGATGCCCCGACCGCAGCTGGGCACGGCAGGCGCACACCTCAACAGTAGGCCGCAGAAGGCTTCCACGGGCACCGGTCGTCGGCGGTTGCCCGTTTGCGCCCCGGCCACCCGTATGCATCTGATATGCACCGATCGAGTGCCCTTCAACCGCTACTCCTCGGACGAGAGTGCGACTTCGGCCGCGGCGTCGGGACCCTGTTCGAGCAGGACGGCGAAACCGGACTCGTCCAGAACGGGCACCTTCAGCTGCACGGCCTTGTCGTATTTCGATCCGGGGTTGTCGCCGACGACGACGAACGACGTCTTCTTGGACACCGATCCGGTCACTTTCGCGCCGCGGCTCTGCAGTGCCTCCTTGGCACCGTCGCGGGTGTGGTTCTCCAGGGTGCCGGTGACGACGACGGTGAGTCCCTCCAGCGGGCGCGGGCCCTCGTCCTCACCGGTGGACTCCTCCTCCATCCGCACGCCCGCGGCACGCCACTTGCGCAGGATCTCCTGGTGCCAGTCCTCGGCGAACCATTCCTTCAGGGAGGCGGCGATGATGGGGCCGACGCCCTCGGTGCCGGCCAGCTCCTCCTCGCTCGCCTGCTCGATCCGGTCGATGGAGCGGAACTCCCGGGCCAGCGCCTCCGCCGCGACCGGGCCGACGTGCCGGATGGACAGGCCGGTCAGCACGCGGGCCAGCGGGCGGTCCTTGGCGGCGCGGATGTTCTCCAGCATGGCGAGGGCGTTCTTCTTCGGCTCGCCCTGCTGGTTGGCGAACACGGTGACGATCTTGTCCTCGCCGGTCTTCGGATCGCGCTTGGGCAGGCCGCTGTCCTGGTCGACGACGTACGCCTTGATGGGCAGCAGCTGCTCGACCGTCAGATCGAACAGGTCGCCCTCGTCCTTCAGCGGAGGCTCGGCCGGCTCCAGCGGCTTGGTGAGCGCCGCCGCCGCCACATAGCCGAAGTGCTCGATGTCGAGGGCCTTGCGGCCCGCGAGATAGAACAGCCGCTCCCGCAACTGGGCCGGGCAGGACCGGGCGTTGGGGCAGCGCAGGTCGACGTCGCCCTCCTTCATGGGCCGCAGCGGCGTACCGCACTCGGGGCACTCGCTCGGCATCACGAACTCCCGCTCGGTGCCGTCACGCAGATCGACGACCGGGCCGAGGATCTCCGGGATGACGTCACCGGCCTTGCGCAGCACGACCGTGTCGCCGATGAGGACGCCCTTGGCCTTGACGACGTCCTGGTTGTGCAGGGTGGCGAACTCGACCTCGGAGCCGGCCACGGTGACCGGTTCGACCTGCGCGTACGGCGTGACCCGGCCGGTGCGGCCCACGCCCACGCGGATGTTGACGAGCTTGGTGTTGACCTCCTCCGGCGCGTACTTGTACGCGATGGCCCAGCGGGGGGCGCGGGAGGTGGAGCCGAGCCGGCCCTGGAGGGGGATCTCGTCGAGCTTGACGACCACTCCGTCGATCTCGTGCTCCACGGAGTGCCGGTTCTCGCCGTAGTACGCGATGAACTCCCGTACCCCGTCGAGGCCGTCGACCACGCGCGCGTGCGGCGAGGTGGGCAGACCCCAGCTCTTCAGCAGGTCGTACGCCTGGGAGAGCCGGGTCATGCCCTTGTACCCCTCCAGGGCGCCGATGCCGTGGACCACCATGTGCAGCGGGCGGGTCGCGGTGACGCGCGGGTCCTTCTGGCGCAGCGATCCGGCGGCGGCGTTGCGCGGGTTGGCGAACGGCTTGTCGCCGGCGGCCACCAGACGGGCGTTCAGCTCCTCGAACTGCTCGCCGGGGAAGTACACCTCGCCGCGGATCTCGACGAGGTCGGGGACGTCGTCGGCGGCGAGCCGGTCGGGGATCTCGGCGATCGTACGGACGTTGGGTGTGATGTCCTCGCCGGTGCGGCCGTCGCCGCGGGTGGCGGCGCGGACCAGCCGGCCCCGCTCGTAGGTGAGGTTGACCGCGAGGCCGTCCACCTTCAGCTCGCACAGGAAGTGGAACTCCTGCTCGCCCAGCTCGCGGTGGATGCGCTCGGCCCAGGCGGCCAGCTCCTCGTCGTTGAAGGTGTTGTCCAGGGACAGCATCCGCTGCCGGTGCTCGACCGCCGTGAACTCCGTGGCGTAGGAGCCGGCGACCTTCTGGGTCGGGGAGTCCGGGGTGCGCAGCTCCGGATACTCCTCCTCCAGCGCCTCCAGGGTCTTCAGCAACGTGTCGAACTCCGCGTCGCTGACGACGGGAGCGTCCTTCACGTAGTACCGGAAGCGGTGCTCCTCGATCTGCTCGGCGAGCTGCGCGTGCCTCTCCCGAGCCTCGGCGGGCACCGCCGTCTCCGCCTGCTGCTTGTCGCCGGCCACCGTGTCGTCCTCCCGTTACTCTGGGTTGTCCGCGAGGGATCTCGCCGCCCGGACGCAGTGGGCGAGCGCCCGGCGTGCGTAACCGGGGGACGCGCCCGCGAGACCGCATGCCGGGGTGATCGTCACCGCCTGGGCGAGCAGCCCAGGATGCAGCCCCAGCCTGCGCCACAGCGTCCTGACACCCATGACGCTACCGGCAGGGTCCGACAATGGGCCGTCCGTGCCGGGCACGACACCGGCGAAGAGCCGCGTGCCGCCCTCCACGGCCTCCCCGATCGCCTCGTCGTCACGCTCGGTGAGCAGGGAGAAGTCGAAGGAGACCGCGGCGGCGCCCGCCCTGCGCAGCAGCGCGAACGGCACGTCCGGGGCGCAGGAGTGGACGACGACGGGCCCTTCGTCGTGCACGCCGACGATGTCCCGCACAGCGGCCTCGACGATCTGCCGGTCGACGGCGCGGTGGGTGCGGTAGCCGCTGGCGGTGCGGACCTGTCCGCGCAGGACGGCGGTGAGGGAGGGCTCGTCGAGCTGGAGGACGATCCGCGCGCCGGGGACGCGGCGGCGCACCTCGTCGAGGTGCAGCCGCAGCCCTTCGGCGAGGGAGGCGGCGAGGTCGCGGCAGGCTCCGGGGTCGGAGAGGGCGGCCTCGCCGTTCTTCAGCTCCAGGCTCGCGGCGAGCGTCCAGGGGCCGACTGCCTGCACCTTGAGCGGCCCCTCGTAGCCCTGGGTGAACTCCTCCAGGGCGTCGAGGTCCTCCCGCAGCCAGGAGCGGGCCCGTCTGGTGTCGCGGCCGGGCCGGTCGCCGATGCGCCAGCCGCTGGGCTCCACGCGCGCGTACAGCTCGACGAGCATCCCCGCGGTGCGGCCGATCATGTCGGCGCCGGGTCCGCGTGCGGGCAGCTCGGGCAGGAACGGGAAGTCCTCGAAGGATCCGGTGGCCGTCTTCGCGGCCTCCCGGGCGTCGCCACCGGGGAGGGACCCGACCCCGGTGGCCGCGCCGAAGCTGAACTGGGTGTTGTCGCTCACCCGGGAAGCCTACGGAACGCCGGCGCCGGCTTTCACCGCCCGGGGCGCACGGTGAGGTCGTTGACCTCGGCGTCCCTCGGCAGGTCGAGGGCCATGAGGACGGTCGTGGCGACCGATTCGGGGTCGATCCACCGGACGGGGTCGTACTCCTTGCCCTCCTGCCGGTGCACCTTGGCCTGCATGGGGCTGGCGGTGCGGCCGGGGTAGACGGAGGTGACGCGGACGCCGTTGGCGTGCTCCTCGTGGCGCAGGGCGTCGGCGAGGGCCTTCAGGCCGTGCTTGGAGGCGGCGTACGCGGACCACTCGGCGTGGGCGTTGAGTCCGGCCCCGGAGTTCACGAACACGACGTGACCGCGGGAGGCGCGCAGCTGCGGCAGGAAGTGCCGGGTGAGTTCGGCGGGGGCGATCAGGTTGACGTCGAGCTGGTGGCGCCAGGTCTTCGGGGTGAGATCGCCGACCTTGCCGAGGTCGACGACGCCCGCGATGTGCAGCAGGGAGTCCACCCGGTCCGGCAGGGACTGGTGGGAGAACGCCCAGCTGAGCCGGTCGGGGTCGGCGAGGTCCCCGACGAGGGTGCGGGCGCCGGGGAACTCGGCGGCCAGTTCCTTGGCGCGGCCCGCGTCGCGCGCGTGCAGGACGAGATCGTCCCCGCGCGCGTGCAGGCGGCGGGCGACGGCCGCGCCGATGCCGGACCCGGCGCCGGTGATCACATGTGTAGCCATGCCCGCCATGCTCCCATCACCGCGCGGTCAGCGGACGCCCTGGCTCTCCTCCAGGTAGGCCAGTGCGCCGACGGGTTCGTCCGCGAAGAACACCAGCTCGGCGAGCGGGCGCGGCAGGAAGCCCTCGCTCTCCATGCGGTGGAACTGCTGCTTGAGCCCGTCGTAGAAGCCGGCGGTGTTCAGCAGGACGACCGGCTTGTCGGTGTGGCCGTGCTTCTTCAGTTCCAGGATCTCGGTGGCTTCGTCGAGGGTGCCGGTGCCGCCGACCATGACGACGACGGCGTCGGCCTTCTCCAGCATCAGCCGCTTGCGTTCGGCGAGGTCGCGGGCGACGACCATCTCGTCGGCGCCGTGGCGCACCCGGGCGGAGAGGAACTCCACGGACACCCCGCACAGCCGGCCGCCGGACTCCTGCACCCCGTCGGCGACGACCTTCATCAGTCCGACGTCGGAGCCGCCCCACACCAGTGTGTGGCCTCCTTTGCCGAGAAGTTCGGCGAATTCACGGGCGGGGCGGGTGTAGCGCTCGTCGAGGTCGGCGGCGGAGAGGAAGACACAGATACGCATGGCGTCACGGTACGCGGACGGCGCGGCGGCCCGGAGAGCGCTCCCGGAGCACGGGTGAGGCGCACACGGTCACGGGGTCGCACGGCGGGACGGGGCGGGTCGTCGAGGTGTCGTCCGCGATGAGTCGGCCCGCGAGTGGCAGTCTCGGCTTCATGGAGAAGAAGACGGTTTCCCGCGACGGGACGTCCCTCGCGTACGACGTGACCGGCCGGGGGCCGGTGGTGGTCCTGGTCAGCGGGGCCATGTCGACCGGCGGCACGGTGGCTCCGCTGGCGCACCGGCTCGCCGACCGGTGCACGGCCGTGGTGTACGACCGCCGGGGCCGCGGCGAGAGCGGTGACACGGCGCCGTACACGGTCGAGCGTGAGATCGAGGATCTGGCGGCGGTCGCCGAGGCGGCGGGCGGCGACGCGGCCCTGTTCGGGGTGTCCTCGGGCGGCGCGCTGGTGCTGCGGGCGGCGGCGGCCGGGCTGCCGGTGCGCCGGGTCGCCGTGTACGAGGTGCCGTACGCGGATCATCTGGAGGGCGGGGCGGAGCTGCACGCGCGCTATTCGGAGGATCTCGCGCAGGCGCTCGGGGAGGACCGGCGCGGGGACGCGGTGGAGCTGTTCCTGCGGCTGACGGGGCTCGGCGAGCAGACCATCCAGGGCGCGCGGCAGTCGCCGATGTGGGCGGGCATGGAGACGGTCGCGCCGAGCCTGGCGTACGACAACGCCGTGATGGGTGACGGGCTGCTCCCCCGCGAGCTGCTGGCGTCGGTGGGCGTGCCGGTGCTGTCGGTGGCGGGCGGGGCGAGCCCGGCGTGGCTGCCGCGGGCGGCCCGGGACGTCGCGGAGGCGGTGCCGGACGGCACGTACCGGGAGCTGCCGGGCCAGACCCACATGGTGGAGCCGGAGGTGCTGGGGCCGGTGCTGGCGGAGTACTTCACGCAGTGAGCCGCAGGCGCCGGGCGCGCGCCCCCCGGCGCCGGTGCGGGCCGCGTCGGGTGCGGCGCGCCGGCCGGGTCAGACCGCGGCGGCCGTCCTCGCGCGCGTGGTGGTGGCGATCGTCGCCGAGCCGACCACGCGCGTGCCGTCGTACAGGACGATGGCCTGGCCGGGTGCGACGCCGCGGACCGGCTCGGTGAAGGTGACGCGCAGTTCGCCGTCGGCCATCTCGGCGCGCACCTCGGTCTCCTCGCCGTGGGCGCGCAGCTGCGCGGTGTAGGTGCCGGGGCCGCTGGGGGCGGTGCCGCACCAGCGGGGGCGGATCGCGGTGAGCGCGGTGACGTCGAGGGCCTCGGCGGGGCCGACGGTGACGGTGTTGTTCACCGGGGAGATGTCGAGGACGTAGCGGGGCTTGCCGTCGGGGGCCGGGGTGCCGATGCGCAGGCCCTTGCGCTGGCCGATGGTGAAGCCGTAGGCGCCCTCGTGGGTGCCGAGCTTGTTGCCGTCCTCGTCGACGATGTCGCCCTCGGCCTTGCCGAGGCGGCGGGCGAGGAAGCCCTGGGTGTCGCCGTCGGCGATGAAGCAGATGTCGTGCGAGTCGGGCTTCTTGGCGACGGCGAGGCCGCGGCGCTCGGCCTCGGCGCGGATCTCGTCCTTGGTGGTGACGGTGTCACCGAGCGGGAAGAGGGCGTGGGCGAGCTGCTGTTCGTCGAGGACGCCGAGGACGTACGACTGGTCCTTGGCCATGTCGGAGGCGCGGTGCAGTTCGCGGGTGCCGTCGGGCCGGGTGACGATCTTGGCGTAGTGGCCGGTGCAGACGGCGTCGAAGCCGAGCGCGAGGGCCTTGTCGAGCAGGGCGGCGAACTTGATCTTCTCGTTGCAGCGCAGGCACGGGTTGGGGGTGCGGCCCGCCTCGTACTCGGCGACGAAGTCCTCGACGACGTCCTCGCGGAACCGGTCGGCGAGGTCCCAGACGTAGAACGGGATGCCGATGACGTCGGCGGCGCGCCGGGCGTCGCGGGAGTCCTCGATGGTGCAACAGCCCCGCGCGCCCGTGCGGAAGGACTGCGGGTTGGCGGAGAGCGCCAGATGGACGCCGGTCACGTCGTGGCCCGCTTCGGCGGCGCGTGCGGCGGCGACGGCGGAGTCGACGCCGCCGGACATGGCGGCGAGGACGCGGAGGGGGCGGGGGCGCTGCGGGGTGTCAGTCATAACCCTTCCAGAGTACGGGGGCGCGGGAACCGGAGCCCGCGGATATGCGTTGTCGATCGCGTGGGGGATGCGAAGAGCGAAGCGGACCGGCGGATCGGGCGGCGTGCTCTGCTCATCGGCGGCGCGGCGGCGGCGGTGGGCACGGCGGTGCTGGCCCGGGACGAGCTGGCGCACCTGTGGTGGCGGATGCCGGGGGTGGAGAAGCCGCGGGTGGCGGGGGCGGTGGACTTCGCGGGCGCGCGCTGGGTGGAGGCGTCACCGGCGAACTACCGGCGCGCGGACCGGCCCGACGACTACGACATCGACCGCGTCGTCGTCCATGTCACCCAGGGCAGCCGGGCGAGCGCGGTGAAGGCGTTCCAGGACCCGGGGCACAAGGCGGCGGCGCATTACATCGTGGGGCAGGACGGCCGGATCACGCAGATGATCCGGGAGCTGGACGTGGCGTTCCACGCGGGCAACCGGGAGGTCAACGAGCACAGCGTCGGTATCGAGCACGAGGGGTTCGTGGACCGCCCGCAGGATTTCACGGCGGCGATGTACGCGGCTTCGGCGCGGCTGGCGGCGGGTATCTGCCTCCGGTACGGCATACCCGTGGACCGGGAGCACATCCTGGGGCATGTGGAGGTGCCGGGGACGGACCACACCGATCCGGGGCCGCACTGGGACTGGGACCGGTACATGGGGCTGGTGCGGCGGGAGTACACGGCCGCGGAGAATGCCGGAAAAAATCAAGAATCACCCTCTTCCGCCCAGTGAGAGGCGTTCTATCCTGGAGGCAAGGCCTACGGGACGAGTGAGGGAGTCCGAGCGTCGTAGCCGACGTGGGCGTGAGACCGAGGTTTCCGCCGATGCCGACGTCGACGGTCGGGCTGAGAGGCCGGAAGGCGACCGCCGTGAGGTGGCTGCCGGAAGGCGACCCCCACCACCTGATCCGGACCATGCCGGCGAAGGGAACCCGTCTCGTGGGCCGCTTTTTCGTGCCCGTGCGGCCCGAACGGCCCCCGCTCCGGGGCCGGCGCCTCCGCGGCTCAGGTGAGTCCGGCCGCGCGTGCTCGCTCCACCGCCGGGCCGATGGCCTTGGCGACCGCTTCGACGTCCTCCTCGGTGGAGGTGTGCCCGAGGGAGAAGCGCAGGGTGCCGCGGGCCAGGTCGGGGTCGGTGCCGGTGGCCAGCAGCACATGGCTGGGCTGGGCGACGCCCGCGGTGCAGGCGGAGCCGGTGGAGCATTCGATGCCCTGGGCGTCCAGCAGGAGCAACAGGGAGTCGCCCTCGCAGCCGGGGAAGGTGAAGTGGGCGTTGGCGGGGAGGCGGTCGACCGGGTCCCCGCCGAGGATCGCGTCGGGTACGGCGGTGCGGACCGCGTCGATGAGTGCGTCGCGGAGCCGGCCGATGTCCCGGGCGAACCGCTCGCGCTGTTCGGCGGCGATCCGGCCGGCGACGGCGAAGGAGGCGATGGCCGGGACGTCGAGGGTGCCGGAGCGCACATGGCGTTCCTGGCCGCCGCCGTGCAGGACGGGCACGGGGCTGTGGTCGCGGCCGAGGACGAGGGCACCGATGCCGTACGGGCCGCCGATCTTGTGGCCGGAGACGGTCATCGCGGCGAGTCCGGAGGCGGCGAAGTCGACCGGGACCTGACCGAAGGCCTGCACCGCGTCGGCGTGCAGCGGGACTCCGAACTCGGCCGCCACATCGGCCAGTTCACGGACCGGCAGGACGGTGCCGATCTCGTTGTTGGCCCACATGACGGTGGCGAGGGCGACATCGCCGGGGTCGCGGGCGATGGCCTCGCGCAGCGCCTCGGGATGCACCCGGCCGTAGGAATCGACCGGCAGGTACTCGACGACGGCGCCCTCGTGCTCGCCGAGCCAGTCGACGGCGTCCAGCACGGCGTGGTGCTCGACGGGGCTGGCGAGGACGCGCGTGCGGGCCGGGTCGGCGGCGCGGCGCGACCAGAACAGGCCCTTGACGGCGAGGTTGTCGGCCTCGGTGCCGCCGGAGGTGAAGACGATCTCGCTGGGGCGGGCGCCGAGGGCTTCCGCGAGGGTCTCGCGGGCTTCCTCGACGGTGCGCCGCGCGCGGCGGCCGGATGCGTGCAGGGAAGACGCGTTGCCGGTGACGCTCAACTGGGCGGTGAGTGCCTCGACCGCCTCGGGGAGCATCGGCGTGGTCGCGGCGTGGTCGAGGTAAGCCATGGTGACGCCGATTCTACGGGCCCCGGGTCGCGGATCCACGGCCGGAGTCGGCCTGAAGCGCACGGCCGGCGCCCCTCGGCCGGCGCGGCCTCACTGGCGGTACGGGCGGCACGGGCCGTACGGCCCGGCGGGCGCGGCTCAGAGACTCCAGGACAGCGTGTGGTCGGCCTGGACGAAGGCGAGCAGCACCAGCAGGTCGGCGACACCGAGGCCGAGGCCGAGCAGGGCGCGTCCGCGGCGGGCGGTGCCGCGCCACAGGGCGATCGAGGCGAGGACGATGGCGATCGGGCCGAGGAACAGGTTCAGCACGAGCAGGCCGAGCAGGCCGAGGATGAAGGACGCGACGGCCATGCCGTCGGTGTCGCGGATACCGGTGCGGCGCGTGGCCGGTGCGGTGAGGTGCATGACGGGTCGGCTCCCGACGGTCGGAGTGGTCGGTCGGACGGGCGTTCGACTCAGTGGGCCGAGGTGCCGCGGCGGCGGGTGTGCCGCTCGCGCAGCGCGAAGATGCCGAGCCAGGCGGCGATGACGGCGGCGGCGACGAGCGTGAAGCTCAGCGGCGCGTGGGCCACGGTGCCCATCACGACGCCGAGCAGCAGGAGTGCGGCGACGAGGAACAGCATCGGACGGATCCCCCTCAGTGAAGTTTCGGTGAACGGTTGTAGTAACACTTGTTCACTGACTACCCAGTCTAGCGCGTCGCACGGCTTTGCAATTCCGGAGAACAGTTGTTAACTGCATGGCATGAGTCACACCCTCGGCATCCGGCAGGCGCAGAAGCAGAAGACCCGCCAGGCGCTCCTGGACGCGGCCCTGCGGCTGCTGGAGGAGCAGAGCCTGAGCAGCCTGGGTCTGCGCGAGGTCACGCGTGCCGTCGGCGTCGCGCCGACCGCCTTCTACCGGCACTTCCGCTCCACCGCCGACCTGGGCGTGGCCCTCGTCGAGGAGGCGCTGGGCAGCCTGCACGCGATGATCCGGACGACGGTGTCCCCGTCGGGCGACAGCGAGGAGCGCATCGACCGCGCCGTGAAGCTGATCGCCCGTCATGTGGACGAGCACCCCGCCCATGTGAGGTTCATCGCGCGGGAGCGGCACGGGGGCGTGCAGCCGGTGCGGGAGGCCATCGGGGACCAACTGGCCCGGTTCACCGAGGAGGTGCGGGCCGAGCTGGCGAAGGACCCGGTCTCGGCGGGCTGGAGCGACGAGGATCTGATGATGCTCGCCCATCTCTATGTGGACCAGATGCTCAGTACGGCGTCCCTGTTCCTGGAGACGCCGGCCGAGGACGGCGAGGAGCGGGCCCGGGTCGCCGATCTGGCCCGCCGTCAGCTCCGTCTGATCAGCCTGGGCCGCCGGCACTGGAACGCGGAATGACAGGACCGACGACTCCCGACCCGTCGGCGTCCGACGCGCCGTCCCCCTCGGGCGCCGCCTTCCCCGCGTACAGCCGGGTCACGGCCGCCGCCTCGGCGAGTTCGGCGCGGACCTCCGGCGGGGAGACCACCTCCACGTTGTCGGAGAAGGCGAGGAGCTGCCGGGCCTCGCGGACGATGCCGTACGACAGCCGGGCGGTGACCCACTCGCCCGTTCCGTCGTCGTCCGGCGGGCCCGCCAGCGAGCCGGCCGCGATCCGCTGGAACATGCCGAGCCGGTCGCGGCGCACCCGCACCGTCACCTCCAGCCCGCCCGGCCGTTCCTCGATCTGACGGCGCAGCACCTCCCAGGCGTCGGCCAGCTCGACGCCCGGCCGACGGCGTGCGGGAGCGTCCAGCACGGTCGCCGACCGCACCCGGTCGGCGCGGAACAGCCGGGGCTTGCCGCACCGGTCGGCGACGAGGTACCAGACGCCCGCCTTGGCGACCAGCCCGTACGGGTCGACGGTGTACGTGCGGTCCTCGCTCTGCCCGCTGTGCCGGTAGCGCAGCTTCAGGCGCCGGTCGGTGAACACGGCGTCCCGCAGCGTGTCCAGGTCCACCGCCTGCCGCGGGCCGCCGCGCCAGCGGGTGGCGTCCACGAGGACACGGCGGCTGGTGACCTCGGCGGCCGGGCGGTGCGGCGCGGGCAGCGCGGCCATCACCTTGCGCAGCGCCGAGCCGAGCGCCGCGTCCAGACCGAGGGCGGCATGGACGCCCTGCGCGGCGAGGACGAACAGCGCCCGGGACTCGTCGGCGGTCAGCCCGGTGACGTCGGTGCGGAAACCGGGGAGGAGTTCGATGCCGCCGTGCCGGCCGCGCTCGGCATAGACGGGGACGCCCGCGGCGGACAGCGCCTCGATGTCGCGGTAGACGGTACGGACCGACACCTCCAGGCGGTCGGCGAGTTCGCGGGCGGGGACCCGGCCCCGGGTCTGAAGGAGCAGCAGGATCGACAGCAGGCGGTCGGACTTCACGGGGGCAAGGATCCCGCCGGGCCCGGGTCCGGCGCAAAAGCTGACGGGAACTGTCAGGTTTTCGCCGGAACATCGGGGCCGTACCGACCCGGGAGGCGCTCGGCCGACCGGGCGAACCCGACGCGGAGCTGTCTGCGTTCGCGCCGGCGACCGCCGAGCGTGTCCTGCCGGCGGAGCGGCGGGGCGGGACGCCCATCGACGGGGTGCGGTCCGTCCCCGAGGAGGCGGACGTGCACACCCGGCTCGCGGCCTGGACGGGCCGGGAACCGCTCGGCCGGGCCCGAGACCTGCACCCCGACCGCCCGCCGCCCGCTCAGCCCAGCCGTACCCGGGCGAGCTGCCTGGACTGGGCCACCAGCCGGTCGGCGCTGTCCCAGACCTCGGCGTCCTCCTCCAGGAAGCCGCCGGCCAGGTTGCGGGTGGTGATCGCGACGCGCAGCGGGCCGGGTGCCGGGCGGCAGCGGACGTGCACGGTCAGCTCGACCGTGGGCACCCAGCCGGACAGGCCCAGCTCGAAGGCGGTGGGCGGAAGGGCGTCCACCGCGAGCAGCAGGGAGAGCGGGTCGGGGTCGCGGCCGTCGGCCAGCCCGAACCAGGCCCGCATCTCGCCCTTCCCGGACGGCTGTCCGAGCGCCCAGCCGAGGGTGGCCGGGTCGAGCTTGAGCATCAGCCGGTCGGCGATGGCGGAGCTGCCGGGCACCGGGGCCGGGGAGTCGTCCGCGCCGAAGCACTGCTCGATGGGCGGGATCTCGGGCGGCTTGGCGGTGGTCCGCACGTCGTCGGGGAGGGAGTCGAGGTCGCCGTAGGAGGCGAGGACGCGGATGCGTTCGACCTCGGTGCCGTCCTCCGCGTACTGGAAGAGGGAGGCCTGGCCGGTGGAGAGGGTGCGGCCGGTGCGCACCACATCGGTGCGGACGACGGCGGGGCCCGGCTGGGAGGCGGTCAGGTAGTGCGCGGAGACGGTGAACGGGTCGGCGTGCGGCAGTGCGTCCGCGAGGGCGCGGCCCAGGACGGCCAGCAGATAGCCGCCGTTGACGGCGTTGATGATCGTCCAGCCGGCCGAGAGGTCGATGTCGTAGACACCGGGCTCCCGGCGGATGACGGCGGTGTCCCGGTCGAACTCGCTGTCGCCGATCATGGCCTGTCGGGCCGCGGCGGATGCTGCTTCTGACATGGATGAACCGTACAACGGGCAAATACTAAGCGGTAGCTTTCTAAGTGAGATGCCACCCACAGGTAAACCTCGGGCCAAGGCTTTCCCTCTCCTGGGACATGAGCCTGACCGGGACTCCCTTTCTCGCCACGCTGATCGCGCTGGCCGTGCTCGCCCTGGTGCTGCCGCTCGCGCTGTGGTCGCGCGTGCCGGGCCCGCGCCCGCTGCGCGCCGCGGCCCGTCTGCTGATGCTGCTGTTCGCGCAGGTCACGGCCGTCGCCCTGGTCTTCGCGCTGGTCAACAACGCCAACAACCTGTACGACACCTGGGGTGACCTGCTCGGCACCGGCGACCATGTGCAGCGGGCCGACGACCTCGGTGCCGACGGCAAGGGCGGCGTCAACGTGGACAAGCTGCCCAAGGTGCGGCAGACGTTCCGGCAGGCCGAGGGCCCCGGTATGCACGCGGCCGGCGGTGTCCGCGTCACCCACGTCAAGGGTCGCGTCTCCGGTGTGGAGGCCGAGGTGTACGTATGGCTGCCGCCGCAGTACGACGACCCCGCCTACCGGAACCGCACCTTCCCCGTGGTCGAGCTGCTGCCCGGCTACCCCGGCTCGGCGAAGGCCTGGTTCGGGTCGATGAAGGCGCACGAGCAGCTGCTGCCGCTGATGCGATCCGGCGAGATCGCGCCGTTCATCCTGGTCTCGCCCCGCACCACCCTGCTGCCCGGCCGGGACACCGGCTGCGCCAACGTGCCCGGCCGGGTCAACGCCGACTCCTGGCTGAGCGTCGACGTGCCGAAGATGGTCATGGACAACTTCCGCGCCCGTCCCGCCCCGGACGGCTGGGCGGTCGCCGGGTACTCCGCCGGCGGGCACTGCGCGGCCAAGCTGGCCGTCGCCCACCCCGACCGCTACCGGGCGGGGGTGAGCCTGTCCGGCTACAACGACCCCGTCGCCGAGAGCGGCTCCCTCGCCGCCCGCACCCCCGAGCTGCGCGCCGCGAACAACCCCTGGATGCTGCTGCGGAAGGCGACCGTGCCGCCCCGGACCGCGCTGTACGTCTCCGGGCAGCCGCACGACGGCTACGAGGCCGGCCTCGCCCTGAAGGAGGCGGCGAAGGCACCGACCACCGTGCACGTGGTCCGGGTCCCGCCGAACGCGGGCGGCCACACCATGGCGCTGTGGCGGCCCCAGGTGGAACCGGTCTTCCACTGGCTCACCGGCCTGCTCGGCGAGGGGAGGACCGGAAGCGGGACCCGAGACGGCAACGGCGACGGGGCCGGGAGCGGGGCTACTCCTCCCGGACG
The DNA here is from genome assembly GCF_023072675.1 of Streptomyces sp. XM83C. Taxonomy (GTDB): domain Bacteria; phylum Actinomycetota; class Actinomycetes; order Streptomycetales; family Streptomycetaceae; genus Streptomyces; species Streptomyces thermocoprophilus. Next base: position 69,657 of record NZ_JALLGL010000001.1, read on the forward strand.
GTGGAGCGCCGGTTCCACGCCCGCGGGGCCCGCCAGTGGTACCGCATCGCGAGCAGCCGCAGCACGAACGCGGTGACCGCGGCGAGTGCGCTCGCGGCCGGGGTCAGCGCGTCGTAGTGCAGGCAGACGACGACCATCGTGGCGCCGACCATCGCGGGCACCGCGTACAGATCGCGGTCCCAGCGCAGCAGCGACGGCACCTCGTTGGCGAGGACATCACGCAGCACACCGCCGCCCACGGCCGTGGCGAGTCCCAGCGCCGCCGACTGGGTGAGGCCGAGCCCGTACTCGTACGCCTTCGTCGTGCCTGCGACGCAGAACAGGCCGAGCCCGGCCGCGTCGAACACATTGACGCCGGTCTGGATGCGCTCGACGTGGGGGTGGAGGAAGAACACCAGCAGGGCCGCGAACAGGGGCGTCACGAAGTACCCGAAGTCGGTGAAGGCCGCCGGCGGCACGGCACCGATGATCAGGTCGCGGAACAGCCCGCCGCCGAGGGCGGTGACCTCGGCGAGGACGGCGATGCCGAAGACGTCGAAGTTCTTGCGGACGGCCAGCAGCGCGCCGGAGATGGCGAAGACGAAGATGCCGATCAGGTCGAGCGTGTGCTGAACAGACGGGCTGAGGAACTGGTACACCCGAATATTCTGACGCAAGAACGAGCCCCCGCCTTACAAAGCAAGGCGGGGGCTCGGGTGAAGCTACTTCTTCTTGGGCGTGTCCTCGGCCTGAGTCTCCGGCTCCCCGGACTCGTCCGACGCCGCGCCGGACTCCTCGGCGGTGGCCTCGGCCGGCTCGGACTCCTCGGCGGACTCTCCGGCGGGCTCCTTTGCCGTGGCCCCGGAGGCCGCGCCGTCGCCCTTCCCGACCGCCTCGGCCACGGCCGCCGACGTCTCCGCCGACTCCGCGAGCACCTCGTCGGCCACCAGCTCGGCCGCCGCCTTGGCGTCCGACAGCAGGACGGTGTCCTGCGGCTGCTGGTCCTCGAAGTTCTCCGGGTGGTGGCACGCCACCCGCTGGCCCGGCCGCAGCTCCAGCAGCGGCGGCTCAGTGGTCTTGCAGATCTCCGTCGCCTTCCAGCACCGCGTGTGGAAGCGGCAGCCGCTCGGCGGGGAGATCGGCGAGGGCACGTCGCCCTTGAGCAGGATGCGCTCGCTCTTGGCGCTCTTGCGCGCCGGGTCCGGGATCGGCACCGCCGACATCAGCGCCTTGGTGTACGGGTGCATCGGCGAGGTGTAGAGCAGGTCACGATCGGCCAGCTCCACGATCTTGCCGAGGTACATCACCGCGATCCGGTCCGAGACGTGCCGGACGACCGACAGGTCGTGCGCGATGATCACGTACGTCAGGCCCAGCTCCTGCTGGAGGTCGTCCAGCAGGTTCACGACCTGCGCCTGGATCGACACGTCCAGCGCGGAGACCGGCTCGTCGGCCACGACGAGCTTGGGGCTGAGCGCGAGCGCGCGGGCGATGCCGATGCGCTGGCGCTGACCGCCGGAGAACTCGTGCGGGTAACGGTTGTAGTGCTCGGGGTTGAGCCCGACCACCGACAGCAGCCGCTGCACTTCCTTCTTGATGCCGCCCTCGGGCGTGACGCCCTGCAGCTTGAAGGGGGCACCGACGATCGTGCCGATGGTGTGCCGCGGGTTCAGCGACGAGTACGGGTCCTGGAAGATCATCTGCACGTCACGGCGCAGCGGGCGCATGCCCGCGACACCGAGGTGCGTGATGTCCTTGCCCTCGAACTCGACCTTGCCGCCGGTCGGTTCGAGCAGCCGGGTGATCAGCCGGCCCATCGTCGACTTGCCGCAGCCCGACTCGCCTACGACGCCCAGGGTCTCGCCCTTGCGCACCTCGAAGTCGAGGCCGTCGACCGCGTGGACCGCGCCGACCTGCCGCTGGAGCAGGCCCTTCTTGATCGGGAAGTGCTTCTGGAGCCCCGTCACCTTCAGCAGGATGTCGCCGTCGGCGGCGTCCGCGGTGGTCACGGCCGTGTCCTTGGGGTTCTCGCTCACAGCTTCGGCGCAATCTCTTCGGCCCAGATACGCTCCCGCTGCTCCCTGGTCATGTGGCAGGCGGCCCAGTGCTTGCTGCCGACCTCGGCCAGCTCGGGACGGACCGTGCGGGTGACGTTGTCCTTGGGGATGTCGGCGTACGGGCAGCGCGGGTTGAAGGCGCAGCCGGACGGGACGTTGATGAGGGACGGCGGGGACCCCTTGACGGGGATGAGCCGTTCCTGCTGCTCGCGGTCCAGGCGCGGCATCGAGCCGAGCAGACCCCAGGTGTAGGGGTGGCGGGGCTCGTAGAACACCTTGTCGGCGGGGCCGCGCTCGACGCACCGGCCGCCGTACATCACCAGGAGGTCGTCGGCGAGTTCGGCGACGACGCCCAGGTCGTGGGTGATGATGATGACCGCGGAGCCGAACTCCTTCTGCAGATCGCGGATCAGGTCCAGGATCTGCGCCTGGACGGTGACGTCCAGGGCGGTGGTCGGCTCGTCCGCGATGAGCAGCTCCGGGTTGTTGACCAGCGACATCGCGATCATCGCGCGCTGGCGCATACCGCCGGAGAACTCGTGCGGGTAGTTGTCGACGCGCTTGTCCGGCTGGGGGATGCCGACGCGGTCGAGCATCTCCACCGCGCGGCGGCGGGCGGTCTTCTTGTCGACGTCGTGGTGGATCCGGTAGGCCTCCACGATCTGCTGCCCGATCGTGTAGTACGGGTGCAGCGCGGACAGCGGGTCCTGGAAGATCATCGCCATCTGACGGCCGCGCAGCTTGCGCACATGGTCCGGGTCGGCGGACAGCAGCTCGGTGCCGTCCAGCCAGATCTCACCGGAGATCTGCGCCTTGCGTTTGCCGTACTGGCCGGCGGTGTGCAGGCCCATGATGCCGAGCGAGGTCACCGACTTGCCGGAGCCGGACTCGCCCACGATGCCGAGCGTCTTGCCCTTCTCCAGCTGGAAGCTGAGCCCGTCGACGGACTTGACCAGGCCGTCGTCGGTGGGGAAGTGCACCTTCAGGTCGCGCACTTCCAGGAAGGCGGTCGGTGCGGGCGAGGCGGCCGTGGGCTCGCCCACGGCGGCGCCGCTCTTGCTGAGTTCGGTCATGCGAGCCTCACTCGGGGGTCGATCACGGCGTACAGGATGTCCACCACGAGGTTGGCGAAGAGCACCGCCAGCGAGGTGATCAGGGTGACGCCCACGATGACGGGCAGGTCCTGGTTCCTGATGGCGAGCAGCACCTCACGGCCCAGGCCGGGAAGGTTGAACGTGGACTCGGTGAGGATCGCGCCGCCGATGAGGGCGCCGAGGTCCATGCCGAGCATGGTCAGGATGGGCGTCATCGTGGAGCGCATGGCGTGCTTGCGGATGACGACGCCCTCGCGCAGGCCCTTGGCGCGCGCGGTGCGGATGTAGTCCTCGCCGAGGATCTCCATCATCGTGGCCCGTGTGATGCGCGCGTACATCGCCGCGTAGAGGAACGCGAGGGTGACCCAGGGGAGGATCATCGCGCTGAACCACTGTGCGGGGTCGTCCGCGAAGGGCGCGTAGTCCGACTCGAACCACTTCAGCGGTCCGTAGACGAAGATCGCCAGGGAGAGCATGCCGGTGAAGTAGATCGGCAGCGAGACACCGGCGAGGGCGACGACCATGGCGCCGCGGTCCCACAGGGAGCCCCGCTTGAGCGCGGACAGCACACCCGCCGAGACGCCCATGATCAGCCACAGCAGGGCGGCGCCGAGCGCGAGTCCCAGGGTCACCGGGAAGCGGTCCTTCAGCACGGGCCAGATGGCCTGCTCACTGCGGAAGGAGTAGCCGAAGCAGGGTGCGGAGCAGTTGATCGTGTCGCCGCCGCCCGTGTAGGTGCGGCCCACGAACAGGCCCTTGAAGAAGTGCCAGACCTGAACGTAGACGGGGTCGCCCAGACCCAGCTTCTGCCGCACCCCTTCGACGGCGGCGGGGTCGGCCTGCTTGCCCACGAAGCTCAGGGCGATGTCGACGCCCGCCCACTTGGGGACGATGAAGAAGATGCTGAAGACCACCGTGATGATGACCACCAGCATCACAGCGGCGGCGAACAACCGCCTGATGAGGTAAGCGAGCACAGCTCTCGGCCCGCGGCGCGGGCCGCGGGCCACCGGCCGGGCCCCCACACCTTGTGGGCGGTGGGGGACCTCCGGTGGCCCGCGGTCACGCCGCGCCGGCCTTCACCTGCCTTTCGTGCCGTACGGCGGGTGTGCCGGTTGTCAGGAGGCGGACTTCAGACCGAGGTTGACGAAGTCGTACTGACCGCTGTAGCCGTCGGTCGTGTACACGTTCGCCAGGCGGTCGGAGCGCCAGTTGATGAACTTCTCGAAGACGAACGGCAGGTAGTAGGCGCCGTCCATGATCTTGTGGTTGATCTGGGTGGCGATCTGTTCCTTGCCGGCCGGGTCCAGCGTGGCGTTGAACTGGTCGAACAGCGAGTCGATCGACTTGTCCTTGATCAGCGCGTAGTTGTTGTTACCGCTGTCGAGGATGTACTTGCTGCTCCACAGCGGCAGACCGAAGCCCTGGACCGACGGGAAGTCGGCGCCCCAGCCCATGATGATGATGCCGAAGCCCTTCTTCGCCACGTTGGCGGGGCTGCCGATGATGCCGGCGGTCTGGGCACCGTCGTACTGGTGGATCTGGGCGTTGATGCCGATCTTCTTCAGCGACGCCTGCATCGACTGGGCGGTGGCCACCTCGACCGGCTTGTTGTTACGGACGGCGATGGTGGTGGAGAAGCCGTTCGGCTGGCCGCACTGCTTCAGCTCTTCCTTGGCCTGCTCGATGTTGCCGTTCTTGTTGGCGCCGGCGAGCTGGTACGGGTCGTACTTCTGGCCCTCGCCACCGGGGATGCCGGGCGGCAGCATGTTGGTGCCGATGTCACCGCCGGCCAGGGGGCCACCACGCGCGGTCTGAAGCGACACGTGGTCGGCGCCGAGTATGACGGCCTTGCGGCAGTGGATGTTGTCGAACGGCTTGACGCTCTGCGGGAAGACCGCGTAGCGGATGAAGCCGGAGACCGGGTTGTCGACGTTGGCCTTGTGCTGCTTCAGGGCGGTGGTGCGGCCCTGCGGCGACATGCCGGTCTGGTTGAGGTCGAGGTCCAGGTCGCCGTTGATCAGACGCTGGTCCAGGTCGTTGGCGTTGGAGTAGATGTTGACGGTGATCTTGTCCGGGTACGCCTTGCGGATCGGGTCCGAGGACTGCTTCCAGTTCTCGTTGCGGACCAGCGTGAGGCTCTTGCCGGGGCTGTAGGACTCGAACTTGTACGGGCCCGAGGAGAACGGGTGCAGACCGTACTTGGACTTGGTGTCCTTGTCCTGGCGGACCGGCGAGGCCGAGGTCAGGGCGACCATGGACTCGAAGTCGGCGTTGGCCTGCGGGAGCTTGAAGACGATGGTCTTGTCGTCAGGCGTCTCGATGGCCTTCAGGCCGAGGTGGTCCGGGGTGGTGTCCTTGTACGGGCCCTTGTACTCGCCCTTGGGGTCGAGGACGTCCTTCAGGTAGGTCGGGCCGCCGGAGAGGACGTCCTGCGCCCAGACGCGCTCGATGCCGTACTTGATGTCCTTGGAGGTGATCGGCTTGCCGTCCTCCCACGTCACGCCGTCGCGCAGCGTGTACGTGTAGGTCTTGCCGTTGTCGGAGACCTTGGCGAGACCGGTGGCGAGGTCGGGGGCGAGGCTCGCGCCCTCCTTGCCGGGAGCCGTCTTGAACGTGACGAGCTGACGGCTGTAGTAGCGCGAGAAGTTCCACATGAAGCCGTAGTAGCCACGCGTGGTGTCCCACGAGTCGGCGTCCTGCGCGGCGCCGAACTTCAGGGTGCCGCCCTTCTTGGCCAGGTCGGCCTGGGCGACCTTGTTGTTCGCGGCGTCGAAGCCGGCAGCGCCGGTCTTCGAGCCCCCGCTGCTGTCGTCGCCACCGCCGCACGCCGCCGTGGTCAGCAGCGCGGCGACCCCGATGGCAGCGGCCAAGGCCTGCTTGCGCCGCCCTGAGGTGCGTTGGGTAGTCACGGTCTCGGATCCTCCGGATTTGATGAGAGACCCCGTGTCAGATGCCACGGGAGTTGAGGTACGGCGGCTCAGCGGGAGCCCTTCGGGTCCAGTGCGTCCCGGACGCCGTCGCCGAAGAGGTTGAAGGCGAGCACGGTGATGAAGATGGCCACACCGGGGACGACCATGTACATGGGGTCCGACTGGTAGTAGTCCAGCGCGCTCGACAGCATCTGCCCCCAGGAGGCGGTGGGCGGCTTGACGCCGACGCCCAGGAAGCTGAGCGCCGCCTCGGTGAGGATGTTCGTGGGAATCATCATCGTCGAGTACACGATGATGGGGGCGACGAGGTTGGGCAGCAGTTCCTTGAAGAGGATGTAGATCCGCCCGGCGCCCAGGGAGCGGGCCGCCTCGACGTATTCGCGTTCACGCAGCGACAGCGTCTGGCCGCGCACGACGCGACCGATGTAGGGCCACCCGAAGAAGCCGATGACCAGGACCATCACCAGGACGGGGACGCTCGAACCGGTCAGCCCGAAGAGCTTGTCCGGCATGACGGACACCAGGGCGATGATGAAGAGCAGCTGCGGGAAGGCCAGCAGGCCGTCCATGACGCGGCTGATCAGGGAGTCGACCCAGCCGCCGAAGAAACCGGCGAGGACGCCGAGGACGGTGCCCAGGACGACCGCGACGAGGGCCGACAGGAAGCCGACCAGCAGCGAGATGCGGGCGCCGTAGAGGATGCGGGCGAGGATGTCGCGGCCGTTGACCGGCTCGACGCCGAGCAGGTGGTCGCCGCTGATGCCGCCCATGCTGCCGGTGGGCGTGCCGAACAGCGGGTCGATGAGGTTCTCGTGATACTCGTTCGGGTCCTGGCCGAGCAGGCTGGTGAGCACCGGGGCGAGGGCCGCGATCACGATGAGGACGAGCACCACGACGCCACCCGTCAGGGCGAGCTTGTCGCGCTTGAGGCGGTCCCAGGCGATCCGGCCCAGCGACCGGCCCTGTACGGCCTTGGCGTCGGCGCTGGCGACCGCAGCCTCGTCGACCGCGCTCGGGGCCGCTTCAGCGGTCGGCTCGTGCAATGGTGCCGTCATCTGGCAGGGACCCCTCTCAACCGGCGGTAGCCGGCCCGCGCATGCCGCTGTAGCGGCGTGGTCAGTCCGTCGTACACAGGGGCGAAAACACCCCTGTCGCCGGAGTCTTCAACGGTTTTGCGATCTGCGGCCAGAGTTGACGGCGAAAGGATGCGTAAACGTGATGATGTGCTGGGGTTTCCGTTATCCGGACAGTCGATAACGCGGGGCGGACAGGTAGAAGTCAGACCAAATCCGACATATGACACTGAATCGCCCGCATCTACGCGCGGAGATCATCCGGGCCGCGCCCGGGGCGCGGTGACGCTCAGTATCGGCCAGGGGCGGGCGGCGGGTAGCCGTAACCGGCCACGGGGGCATGCACGGGTGCTGTGGCGTGCGCCTCACGGTCGTAGAAAGGACGCGCCTTCGCGCGCATCCACATCACCACCGGGTCGTGGTCGTCCGACATCGCCACGGTGGACACCGGCAGCCCGTCGGGAACGGCCGCGACGGACTGCTGCATCATCGCCCGCACGGCGTCGACCGCCTGCGGGGTGGTCTCGTACATCTCCAGACCGATGGCGAGATACGGCGCGCCGAGCGCCGGCTGCACCCAGGCGCGGCGCAGCGCCCGCACCGCGGAGGTGCGGTGGGCGTTCTGCGTGAGCAGGGCGTAGAACTGGGGGATCTCGATGGCCGGATCGGAGAGCCTGAGCGGCCCGGCCGGCTGCCGGTCGAGTCCGGTGGCGATACGGCGCAGATCCAGCCAGGGGATGCCGACGCCGCCGCCCGGGGCGTGCGGATTGAGCCAGAGGCCGTAGTGGTCGGGGTAGAGCGCGCGGGCCACCTCCAGCGCGTCCGTCACCTCGTACGAACGGTTCCAGCCGCTGGCGCTCAGCTCCTGCGCGCTGGTCACGCAGGGCGCGTAGTGGTGGCCGCCCACCTCCATGTCCCCGTACTGGGCGTCGGGTGAGCCGGCCTGGCCGTGCCACAGGAGCATCCAGATCTGGCCGGTGCCGGGGGTGGCGAGCGCGCGCAGGAGCGCCTCGTAGGCGTCGTAGCGCCCGGGCGTCACCTGGCGCAGCATGTGCTCGACCTGTCCGGTCGCCGCCGTGCCAGCGCTCACTTTGTATCGCCCCTTCGTTCAACACCCTCGGCCGAGCTATGAAATCAGGTTAAGCGGTGGGCCGACAGGACCGGGGACGGCTCGGTCGGTCACACGGCCCGCTGATAGAAGGGGCGGACCCGCTCCCGCAGCCAGTCGGCGACCGGGTCCTGCGCCACGTCCATCAGGACCAGGTTGACCGGCCAGCGCACCGGCACCCTGCCGAGGGCACGGCCGAGGGCGTCCAGGGGGGCGGCACGCAGATCGCCCTCCCACTGGGAGAGTTCGACGCCGACGAACATCACCGGGTCCGCCGTCTCGATCGCGGCCAGACAGCGCCGGGCCGTCAGGACGACGCCGATGGCCTCGAACTCGGCGGAGGCGGCGGAGAGGAAGTCGACGGGGTCGTCCTGCCAGTCCGGCTCGTACAGCCGGACCCGGCCGCCGCTCGCGGGGCCGTCCAGCGGGGTGCGGCCGGCCCGGCACAGCTCGGCGACGGCGTCGGGCGGCAGCGGCACCCCGACCACACCGCCCGGGTTGACCGCCACGCCGACCTGCGGGGGCAGACCTCGGGCGAACTCCACGGCGGGCGCGACCGCGTACGCCATACGGGCACCGGTGACCAGACGGAACTGTTCCTCGGAGCTGAAGACGGGGACGTACGCCTGGCCGTCGATCTCGGTGGTGGGCAGGTCGAGGGAACTGCTGTGCGGGCCGCCGCCGTTGGGCAGGGGCACCCAGACGAAGCTGCGGCCGAGCACCTCGATGATCCGCGCCGCCGCGCCCGGCACGCCGAGGGCGGCGGACAGCACCTCCTCCAGCTCGTTGCCGGGCCACCCGCCGTGCGGGTGGGGGTGCGTCTGCGCGGGAAGATCCGCGGGAAGATCCGCCGGGAAGTCCATCTCTCCCTACCGTCTGCCGGAACCGGTGGTGTGACCGGATGGTCTGACCGATCGATGTGACCGAAAGGCTAACGGCTGCCGCCGACATCACCCACCGGCAGGCGGCGGTGCACAGCGGGGCCGGGCCCCGGCGTCAGCCCGTGAACGCCACCCGGTGCAGGGCGTCGGCCGCCGCGCGGTCCAGCAGGACCGCCGAGCCGCAGCCGGCCGGCAGCCGGCCGGCCTCGACGGCGCGCACCAGCCGGGTCGCGGCGCGGCGGTGCCGGGCGAAGGCGTACCGGGAGACGCCCCGGCCGCGGGCGCGCTGCCCCTCCAGGGCCGCCTCCGGCGGGACGTCGAGGAGGAGCAGGTGGAGGGTGCCGCCCCGGCGGCGGGCCGCGCGGGACAGCCAGGCGCGGACCCAGGCCTGGGTACCGCAGTCGTGCACCACGAGGCCCTCGCCGGTGCGCAGGGCGCGACGCAGCCCGGCGTAGTGGACGAGGCGGACCAGCGGGCGGTACACCGCGTACGGCAGCCAGGCGGGGAGGCGGGCCTCCCAGCGGTCGCGGGTGTCCTGCGAGTCGATGCGCGGGCCGCGGACCGCGCGGTGCATCAGGGTGGACTTGCCGCTGCCGGGCAGGCCGGTGACCACGACGATGTCGCGGGTGCCGAACAGCAGGGCGCGGGGGCTGTGCCCACCGCGGTCGCGCAGATCCCGGACGACCGGGGCCGGGCGGGCCGCCGCCTCGGGGGCGGTCTGCTGCCGGGGCACCGCGATGCCCGTCGTGGTCGCGTACGCCGTCGTCCTGTCCACCGTCATCGTCCTCCCCTGGGCCCGGTACGGCTTCTGCCCCGTCGAGCGTAAAGAGAACGTAATGCGCGGGCCCGGCGTTTTCGTTCGCGTACCGCCACGAGCCGGTTACAGATGCGGCCTGCCGCGATCGGGCCGGGCGTGCAATGATGTGCGCGCCAACTGCATACCGGCCGTTTGAATCCGCGCGGGAGAGTTCCCGGCCCCCGAGGGGTCCGGGGCGCCGAAGGAGCAAGTCCCTCCCTTGAATCTCTCAGGCCCCGTTACCGCGCGGGCGAGGCACATCTGAAAAGCGGACCGCCTCCCTCGGTGGTCCCACCCAAGGTGCAAGCCAGGACCGCCCCAGGTGGTCAGGGCGAACCTCTCAGGTTCCGATGACAGATGGGGAGGAACGCTTCCTCGCCTGTCCTGTCCCCTGGGAGACGACCGTGAGCAGTACCGATTCCGCCGCGCTGCGGCACACCGCGCTGGACGCCGTGCACCGCTCGCTCGGCGCGACCATGACCGACTTCGCCGGCTGGGACATGCCGCTGCGCTACGGCTCCGAGCGCGACGAGCACAACGCCGTGCGCACCAAGGCCGGCCTGTTCGACCTCTCCCACATGGGAGAGATCACCGTCACCGGCCCGCAGGCCGCCGCGCTCCTCGACCACGCGCTGGTCGGCAACATCGGCGCGGTCAAGCCGGGCCGCGCCCGCTACACCATGATCTGCCAGGCCGACGGCGGCATCCTGGACGACCTGATCGTCTACCGGCTCGCCGAGACCGAGTACATGGTCGTCGCCAACGCCTCCAACGCGCAGGTCGTGCTGGACGCGCTGACCGAGCGGGCCGCCGGTTTCGACGCCGAGGTGCGCGACGACCGGGACGCGTACGCGCTGATCGCGGTGCAGGGTCCCGCCTCGCCCGGCATCCTCGCCTCCGTCACCGACGCCGACCTGGACAACCTGAAGTACTACGCGGGCCTGCCCGGCACCGTCGCCGGTGTCCCCGCGCTGATCGCCCGCACCGGCTACACCGGCGAGGACGGCTTCGAGCTGTTCGTGAAGCCGGAGCACGCCGTCGAGCTGTGGCAGGCGCTGACCAAGGCCGGCGAGGGCGCCGGGCTGGTCCCCTGCGGTCTGTCCTGCCGGGACACGCTGCGCCTGGAGGCGGGCATGCCGCTGTACGGGCACGAGCTGACCGCCGAGCTGACCCCCTTCGACGCCGGGCTCGGCCGGGTGGTGAAGTTCGACAAGGACGGCGACTTCGTGGGCCGCGAGGCGCTGCGCGAGGCCGCCGAGCGCGCCGAGCAGAACCCGCCGCGTGTCCTGGTCGGCCTGGTCGCCGAGGGCCGCCGCGTCCCGCGCGCCGGGTACGACGTCGTCGCCGACGGCAAGGTCATCGGCAGGGTCACCTCCGGCGCCCCCTCCCCCACACTGGGCAAGCCGATCGCCATGGCGTACGTCGACGCAGCGCACGCCGCTCCCGGCACGCCGGGTGTCGGTGTGGACATCCGCGGCACCCACGAGCCGTACGAGGTCGTGGCGCTGCCGTTCTACAAGCGGCAGAAGTGACACCGTCGTACACATCACCGTCGTGAGCGCCCGTACGTGACGCGGGGCACATCCGCCCTGGTCATGTGCGTTCCGCGCTGTCCCCCCTTCATCAGCACACCCACGCGTACAGGAGAATTCAGGCCATGAGCAACCCCCAGCAGCTGCGTTACAGCAAGGAGCACGAGTGGCTGTCCCCCGCCGAGGACGGCGTGGCGACGGTCGGTATCACGGAGCACGCGGCGAACGCGCTCGGCGACGTGGTCTTCGTCCAGCTCCCCGCGGTCGGCGAGTCGGTGTCCGCGGGCGAGACCTGCGGCGAGCTGGAGTCGACCAAGTCGGTCTCCGAGCTGTACTCCCCGGTGAACGGTGAGGTCACCGAGATCAACGAGGACGTCGTCGCCGACCCCTCCCTGGTGAACTCGGCCCCCTTCGAGGGCGGCTGGCTGTTCAAGGTGCGCGTCGCGGAGGAGCCGGGCGACCTGCTCTCCGCCGACGAGTACACCGCGTACACCGCCGGCTGAGGAGTCACAGAGCCGATGACTGTCCTGAACACGTCCCTGCACGAGCTGGACCCCGAGGTCGCCGCGGCCGTCGACGCCGAGCTGGTCCGCCAGCAGTCGACGCTGGAGATGATCGCCTCCGAGAACTTCGCGCCGCTCGCGGTGATGGAGGCGCAGGGGTCGGTCCTCACCAACAAGTACGCCGAGGGCTACCCGGGCCGCCGCTACTACGGCGGCTGCGAGCACGTCGACGTCACCGAGCAGATCGCCATCGACCGGGTCAAGGAGCTGTTCGGCGCCGAGTACGCCAACGTGCAGCCCCACTCGGGTGCCTCCGCCAACCAGGCGGCACTGTTCGCGCTGGCCCAGCCCGGCGACACCGTCCTGGGCCTGGACCTGGCGCACGGCGGCCACCTCACCCACGGCATGCGCCTGAACTTCTCCGGCAAGCAGTTCGACGTGGTCGCGTACCACGTGGACGCGGAGACCGGGCTGGTCGACATGGCCGAGCTGGAGAAGCTCGCCAAGGAGCACCGCCCGAAGGTGATCATCGCCGGCTGGTCGGCGTACCCGCGGCAGCTGGACTTCGCGGAGTTCCGCCGGATCGCCGACGAGGTCGGCGCCTACCTGTGGGTCGACATGGCGCACTTCGCCGGTCTGGTCGCGGCGGGCCTGCACCCGAACCCGGTGCCGTTCGCGGACGTGGTGACGTCCACGACGCACAAGACGCTGGGCGGACCGCGCGGCGGCATCATCCTCGCGAAGAAGGACTTCGCGAAGAAGCTGAACTCCTCCGTCTTCCCCGGCTTCCAGGGCGGCCCCCTGGAGCATGTGATCGCGGCCAAGGCGGTCTCCTTCAAGATCGCCGCGAGCGAGGAGTTCAAGGAGCGGCAGCGTCGCACCGTCGAGGGTGCCCGTATCCTCGCCGAGCGGCTGACCGCGCCGGACGCCCGCGAGGCCGGGGTGAACGTGCTGTCCGGCGGCACGGACGTGCATCTGATCCTCGTCGACCTGCGTGAGTCGGAGCTGGACGGCCAGCAGGCCGAGGACCGCCTCCACGAGGTCGGTATCACGGTCAACCGCAACGCCGTCCCGAACGATCCGCGGCCCCCGATGGTCACCTCGGGCCTGCGGATCGGCACGCCCGCGCTCGCCACCCGCGGCTTCACCGCCGAGGACTTCGCCGAGGTCGCGGACGTGATCGCCGAGGCGCTCAAGGCGCCTTCCCCCTTCGGGGAAGCCGACGCGGAGGCCCTGAAGGCCCGCGTGAAGGCGCTCGCCGACAAGCACCCGCTGTACCCGGGTCTGAACAAGTAAGTCACGTTTCGCGGGGCACCGCGCACACTGGGAGTACCGGCGTGCGCGGTGCCCGCGCCCTGCACCCCCACTTCTCGCACCACCCCGTTCCTAGGAGTCACCCGTGGCCATCTCGGTCTTCGACCTGTTCTCGATCGGCATCGGCCCGTCCAGCTCCCACACGGTCGGCCCGATGCGCGCGGCCCGGATGTTCGCCCGGCGGCTCCGCAACGAGGGCCTGCTCGACAGGGCCGCCCAGGTCCGCTGCGAGCTGTACGGCTCGCTGGGGGCCACCGGTCACGGCCACGGCACGCCGAAGGCCGTACTGCTCGGCCTGGAGGGCGACTCGCCGCGCACGGTCGACGTGGAGACCGCGGACGAGCGGGTGGAGAAGATCAAGCAGGCGGGGCGGCTGCGGCTGCTCGGCGAGCACGAGATCACCTTCGACTTCGATCAGGACCTGGTGCTGCACCGCCGCAAGGCGCTGCCGTACCACGCCAACGGCATGACCGTGCAGGCGTTCGCCTCCGACGGCGCCGAGCTGCTGTCGAAGACGTACTACTCGGTGGGCGGCGGTTTCGTCGTCGACGAGGACGCGGTCGGCGCGGACCGGATCAAGCTGGACGACACGGTGCTGAAGTACCCCTTCCGCACCGGTGACGAGCTGCTGCGGCTGACGAAGGAGACCGGCCTGTCGATCTCCTCGCTGATGCTGGAGAACGAGCGTGCCTGGCGCACCGAGGAGGAGATCCGCGCGGGCCTGCTGGAGATCTGGCGGGTGATGCAGGCGTGCGTGACGCGCGGCATGTCCCGCGAGGGCATCCTGCCGGGCGGGCTGAAGGTGCGCCGCCGGGCCGCGGTCACCGCCCGCCAGCTGCGCGCGGAGGGCGATCCGCTGGCCCGTTCCATGGAGTGGATCACCCTGTACGCGATGGCCGTCAACGAGGAGAACGCGGCCGGCGGACGCGTGGTGACCGCCCCGACGAACGGCGCGGCCGGCATCATCCCGGCGGTGCTGCACTACTACATCGACTTCGTGCCGGGCGCCGACGAGGACGGTGTGGTGCGGTTCCTGCTGGCGGCGGGCGCGATCGGCATGCTGTTCAAGGAGAACGCCTCCATCTCCGGCGCCGAGGTCGGCTGCCAGGGTGAGGTCGGCTCGGCCTGCTCGATGGCTGCGGGCGCGCTCGCGGAGGTGCTGGGCGGCACCCCGGAGCAGGTGGAGAACGCCGCGGAGATCGGCATGGAGCACAACCTGGGCCTGACCTGCGACCCGGTCGGCGGTCTGGTGCAGATCCCGTGCATCGAGCGCAACGGCATGGCCGCGGTGAAGGCCGTCACGGCGGCGCGGATGGCGATGCGCGGCGACGGCTCGCACAAGGTGTCCCTGGACAAGGTCATCAAGACGATGAAGGACACCGGCGCCGACATGTCGGTGAAGTACAAGGAGACGGCGCGCGGCGGTCTCGCCGTCAACATCATCGAGTGCTGAACACGCCCGGCCCGAACCTCCCCCGGCATCAGGGGCGTTGATCCGGGGCATAAAACAACTCCCGTCCCCCCACCAGCACATACGGGAGTCCCCCCATGCTCCGCGGCATCGACGTGAGCGCTTACCAGCCCTCCGCCTACAACACCGCCGGCCTCTCCTTCGTCTTCGTGAAGGCGACGGAGGGCCGCACCTACGTCAACCCCAAGCTCGCCGCCCAGACCGAGCGCGCCCGTGACGCGGGTCTGGTCGTCGGCTTCTACCACTTCCTGTGGCCGGGCAACCTGACCGCCCAGGCCGAGTACTTCCTCGCCAAGGCGCCGGAGAAGCGCGGCGACATCCTGGCCGTCGACTGGGAGACCACCGGCGCGGGCAGCCACGCGTCGAACGCGGAGAAGGACTCCTTCATCCGCACCCTGAAGCGGCTGCGCCCGCAGCAGCGGGTTGTCCTGTACTGCAACCGGGACTTCTGGCTGAACGTCGACACCACCTCGTACGCGGGCGACGGTCTGTGGATCGCCGACTATGTGACCGCGGGCAAACCCCGGATCAAGGCGAAGTGGCGTTTCCACCAGTACACCTCCACCCCGGTCGACACGAACGTGGCCGATTTCGCGAGCGTGGCGGCGCTGCGCTCGTGGGCTCTGGCGGAGTGAGACGCGCCGCTCGTCTCAGGTGTCACACCGTTGTCCCACAACCCATTTCATCGGCTGATCGGTCGAAGGGGCGAGAGTTTCATGGCGCGTACAGCCTTCAGGGCGCGCGGGCGGCCCGAGATGGGTCCGTGGACACGCCGAACGGTGGGCTCATGACGCAGACCGACGACCGAGCAGCGATCGCGACGGCCCGGGGAGCGGCACCTGGTCCAGCGGTTCCTGGAACGGCCGCTCGCACAGGCCATGGGGCGGTCCCTGCGCAGCGCGGCGTTCCGTCCGGCGGACCCTCAGCCCCGCGCCCCGCGCCGGCCGCGATTCGGGCAGGGCCGCTGACGCCCTCCACGGGCGGGCCGGGCCGCTGAGGGCTCGGCCCGCCCCGGGCGACGTGCGGGTTACCCAGGGGTCAGCCGCGGTACGCCTCCTGCCGTTCCGGGGACGCCTCCGCCAGCGCCCTGCGCACCTCCTCCACGCCTTCCCGCAGGCCGTACACCGGGGTGCCGGGCTGCTGCCGCCAGGAGTCGTCGATGCCGCCCGCGTCGACGGTGTCGAAGCCCAGCTCGTCGATGAGGGCGCGCACCTTCGCCTTGGCCGCCTCGTCGTCCCCGGCCACGGGCAGCGCCATCCGCTCGGGGTGGCCGGCGGGCAGCGCCCGGTCCACAAGGTCTTGGGCGTAGGTGCCGTTGAACGCCTTGATCACGGGGTGGCCGATCCGGCGCTCGGTCCAGCGGCTCTCGGTGATGCCCTCGTCCTCGATCTCGTCGATACGGCCGTCCCGCTCATGCGGGTAGTAGTTGCCGGTGTCGATGACGGCGACGCCGTCGGCGGCCCCGTCGAGGAAGCCGGCGGGCAGCTCCGGTACGGCCTTCACGGGGACGGCGACGACGACGATCTCCGCGCCGCGCGCCGCCTCCTCGACCCGTACCGGTGTCGCGCCCGTCTCCTCGGCAAGCCCGGTGAGGGTCTGTGGTCCGCGCGAGTTGGCGACGGAGACGTCGTGCCCGAGTGCGGTGAGCCGCCGGGTGAGGTTGCCGCCGATGTGCCCCGCGCCGATGATGCCGATCTTCATGTCGGCCGCCTTCCCGAAAGTCGATGCACATGCATAGGTCGGCTGGTACAACCTCCCGGCGCGGCGGCCTGTTCCGCCGTGGCCGCGTCCCCACCCGTTCGGACCGCCCGTGTCACCCTTCGGGCTGCCCGGCCTGCCCGAACGGGTCCTGGAGTTCCTTCGCCAGTACGGCCGCCGCGAGGTCGGCGTCGCCGTCCGCGACGGCCTGCGCCACCGCCTCGTGGGCGGCGTCGCCGTGGTTCGGGTCACGGGCGCGCAGCCCGGTCAGGGCGAGCAGTTCGACGAGGCCCTTGCACAGGACCGGCACGAACTGGGCGAACAGGCCGGACAGGACGACGTTGTGCGCGGCGTCCACGACGACCGCGTGGAAGGCGATGTCGGCGTCGACGAAGGCCGCGTCGTCGCCCTCGGCCGCGGCGCGCCGGGCGGCGAGCGCGGCGTGCAGGGCGGCGATGTCCTCGTCGGTGCGTCGGTGCGCGGCGAGGCGGGCGGCGTGCACCTCGACGCCCGCGCGGACCTCGTAGACGTCGGTGACCGCGGCCCGGCGCAGCCGGGCGGGGAAGTCGTCGACCGGCGCGGTGGCGGTCACGAACACCCCGGCGCCCTGCCGGGGCCGTACGAGACCGGCGCCGGCCAGGGCGCGCAGGGCCTCACGGACGGTGGAGCGGCCGACGCCGAGTTCCTTGGCGAGGTTGGTCTCGCCGGGGAGTTTGGCGCCGACCGGCCAGGTGCCGTCGGCGATCCGGGCGCGCAGCCGGGCGGCGGCCTGTTCGACCAGGGGGCTGGGGCGCAGCGGGCCGGTGTCCATCGGGGCTCACCAACTTGTCTGAGGAGTGATCGGATTTCACTTGTCTGAGGACCTGAGGAGTGGCTAGCGTACCGTCCATGACGCTCCGCGGTCTCCTTCTCGGCTGCCGCGGCGGGGCCTGACGCGACCGGCACCCCGCCGCGGGGTGCCGTGCTGCCGGTCACCGCCGCACCGAGCCGGAGAGGCCGACCGACGATGACCCTGACCGACGTATGGAATCCGCAGCGTCCCAGCGGGATGCCGTACCACCGCTACCGCCCCCACCACGAGCGGGTGCGGGTGCCCGTGACCGAGCGGCGCTGGCCCGCCGCCCTGATCGAGCGCGCCCCGCTGTGGGTGCCGGTCGATCTGCGCGACGGCAACCAGGCACTCGCCGAGCCGATGGACCCGGCCCGCAAGCGGCGCTTCTTCGATCTGCTGGTCCGCGTCGGCTACAAGGAGATCGAGGTCGGCTACCCGTCCGCCAGCCGGACCGACTTCGACTTCGTCCGCGACCTCGCGACCGGCCCGGACGCGCTGCCCGACGATGTGACTCCGGTCGTGTTCACCGCGGCACGGGCCGATCTGATCGAGCGCACCTTCGAAGCCGTCGAGGGCCTGCCGCGGGCCGTGGTCCATCTGTACGTCGCCACGTCCCCGGTGTGGCGGGAGGTGGTCCTCGGCCGGGACCGGGCCGGGGTGCGGCGCATCGTGCGGGAGGCGGCCGAGCTGATGGCCCGCCGGGCCGGTGACACCCCGTCGGTGCGGTTCCAGTTCTCCCCGGAGACCTTCAATCTGACCGAACCGGACTTCGTCCTCGAACTCTGCGACGAACTGACGGAGTTCTGGGACGCGAGCCCGGACCGGCCCGTCACCCACAATCTTCCCGCCACCGTGGAGATCGCCACCCCGAACGTGTACGCCGACCAGATCGAGTACATCCACCGGCATCTCGCGCGGCGGGACAGCGTCGTCCTCTCCGTCCACCCGCACAACGACCGCGGCACCGGCGTCGCCTGCGCCGAACTCGCCGTGCTGGCCGGGGCGCAGCGCGTCGAGGGCTGCCTCTTCGGCAACGGCGAACGCACCGGCAACGTCGACCTGGTCACCCTCGCGCTGAACCTGTACGCCCAGGGCGTCGACCCCATGATCGACCTCAGCGACATCGACGCGGTGCGGGAGACCGTCGAGCACTGCAACCGGCTGCCCGTGCACCCCCGCCACCCCTACGTCGGCGACCTCGTGTACACGGCGTTCTCCGGCACCCACCAGGACGCCATCAGCAAGGGTCTCGCGCACCACGCCCGCGCGGCACGGGAGGCGGGTCTGCCGGAGCGGCTGGCGCCCTGGTCGGTGCCGTATCTGCCGGTCGACCCGGCCGATGTGGGCCGCACCTATGAGGCGGTGATCCGGGTCAACTCCCAGTCCGGCAAGGGCGGTGTGGCGTATCTGCTGCGCACACGCACCGGGCTGGACCTGCCGGCGCGGATGCGAGCCGACTTCGCGCGGGTCGTGCAGGAGGCCACGGAGGACAGCGGGGGCGAGGCCACACCGAAGGAGGTGGAGGAGCTGTTCCGGGCGACGTATCTCGCCGACGCGGTGATCCGGCCGGACGTGTGGTCCGTGCACAGCGACCCGTCCGGCGCCCACCGTTTCGTCTGCACGCTGGACACCGGCGACCGCACCGCCGACCTCGAGGGCACCGGCAGCGGCCCGCTGACCGCGTTCGCGGACGCGCTCGCCGGCGCCGGGTACGCCGTGGAGGTGCTGGAGGCGAGCGACCAGCCGGTGACCGACGGCACCGCCGCCTACGCGGAGTGCCGGGTGGGCGGGGTCACCGTGTGGGGCGCGGGCATCGCCCCGTCCCCGCTCGCGGCGCGGGTCGCGGCGGTCGTCTCGGCGGTGAACCGGGCGGCGGCCCGATGAGCGCGGCGACGAGCCCGTAGGCGCCGGGGAGGACGTCCCGCACGCGCGGGACGCGCCGGCCGTGCGGGAAATCCAGACCGTGCGGGACGCGCCGGCCGTGCGGGAAATCCAGACCGTGCGGGACGCGCCGGCCGTGCGCAAGGTCCTGACCGTGCCGGATGCGCCGGCCGGACGTGCTCCCGTGCCGAGGGGGCGCCCCCGGACCACCGGGCGGGCGCCACCTCGGGCCGGGGAACGCGCCTGGTCAGGCGGGTCCCCGGCGGTGTCTCACTTGTTCAGGTAGGCCCAGAACTCCTCGAAGGACAGCTGCTTGTCGCCGTCCAGGTCACGGCTGGCGATGATCGCCTCGGCGACCGCCTCGGTGACGTTCCAGTCGCCGCCCTGGGCGAGCGCGGTCTTGAACTCGGCAGCGGTGATCCGACCGTCCCCGTCCGTGTCGATCCGCTCGAACTGCTTGCGTGCTTCCTCGATGTCCGCCACCGATCCGCCCCTTTGTGTCACGTTTTCCGGTACAGCTGGCACAGTGCCGCAGGTCAGATTAACGGCCCGAGGGCGTCCCCCGTACGGCCGCCCTGTGTGAGGCTGGGCCCTGCCGACGGCACGGAGAGACCGGGAGACGAGGAGCGCGGGAGTGGGGCAGAGTCTGCGGGAGATTCTGGAGGCGGCGGCGCGGGGCGACTTCCCGCCCCCGGACGGCGGCACGACCGTGGTGCCGCAGCACGATGCGCGGGACGCCGGCGTGATGGCGTTCACCGGCCACTCGGTCGTCTTCACCGACGAGGACCCGAGCTGGGTGTACGGCACGCTGGCCGGTCTGGACTGCGACCCGCTCGCAGCGACGCTCAGCCCCCGCTTCCTCACCGCCTTCCTGGACCGCACCGGCCGCACCACGGACACGATCGACGCGGTCCTGGTCGCCGACCCGCTGCCGGGCGGCCCGGCCGTCCCGCTGCGGGAGATCGACTCGGACCACCCGAGGGTGGCCTACGCCCGCAGGCGCCGCGACGACGTGCGGGCGTGGTCGGCCGACGGGGGTGTCCTGGTCCTGGGCCGGGGGATCGCCGGGCGGCTCGAGGTGTCCGTGGAGGTCGACGAGGACGTACGGCACCGGGGGCTGGGGCGTGCCCTGGTGGCGGCGGCACGGCGGCTGGCCGACGAGCCGCTGTGGGCGCAGGTCTCCCCCGGGAACGCCCGCAGCGCGCGGGCGTTCCAGGCGGCGGGCTTCCGTCAGGTGGGTGCGGAGGCGCTGCTGCGGCTGCCGGAGCGGGCGGGGTGAGCCGACCGGCGGGGCCGTGCGTCCTCAGCGGAAGATGCCGGTGTGGCCGAGGGAGTAGCGGCCCGGCTGCGGGTAGACGGCGAGGCCGTGCGGGCCGCTGCCGACCTTGATGCGGGCGAGCTGTCGGCCGGTGCTGGTGTCGATGGCGTACACCTCGGAGTTGTAGCGGCCCGACAGCCACAGCACCTTGCCGTCGGCGGAGACGCCGCCCATGTCGGGGCTGCCGCCCTGCGGCAGCTTCCACTTCTTGGTGATCCTGTTCTGCTGGAAGTCGAAGACGGAGACGGTGCCCTCGCCCCGGTTGGAGACGTACATCTCGCGCGAGTCCCGGCTGACGTACAGGCCGTGCGTGCCCTTGCCGGTGGGCAGCAGCGTGGGCTCGGTGAACTTGTCGCCGTCCAGCACCCACATGCCGTCGGCCATCATGTCGGCGATGTAGAACCGCTTGCCGTCGGGCGACACCTTCACGTCCTGCGGCATGGCCCCCTTGAAGGGGAGTTTCTGCTGGCCGACCACCTTCATCTGCGCGGTGTCGACCTTGAGGAGTTCGCCGCTGAACTCGCAGGAGACGATGAAGTAGCGGCCGTCCAGGGAGAAGTCGGCGTGGTTGACGCCGTAGCAGGTGACGGGGACGGTCTTCTTGCGCTCCATGGTGTGCGGGTCGCGGAAGACCAGTTCGCGGTCGAGGGAGGCCATCACGACGGCGTACTTGCCGTCGGGCGTGAAGTACAGGTTGTACGGGTCGTGCACCTCGACCGGCTTGCCCGCCTTGCCCGTCCTGGGGTCGATGGGGGTGAGCGTGTGGCCGCGGTTGTTGTTGACCCACAGCGTCTTCAGGTCCCAGGACGGCACGACGTGCTGCGGCTGCCGGCCGACGGGGATCGTCTCGATCACCTCGTACGTCTTCGGGTCGATGACGGAGACGGTGTCGGACTCGGTGTTCGGCACGTACACGCGGGACGGGAAGTCCTTGACGACCGGGGAGAGCCGGTTGGGCCGGTCGGCGGCGTAGACGTCCTTCGGGTCGAGGACGGGCGGCATGCCGGGCAGGCCGTGCACGGCCGGCGGCTGCTTCTTCTGCGCCGGGGCGGGCAGGGCGGCCTTGGTGGTCTGGACGGTCTGGACGGTCTGCCGGTCCTTGGTCTCGGTGCCGCAGGCGGCGAGGGCCGCGGCGGCGAGCAGGGCGGTGCCGGTGAGCAGGGCGCGGGAGGGACGCATGGTGGGCATCAGCTGAGCAGCTCCGTGGTGGTGACCGCGCGCAGGCCGCGGCGGTCGAGGGCGGTCAGGACGGCGGGGAGCGCGGCGACCGTGTCGGGGTAGCCGCAGTGCAGGCTCACGACGGAACCGGGCCGGACCTCGGCGAGCACGGTGCGGGTGACCGCGTCGGCGCCGGGCGAGGTGAAATCCAGCGAGTCCACGTCGTACGACAGGACATGGGGGTAGCCGGCCTCGCGGGCGAGGCGGGCGACGAGCGGGGAGGCCCGCGCGGCGCGGGAGGGGCGGAACCAGGTGCCGATGGACCCGGTGAGCCGTTTCAGCCGGTCGGCGCAGGCGGTGATCTCGGCGCGGGCCTCGGCCTCGGGCATCGCGCCGATGTCGAGGTGGTTCTGGGTGTGGTTGCCGAGGTCGTGGCCGCCGTCGAGGACGCGGCGGGCCATCTCGGGGTGGTCGTCCAGCCAGGTGCCGACGGCGAGGACGGTCAGCCGGGCGCCGTGGCGTTCGGCCGTGTCGAGGAGGGCGCGGGCGAGGGCGGGGTCGCCCTGGCCGTGGAAGGTGAGGGCGACGCGGGCGCGGGTGCGGGGGCCGTGGGTGATCTGCTCCGGGCTGCCCGGGAAGCGGCGCGGGCCGGGCGCCGCGGGGGCGTCGGCCGCCGGTGCGGCAGGGGGCTGTCCGGTGCCGGGACTGTCCGGGGCGCCGGTGCCGGAGGGTGCGCAGGCGGCGGTGACGGCGGCTCCGGCGAGGAGGCCGGCGCCGGTGCGGAGCGCTGCGCGGCGGTCGGTGGAGGTCACCGGACCATTTAAGGGGCGTTATGGCATAAAACCGGGCGATTCACCCGGACGGTGGCGGGATGCGGGTCGCACCCGAACCGCGGGCCTCATCCGACAGCGGGCCGCCACCGCAGGGCGCCCCTGGGCGGCTGTGGCGTACGTCAGCGGTCGGACACGCGCATCTCGAACCATGTCGTCTTGCCCCGCGGGAGGAGGTCCACGCCCCAGCGGTCGGCGAGTTTGTCGACGAGGAAGAGGCCCCGGCCGCTGGTGTCGAGTTCCTGCACCGGCAGCAGGCAGGGCAGGCCGCGGGAGGGGTCGCGGACCTCGACGCGGATCCAGCCTCGGCGGCGGCGCATACGGAGCCCGAACACGCGGGCGCCGGTGTGCCGTACGGCGTTGCCGACGAGTTCCGACACCAGCAGGACGGTGTCCTCGGTCAGCTTGGGACCCAGCGCCCAGTGCCGCAGGACGACGACCTGGGCGAGGCGGCGGGCGGTGCCGGCGGACTCGGGGAGCGACGGTAAGGGGACCTCCGCTTCCGTGGGGTTGCCGTACAACTCCAGTGCCTTGAGCGCCCGTTCGTCCTCGACAGCGGGCGACCAGCGTGCCGCCGCTGTAGCACGGCCGTGTCCCCGCGGCTGATCGATGCCCTCCAGCCCCGCCATGCCCCCATCATGGCCGTCCGGTACGGCACGCGGAGGCGTTCCGGGCGAATACGCCCCCTGGACGCCCCCTTTGCGCTTCATGCGCTCGGCATATGACAGGGGCACTTCGGCGTCCGACGTACCCGGGCTGACCTGCGGTGACGGCTCGGCCGGAGGCAATCGACAGGCTCCCTCGACGAGACAGGCTCAAGGTCGCCCCAAGGTTCCCACAAACCGCCCCTTCGGGGGACCCGGATCAGACATCACGTCAATTGCAAGCCCTCCGGCCGAACTCGTTCCCGAGGTCACATCGCGTCAGGCCGACCGGGTCCCGCCGGGATCGGAGCGTCAGAGGAACTTGGCCTTGCCCGGTCCCTCCTCCACGAAGCTGCGCATGCCGCGCTCACGGTCCTCGGTGGCGAACAGGCCCGCGAACCAGTTCCGTTCGACGGCGAGGCCGGTCTCGATGTCGGTCTCCAGACCGGTGTCGATCGCCTCCTTCGCCGCGCGCAGCGCGATCGCCGGCCCCTGCGCGAGCCTGGCGGCCCAGGCGTGGGCCTCGGCGTACACCTGCTCCGGTGCGACCACCCGGTCGACCAGGCCGAGCGTCAGGGCCTCGTCGGCCTTGACCATACGGCCGGTGAAGATGAGGTCCTTGGCCTTCGACGGGCCGATCAGCCGGGACAGCCGCTGGGTGCCGCCCGCGCCGGGGATGAGGCCGAGGAGGATCTCGGGCTGGCCGAGCTTGGCGTTGTCGGCGGCGATGCGGTAGTCCGCGCACAGGGCCAGCTCGCAGCCGCCGCCCAGCGCGTACCCGGTGACGGCGGCGACGACCGGTTTGGGGATGCGGGCGACCGCGGTGAAGGAGTCCTGGAGGGCGCGGGCGCGCAGGACCATCGCGGTGTGGTCCATGGCCTGCATCTCCTTGATGTCCGCGCCGGCCGCGAACACCTTCTCCCCGCCGTAGATCACGACGGCGCGCACGTCGTCGCGGCGCGTGGCCTCCTCGGCGAGTTCCTTCAGCCGGTCCTGGGTGGCGACGTCCAGCGCGTTCATGGGCGGGCGGTCCAGGCGCAGCGTGCCGACGCCCTCGGCGACTTCGAGATTCACGGTCATGGCAGCCAGGTTAACGGCCACTAACGGGGGTGGGTCCGGTGCGGTCGGTCACACCGCGCGGGACCGGCCCGTGCGGGGCGTACGGGCGCCGGGGCGCGGGCGTACGTCGTCTCGGCCCGTACGGATCGTGCGGATGCCGGGGCGCGGCGCGTGCGCCTCGTCCGACGGCCCGGTGGGGCCGGGCGTCAGGCGAGCAGGCGGCGCTTCTGCTCCTGGAACTCCGCCTCGGTGAGCATGCCCTGGGCCTTCAGCTCGCCGAGCTGCTTGAGCTGTTCGATCTTGGCGGTCATCTCGTCGGGCGTCGAGGTGGTGGTCTCCGCCGCCGGCGGCTCTCCGTATCCGTACGATCCGTAGGCGGGCTGCATCGCCTGCTGTTGCTGCGCCTGCGCGGCCCAGCGGCCCTGTTGGCGTCGGGACACCCGGTTGGAGACCGCGGTCGCCGTGCCGGCGACGACGGCGGTGCGGGCGACTCCGCGAAGCAGACCTGGCATGGTGATCGCCTCCCAGCGGCAGCCGTGTGCGGGCCGGCACCTCCAGTAGAGCATCGCGGGGGCGGCCCGGCATCCCGCCCGCCCGCAGGGCCCGCCGAGGGCGGGCGGTGACCGCGGCCCGCAGCGGGTGCGGTGCCTGCCCGCCGGTGATGCAATGGCACTCGGGGGCCGACCGGTGCGAGAGGGGACCGAGGATGAGCGAGCCACTCGACGAGACGGGACCCATCGACTACGTGGTGGTGGAGTTCCCCGGCAACCGTATGACGGGCGAGGCCTTCCCGCTGCTGGTGGATCTGGTGGACCGGGGCATCATCCGCATCCTGGACCTGCGGTTCATCAGGAAGGACGAGGACGGCTCGGTGACCGCGCTGGAGATCGCCGACCTGACCGGTGACGGGCTGCTCGATCTCGCCGTCTTCGAGGGCGTGAACTCGGGGCTGATCGGCCAGGACGATCTGGAGGAGGCCGCAGCCGCCGTGGAGCCCGGCAACTCGGCGGGGCTGCTGATCTACGAGAACACGTGGGCGGGGCCCTTCGCAGCCGCGCTGCGGCGCGGCGGCGCCCAGCTCGTGGCGTCCGGTCGGCTGAACGTGCAGGCCGTGCTCGCCTCCCTGGACGCGCTCGAAGCCGCGTCCTGAAGCGGGGCGACGACCACGGCCACGGGAGACGTCACGGCGGCGCGGCCGGGCGCGTGGGCGCCGGCCGCGCGGGGTGCCGGGTCAGGCCTTCCACTTCTCCCAGGACATGTTCCAGCCGTTGAGCCCGTTGGACGGGGAGACGACCGGGTCGGTGGAGTTCTTCACGACGACCACGTCACCGACGATGGAGTGGCTGAAGAACCAGGCGGCCGGCGCCTTGCCGTCGTAGCCGCCGCGCACGTCGCGCAGGCCGATGCAGCCGTGGCTGGCGTTGTAGTTGCCGAAGGCGTCACCGCCCCAGTAGTTGCCGTGCACGAAGGTGCCGGAGTCGGTCAGCCGCATCGCGTGCGGCACGTCCTTGATGTCGTACTCGCCGTCGTAGCCGACCGTGTCGCCGTTCATCCGGGTCACGGTGAACTTCTCGCTGATCACCATCTGGCCGTTCCACGTGGCGTAGCCGGGCTTGCCGGTGGTGACGGGGATCGTCTTGATCACCTTGCCGTCCTGCATGACCTGCATGGTGTGGGCCTTCGCGTCGACGACGGAGACCTGGTTGCGGCCGATGGTGAAGGAGACGGTCTTGGACTGCTTGCCGTAGACGCCGGGGCGGCCCTCGACGCCGTCCAGGTTGAGGCGGACGGTGACCTTGGTGCCTGCCTGCCAGTACTTCTCGGGCCGGAAGTCGAGGCGGTCGTTGCCGAACCAGTGGCCCTCGACCTCGACGGGCGGCTCGGTGGTGATCCTGATGGCCTTCTCGACGTCCTCGGGGTGGGTGATGCCCCGGGTGAAGCGGACCGAGAACGGCATGCCCACGCCGACGGTGGAGCCGTCCTCGGGGGTGAACGTGCCGACGAAGGTGTTCTTCGGGGTGAGGGTGGTGAAGCTGGCGTCCTCGGCCGCCGTACGGCCCGCCGCGTCCTTGGCGACCGCGTGCACCTGGTACTTCGTGGACGCGGCGAGGTGCGTCGCCGGCGTCCAGCTGGTGCCGTCGGCGGATATCGCGCCGTCGACCTTCGTGCCCTTGCCGTCCTTGACGACGACCTCGGTCAGCTTGCCCTTGGCGGCCGTGACCTTGAGGGCGCCGCTGGTGTCGACCGAGGTGGCGCCGTTCTTCGGAGCGATGGTCACGACGGCCTCGGACTGGCCGCTCTGCGCGACGGCGGTCGCCTTGCCGGGGTTCTTGCCGTCGCCGGCGGACCCGGAGTCCGAGCCACCCCCGCCGCAGGCCGCGGTGGCCAGCAGCAGCGCGCCGACGGCCATCGCCGTCCATCCGCGCCGCCGCCCACGCCCATCGGCCGACGCCCCCCGTATCGGACGCACGTTCACAGCTGTGTCTCCCCTCCCCCGGGCCCCGACCGGGCCCGCACCGCAGCGTCGCCGCAGCTCGCGGGCACGCTGTGCGCGCATATTAACTGCATGGTCAGGGGGGGCCGGAGGGGCGGGAATGTCACTGTTCCGTCCCAACCGTGAACGCGCCGGGGAGGGTCAGCGCAACGCGCTGCCCGCCTTCCACTGCTTCCAGCCCATGTTCCAGCCGCCGAGGCCGTTGTCGGGGGCGACCGTCTTGTCCTTGCTGTTGACGACCTCGACGATGTCCCCGACGAGACTGCGGTCGAAGAACCAGCCCGCCGGGGTGTCCGCGCCGCCGCCCTTCACGTCCCGCAGACCGACACAGCCATGGCTGACGTTCTCCTCGCCGAAGACGCCCTCCGCCCAGTAGTTGCCGTGCAGGAAGGTGCCGGAGTCGGTCAGCCGCATCGCGTGCGGCACGTCGGGGATGTCGTACTCGCTCTTGCCGTCCTTCTTGCGGAAGCCGACCGTCGCCCCGTTCATCCGGGTGACCTCCAGCATCTCCATCACCACCATCTTGCCGTTGTACGTGGTGGTCTTCGGGGCGCCCGCCGTGATCGGCACGGTGGCGAGCAGCTCGCCGTCTCGCCGCACCTCCATGGTGTGCGCGGCGGCGTCGACCAGGGAGACCTGGCTGCGGCCGACGGTGAAGGAGAACGTCCTGGACTGCAGGCCGTACACGCCGGGCGCGCCCTCCACGTCCCGCAGCCGCAGCGCGACGGTGACGCGGGTGCCGGGCTTCCAGTAGTGCTCGGGGCGGAAGTCGACGCGGGAGTCGCCGAACCAGTGCGCGCGGATCTCCACGGGGGGCTCCGCCTTCACCTCGATGGCCCGCTCCACGGCCGCCCGATGGGTGATCTCCCGGTTGAACTCGACGGAGACGATCATCCCGGTGCCGACGACGGCACGGTTCTCGGGGGTGACGTAGCCGACGAACCGCCGACCGGGGACCTTGGTGGTGAAGACGGCGTGGCGGGCGGAGCGGCGGCCGTGCCCGTCGACGGCGACCGCGTCGACGGTGTACTCGGCGGCGAGCGCCAGCCGGTCCTCGGCGGGCTGCCAGGTCAGGCCGTCGGCGGAGATCCGGCCGGGCACCGGGGTCTCCTGCGCGTCCTGCGACTTCACCACCTTCACCGACTCCAGGCGCCCGTCCGGGATGCGCACCCGCAGCCGCCGGTCCGGGCTCACCTCCTTGCTGCCGTCCTCGGGGGTGACCCGGATGACGTCCTTCGGGGCGGACCCCTTGCCGAACACGCTGTCGATCGGTGTCGTGCCGTCGGCGGTGCAGCCGACCGCCCCGGCCAGCAGTCCCGCCCATGTCAGTACGGCGGCCAGGACGGCCCCCGCGCGCCGTGCGCGTCCGTGTGCATGCCTCACGGCCTGCCCAACGACCGGCCCGCCCTGGGGAAACGTGAGTGCGAGCGCCCGTCTGGGCAGAACTGTGAGAAGGACGCCGTACGGGGGCGCCGCGGCCGGGACGCCGCCGCCCCCGCCGCACGGGCCGGAGCCGACCGACGAAGGGCCGATACAGGTGTCGAGCGCAGCCGAGCAGGAGGCGGTCGCCGACGGGCAGGCCGCCGGTGAGCCGCGACCGGCCGCCGTCGTGAACGGGACGCGGCGCGCACCGGCCGGGGCCGTGTGGCCGGGGACGCCGATGCCGCTGGGCGCCCGGTTCCGGGTCGGCCCGGACGGAGTGGCCGGCACCAACTTCGCCCTGTGGGCGGGCGGCGCGGAGGGCGTGGAGCTGTGCCTGTTCGACGAGAAGGGCACCGAGACCCGGCTGCGGCTGACCGAGCTGACCCATGAGATCTGGCACGGCTTCGTGCCGGGCGTGCTGCCCGGGCAGCGGTACGGCTACCGGGTGCACGGCCGCTGGGACCCGTGGACGGGCGCCCGCTGGAACCCGGCGAAACTGCTGCTCGACCCGTACGCGCGGGCCGTGGACGGCGAGTTCTCCCTGCCGGCCGAGGTGTACGGGCATGTGCGGGACTGGCCCGACCAGCATGTCGCCGACACGGTCCGCGACGACCGGGACTCGGCGCCGTACGTGCCGAAAGGTGTCGTCGTCCACGATGACGACGACTGGGCGGACGACCGCCGCCCGAAGACACCGTGGGCGGACTCGGTCATCTACGAGCTGCACGTACGCGGCTTCACCGCACTCCATCCCGGCGTCCCCGAGGAGCTGCGCGGCACCTACGCGGGGCTCGCGCACCCGGCGGCGATCGAGCACCTGGTGAAGCTGGGCGTGACGGCCGTCGAGCTGCTGCCGGTGCACCAGTTCGCGCACGAGGACCATCTGCTGCGGCGCGGCCTGCGCAACTACTGGGGCTACAACTCCATCGGCTACTTCGCCCCGCACGCCGCGTACGCCGCGTCCGGCACCACCGGCCAGCAGGTGGGCGAGTTCAAACGCATGGTGCGGGCACTGCACGCGGCCGGCATCGAGGTCGTCCTGGACGTGGTCTACAACCACACCGCGGAGGCCGGCGAGTACGGCCCGACGCTGTCCCTCAAGGGCATCGACAACCGCGGCTACTACCGCCTGCGGTCCGACGCCCGCCGCTACGCCGACTACACCGGCTGCGGCAACACCCTGCACGTCGTGCAGCCGCACGTACTGCGGCTGATCACCGACTCGCTGCGCTACTGGGTGACGGAGATGGGCGTCGACGGCTTCCGCTTCGACCTGGCCGCGGCGCTGGCCCGCTCCATGCACGACGTGGACATGCTCTCCCCGTTCCTCGCGGTGATCGCGCAGGACCCGGTGCTGCGCCGGGTGAAGCTGATCGCGGAGCCGTGGGACGTCGGCTCCGGCGGCTACCAGGTCGGCGCCTTCCCGCCGCTGTGGACGGAGTGGAACGACCGCTACCGGGACGCCGTCCGCGACTTCTGGCGGCACGCGCTGCCCGACGTGCGGGAGATGGGCTACCGGCTGTCCGGCTCCAGCGACCTGTACGCGTGGGGCGGCAGGCGCCCGTACGCCTCCGTGAACTTCGTGACCGCGCACGACGGGTTCACCCTGCGCGACCTGGTGTCGTACGAACGCAAGCACAACGAGGCCAACGGCGAGGGCAACCGCGACGGCACCGACGACAACCGGGCCTGGAACTGCGGCCACGAGGGCGAGACCGACGACGAGGACATCCGCGCCCTGCGCCGCCGCCAGCTCCGCAACCTGCTCAGCACCCTGCTGCTGTCCACCGGCGTACCCATGCTGGTCGCGGGCGACGAGATGGGCCGCACCCAGCGCGGCAACAACAACGCCTACTGCCAGGACAACGAGATCAGCTGGGTCGACTGGAGCCTCCTCGACGACCCCGGCTGGCGGGCCCTGTTCGACCTGACCGCCCGCCTGATCGCCCTGCGTCACCGCCACCCGGTGCTGCGCCGCCGCGCGTTCTTCTCCGGCCGCGCGCACTCCGCGGACGGCCTGCGCGACCTGGCCTGGTTCACCGCGCGGGGCACGGAGATGACGGAGGCCGACTGGTACGCCCCCGCCGCCACCCTCGGCATGTACCTCTCCGGCCGGGACATCCCCGGCCGCGACGAGCGCGGCGAGCCGATCACCGACGACAGCTTCCTCACCGTCCTCCACGCCGGCGACCACCCGGTCCCCTTCACCCTCCCGGGCCCCCCATGGGCGGAACGCTACGAACTCCTGCTGGACACGTCCCGCGAGAACCAGTCGGAACCCCCCGGCACCCTCCACGCCGCCGGCACGGACATCACGGTCCCGGAACGTGCGGTACTGCTGCTGCGGGTGCGGTGAGGCGCCGGCCCACGGCCCCGCCGCCGAAGGCGGTCGGTCGGTGGCCTCGACATCCACGGCAGTTCGGATGTCCGCTCGGCGTCAGCGGGTGAAGCGGGTCGCTCCCAGGCCCACCTGATGGCCCTCCAGGGTGAGTTCTATGCCGGTCTTCGTGGTGTGGGCGGCGGTCATGTCGATGCCCGGCGGGAGGGGGGCGCGCCAGGTGGCGCCGGCCTTGCCGGCGCCGGGGACGACGACGGAGAACTCGTCGCCCGCGAGCCGGAGGGTGCCCGTCGTGTCGACCGGGGTACGGCGGCCGGTCTCGAAGTCCACCAGGTCGCCCTTGACGTTGATCCGGTCGTCGCCCGCCGGGGTGACGGTGAACTCGCCGTTGCCGAGCCGGCCGAGCGTCTTCGCCAGGTCGTCGTAGGGCACGGTCACCGTGCCGGTGGCGTGGTCGGCCTCCGCCGAGCGGGCGGTGAAGGACGGCACGGAGACGTCGTACAGGTCGATGTGCAGGTCGGTGAGGTCGAGGTAGTCGCCGGTGCGGTTGGCGGTGCTGTTCACCAGCACACGGTCGGCGTCCAGGGTGACATGGTCGAACTCTCGGCCCGCGGCCTGGGTGAGGAACGGGAAGCCGGTGATGGACACGTCCAGGTCGCTGCCCGACGGACTGCCGAAGTACTTCTCGGTGGCGAGTTCGGCGACCTCGCCGTTCGCGAAGTGCACCGCGATCCGGTCGACGACCGTGAACAGCACGGCGAGCACGACCACCGTGATCGTGAGCACCTTGACCCAGCGACGTCTCATGCCGCCTCCCCCTTGTCCCGTCGGCTTCCGTGACGGTCGCCGATCATTGCACAGGCGTTCGACGATATGCATGAGTACGGATACTCGGACGCGCCGCCCCCGCCGACGAAAACTCGGTGGGCGATGTCAGTGGTGAACCGTAGGCTCGCTCCTGATGTCCACCACACCTGCCGCCGCCCGGGAGACCGTCCCGCGCTCCGCCGTCCGTGCGCTGCTGCGCCTGTGGCCGTACGTACGGCCCGTCCGTGTGCGGCTGTTCACCGCCGCGGGCGTCGCGATCGTCGCCTCCTGCATGGGGCTCGTCATCCCGCTCGTCCTGAAGTGGATGGTGGACGGGCCGGTCGCCGACCGTGACCCGGCCGGGGTGTGGCTCGGCGCGCTGTGGCTGCTGCTGCTCGGCCTCACCGAGGCACTGCTGTTCGGGTTCCGGCGCTGGCTGGTGGCCCGCCCGCTGTCGCACGTCGAGGCGGAGATGCGCGCCGATCTGTACCGGCATCTACAGCGGCTGCCGGTCGCCTTCCACGACCGGTGGGCGTCGGGCCAGTTGCTGTCGCGCGCCACCACCGATCTGATGCTGCTGCGCATGTTCCTCGCCTTCCCGCTGACCTTCCTGCTGGTCAACGGCGTGACGATCCTCGTCGGCGTGATCATCATGCTGGCGCAGGACTGGACGCTGGGCCTGGTGATCCTCGGCCCGGTCGTCCCGGTGATCGTGATGTGCGTGGTCTTCGAGAAGCGGTACGCCGATGCCGCCCGGCTCGCCCAGGACCAGGTCGGCGATCTGACGACCGTCGTCGAGGAGGGCGTCCTCGGCATCCGCATCATCAAGGGCTTCGGACGCCACCGCAGCCAGGCCCGCGCCTTCCGCGAACTGTCGGCCACCCTGCGCGGCACCGAACTGCGCAAGGCCCGCCTGCTCGCCACCATCTGGGCGGTCATCGTCACCCTGCCCGAGGTCGCGATCGGCGCCGCGCTCGTGGTCGGTGCGGTGCAGGTGGCCGACGGGGAGCTGTCCGCGGGGACGCTGGTGGCGTTCCTGTCGACGGCCCTCGCGCTGCGCTGGCCCGTGGAGTCGATCGGGTTCCTGCTGGCGATGAGCCAGGAGGCGGCCACCGCCACCGAACGCTATTTCGAGGTGATGGACGAGCGGCCCGAGTCCGACCGGCCGCTGGACACCCCCGCAGCGAAGACGCCCGCCGGGCCGCGCCCCGACGGCATCCGCTTCGAGAACGTCCGCTTCCGCTACCCCGACGCGCCTCCGGACAGCCCACCCGTCCTCGACGGCATCGACCTGCACATCCGTCCCGGCGAATCCCTCGCCCTGGTCGGCGCCACCGGCAGCGGCAAGACCACCCTGACCGCGCTCGTGCCCCGGCTGCACGAGGTGACCGAGGGCCGTATCACCCTCGACGGCATCGACATCCGCGCGATGAGCCGCGCCGAGCTGCGCGCCCAGGTCGCCGTCGCCTTCGAGGAACCCACGCTGTTCTCCGCGAGCGTCGGCGAGAACGTCCTCATGGGCGCCGCCGCCGACGCCTCCCCCGCCGACCTGGACCGCGCCCTCGCCGTCGCCCAGGCCGACTTCGTCCACGCCCTCCCGCAGGGCACCGCCACCCAGGTCGGCGAGCAGGGCCACAGCCTCTCCGGCGGGCAGCGGCAGCGCCTCGCGCTCGCCCGCGCGGTCGTCGGCAGGCCCCGGTTCCTCGTGCTGGACGATCCGCTGTCCGCGCTGGACGTGCACACGGAGGCCGCCGTGGAGGCCGCGCTGCGGCGGGTCCTCGCCGACACGACCGCGCTGATCGTGGCGCACCGCCCGTCCACGGTGCTGCTCGCCGACCGCGTCGCCCTGCTCTCCGGCGGCCGGATCACCGCCGTCGGCACCCATCACGAACTCCTGCGGGGCAACGCCGAGTACGCCCATCTCATGTCCGGCGCCGAGGAGTACCGGGAGGACCCCACCCCATGACGGCCCCCACCGCCTCCGTCACCCCCACCGACGACGACGCCGACCGGCGGCGGGAGTCCGCCGGCGACCCCTTCGACCGGGACGTCCTGCCCACCCCGCCGGGCGCGACAGCCGCGCTGCTGCGGTCCCTGCTCGCGCCGATGAAGGCCCGCGTCGCGGTCACCACGCTTCTGCTGCTGCTCCAGCAGGCGGCCGTGCAGGCGGGCCCGCTGCTCGTGGCGTACGCCATCGACCGTGCCGTGCCCGCCTTCCGCCGCGACGACCACGGCCCGCTGATCGCCGTGGCGGTCGGCTATCTGCTGAGCGCGGCGGCCTCCGGCGCGCTTCAGTACGCGTTCATCACCGCCGCCGCCCGCGTCAACCAGGACGTGCTGCTCGATCTGCGCGGACGGATCTTCCGGCACGCGCAGGCCCTCAGCGTCGACTTCCACGAGCGCTACACCAGCGGCCGGCTGATCTCCCGCTCCACCACGGACGTCGAATCGCTGCGGGAGCTGCTCGACGAGGGCCTCCAGGAGCTGGTGACGGTGATCCTGTCCTTCGTGTACATCTCGGCGATGCTGCTGTGGCTGGACCTCGGGCTCGGCGCGGTCGCCGTGGCGTCGTTCGTGCCGCTGTATCTGCTGGTACGGGTGTACCAGCGGCGGGCCGGCGAGGTGTACCGGGTGCGGTCCACGGCGATCGCGGCGGTGATCGTGAAGTTCGTCGAGACGATGAACGGCATCCGCCCGGTGCGCGCCTTCCGCCGCGAGGACGTCAACGACGCCGAGTTCCGGGTGCTGAACCGGCGGCACGAACGCAGCAACGGCGACGCGCTGCTGGAGATGGCCCGCTATGTCGTCGGCTCCCGCCTCGTCGCGAACACGGCCGTCGCGACGATCGTGCTGTGGGGCGCCTACCGGGTCGCGGACGGCTCACTGGAGCTGGGTGTGCTGGCCGCCGCCGTGCTGTATCTGCGGCGGCTGTACGACCCGATCGACCGGCTCGGCATGTTCCTCAACTCCTACCAGTCGGCCGCCGCGTCCCTGGAGAAGATCGCCGGCCTGCTCGCGCAGACCCCGTCGGTGCCCGAGCCGGCGCAGCCGCGCCAACTGCCCCCGGCCAAGGACGACATGCCGGGCCGCGAGGTCGTCTTCGACAAGGTGCGGTTCGCGTACCGCACCGGCGGCGAGGTGCTGCCCCGCTTCTGCCTGACGCTGCCCGCAGGGCAGACCGTCGCCGTCGTCGGCAG
Organism: Streptomyces sp. XM83C; assembly: GCF_023072675.1. Classification (GTDB taxonomy): domain Bacteria; phylum Actinomycetota; class Actinomycetes; order Streptomycetales; family Streptomycetaceae; genus Streptomyces; species Streptomyces thermocoprophilus. The sequence goes on from NZ_JALLGL010000001.1 coordinate 104,076, forward strand.
CACCGGCGCCGGCAAGTCGACGCTGGCGAAGCTGCTCGCCCGGTTCTACGACCCCACCGAGGGGCGCATCCTGCTGGACGGCGTGGACCTGCGCGACCTGGCCACGCCCGAGCTGCGGCGCGGAGTGGTGATGGTGACGCAGGAGGCGTTCCTGTTCTCCGGCTCGGTCGCCGACAACATCGCGATCGGCCGGCCCGACGCCACACGGGAGGACATCGAGCTGGCGGCGAAGGCGATCGGCGCGCACGAGTTCATCAGCGCCCTGCCCGACGGCTACGACACCGACGTACGCCGCCGCGGCGGCCGTATCTCCGCCGGGCAGCGCCAGCTCGTGGCGTTCGCGCGGGCGCTGCTGGCCGATCCCGCGGTGCTCATCCTGGACGAGGCGACGAGTTCGCTGGACATCCCCGGGGAGCGGGCGGTGCAGCGGGCGATGGAGACGGTGCTGCACGGCCGTACCGCAGTGGTGATCGCGCACCGGCTGTCGACGGTGGAGATCGCCGACCGGGTGCTGGTGATGGAACGCGGCCGGATCGTGGAGGACGGCAGACCCGCCGACCTGATCGCGGGCAGCGGCCGTTTCTCCGATCTGCACCGGGCGTGGCGGGACAGCCTCGCGTGAGCGGGCAGCGGTCGACAGCGGACGCACGACGGCGGGGCGGAACGGCAGGGGCGGGGTTTCGGTGATCGACACGTACGGGGATCCCGGTGTGCCCGACCACCGGGGCGGCTGGCACTACCTGTGGTGGCTGGTGCGCTGCCAGGCGGGCCGGTCGGTGGCGGGCGCGCTGCTCGGCAGCGTCTGGATGGTGCTGCTGTCGGCGACGCCGTATCTGATGCAGCGGGCCGTCGACGAGGGCCTGGTGCCCGGCGACACAGGGGCGCTCGTGCTGTGGACGGCGCTGATGATGGCGGTGGGCGCGTTCAACGCGTGGCTGAGCATCCTGCGGCACCGCACGATGACACGGGTGCGGATGGACGCCAACTTCCGCACGGTGAAGGTGGTCGTCGACCATGTGGTGCGGCTCGGCGCGGTACTGCCGCGCCGGGTCGGCGCCGGTGAGGTCGTCACCATCGGCGTCGGCGACGTGCAGCACATCGCGTCCGCGCTGACCGTCGTCGGGCCCGGCGTCGGCGCGGTCGCCGCCTATCTCGCCGTCACGGGGCTGCTGCTGACGGTGTCGGTGCGGCTGACGCTGGTGGTGTTCGTCGGGATGCCGCTGATCGCCCTCCTGATCGGGCCGCTGACGCGTCGGCTCCAGACGGTGGAGGCGGAGTACCGGGAGCGGCAGGGCGTGCTGACCGCGCGGATCGGTGACCTGGCGGGCGGGCTGCGCGTCCTCAACGGCCTCGGCGGCAAGGGCCTGTTCGCGGACGGGTTCCGCCGGGACTCGGCCCGGCTGCGCGCCCAGGGCTACCGGGTCGGCGCGGTGGCCAGCTGGCTACAGGCGCTCGGGCTGGGCCTGCCCACCCTGTATCTGGCGGTGGTGGCGTGGCTGGCGGCGCGGATGGCGGCCCAGGGGACCATCACCGTCGGCGAGCTGGTGTCGGTGTACGGCTATGTGGCGGTGCTGGTGCGCCCGATGTCGTACTTCGTGGAGTGGGCCTACCAGCTCGGGCGGGGCGTGGTGGCCGCGCGGCGCGTGGTGCGGCTGCTGGGCGTGGAGCCGGAACCGGATGCGGGCACGGCCGAGGCGCCCGCCGAGCCGGCGGTGCTGCACGACCCCGACTCGGGCGTGCGGGTGCGGCCGGGCGGTCTGACGGCACTCGTGGCGGACCGCCCGGCGGATGCGGCGGAGGTGGTGGACCGCCTGGGCCGGTACGTTCCCTCGGCGGTGACCTGGGGAGACGTACGCCTGGACGCCATCCCTCCGGCCCAGGTGCGCGCCCGCGTCCTGGTCGCCGACCCGGAGGCCGACCTCTTCGCGGGCACCCTGCGCGAGGTGATCGGCGGAACGGCGGGGGCGGCGGGGGCGGCGGGCTGCTCCGCGTCGGCCAGGGCGACCGGGGGGCG